>NZ_CP130060.1:307347-614694 GCF_030644385.1 Stomatobaculum sp. F0698 | reverse complement strand
ATCATCGCCCCGGTCGTTCTTATTTTTCAGATACTCTACGCGCTCCCGAACTTCCAGTTCCTTTTCCGGTGGATAATCAAACACCCAATAGTTGACCTCATTTGCGCGGCCCGTTCCTTTTCGGAAAGACGGCTTATGGATTGCAAGCTCCATCTCATCCAATCTTTGGCTTAAATGGCCCAGGCCACACTCTCTTTCTCCTGCGGAGAAATTCACCTTGTCCATTTCATCTTACCCCCGTCAGTGTTTTTACCATGATGCCAAGATCATGGTCATAAAGCCAATGTTCAAATGCAATATCAAGAATTGGCTTCAGTATTTTTCTTGTACCGTTTGCCCGGTTGCTTTCTAAAAGTCCTGCTTCATAAAGCTGTGTTTTATAGCAGGTCCCGAGACGGCGCAGCGTATAATCTTGAAAAGAAGCCACTTTCTCACTCTGTTCCTGCTTATTTTTGAAGAATATCCGAATATCCGCTTCCGTCAGCTCATCGGAACCAAGAATCATTTTTTCCCGCACTACTTCATACACAAAATCAAAGAACAGCGTGTCATGCAAAAGAGCCGCAGTCAGCACAAATAACTTCTGTGTGGCAAGATCACTGCTCAAAAAGATTGGATAAAAGCTTTCATCTACTGTCTTGATACGGGCTGTTACAGTAGAATAAATCTGCTGCGCTCGTAGTTTTGTCGGTGCGCCATAGATGTTTGCCTCTTCATTCAACTTTTTAATGTCTGCAAAGCTCTTACCCTCGCTCAAAAGCTGCACGGTTTTCCGAAATTCCATGAACCAGAACGAAAATTTCACTGCTCCGGCACTATACGGTTTTCTTTCCATCTTCGTTCTCTCCATTTCAAGATTTTGCTTTCATGTATCTGCCGCTTTTGATTCTGGCATCCTTCGGCTTTTCTGCATCAATAGGAATGATCCACTGATGCCCTAAACGTTCGGCACCATCAATTCGCCCTTCCGTGCATAATGTCTGTACTCTCCTTGTGCAGATTCCCCATTTTGCAGAAGCCTGCTTAATTGTCATGAAATCCATACGGAACCTCTTGTTCGATGTCAAAAGTTGCTCGCAGCAAGTTAAAACTTCTCATTTATATTCTACTCTAAGAAACGAACAAAACCAATTCAAAGTTCTTCCTGATTTTGAACGATTTATTTAGAACGCTGCCTGCGGCATCGAGCTACGCATCCATTCCGGATGCTTTAACGGCAGTTCCTGCCAGAGAAAAAAGTCCGGTGCAACATGAGCATTACACCCACACTGCACCGGACATTCCATCATCCATAATCAACCTCCTTAACCTGGCTATTCATCAGCAATGGCGTGCCAATCAGGTTGAATAAAAGAGTAACCAATAGGACGATCACGTAATATAACAACGAGAAGTGCCTGCCATAGCCGATTGACGCTTACTGGCAGACACTTTTTCCTGTCTCATACTATTTCAAATATGACACCAATGCCGCAAGGATAATCCTTACGTCGTATTGGATTGGCTTGACCGGGCAGACATCCCGTTTCATGCCTAAAAGCTTGTAAACCGCCATTCGTGCAGCTCTGACGGAGTATTCTTCGGTAAACACGCAGTCTTCCGGAATCTCGCAATATTGTCCGGTAAATCCAAGATTCGTGCTCCCTTCCGGCACGACATCGGGCCGGTCGCCTGCGGAACGCGCAAGAAAATGTGCATTCGTATACGGCAGCATAACCGGTATTGCGGCAACAACCTCGTCCCGGCACTTCTGGCGGGTATCGTCATCCATTGGCAGGCTCATCAATATCTCATCCAGTATTTCCAGTCCCGTGCATTCGTATTCAGGCTTTCCCGTGAAACGTCCCGGCTCATCGGTATAGAAGGCGCACATCCACAGGAACGAATAATCCTCTGGCTGATTTTCAAAATAAGGCGGGAGCGGAATGCGTAGCTCCATATGCCAGGGAGAGCCCGTAAAGGAAGTCAGGAGCCCCTCCCCCGTCTTGTTGTGGGTGTATTTTTCCATCCAGTCCATGAAAGTGTTCCCGTGGAAGGTGCAGTTGAATGTCATCCACTTTGACTTATCAGGGTGTGCGAAGAACTTGTCAGGGTTGCCAAGCACCGGTTTCTTTGCAGCAATGTTTTTCCACAAGTTAGCACTCATTGGGTAAGAGTCATCAATGCCCGCAGCCTTTTCAGCATTCCCGAAGGTGGCATTGTCGGTCATGCATCCTAATGTAACTATTACCTTGTCATTTTCATTCAGCTTGATATAATCCTTTTTATCGCCATGTACGACATGTAGCCCGGTAACCGTAATCCCGTCACCATCGGCAAAATCCATGTCGGTCACCACTGTGTTATAAACAAAGTCAACCCCCGCATCCTCAAGCACCTTAAGCAGCGGCGTGATTATGCTTTCAAACTGGCTGTGCCGCGTCAGGGTTACCCCGCTAGCAGTATTTATCCTCGTGATGAGATGGAAAAAGCGTGTCAGGTAGCGCTTAAATTCTATAACACTTGACCATGGCTGGAATGCGAAAGTGCCTTCGTATATGTACCAGAACGGGGTTTTAAAAAAGTGCGGGCTTACGCCGAACCAATCCTCAATTGTAAGGTCGTCAAGCTCGTTTTCGTCTGCCTTTAAAAGACTAAGCACAAGCTTCAGCTCCTGTTTGTTCAGCCCGTAACTGGAAGAATCTATTATTTCCCCGTCAGCATCAAGCAAACGAGCCTTTGCCTTGCAGGGCTTTGTGGACGAGAATTCAAACATATCGTCTGTCACGCTGTTGCCCAGATTCGTAAGGGAAGGGATGCTAGACATTATATCCCAGAAGTTTTCATACGTCTGCTTATTGAACATCCTCTCACCGCGGCATATCCAGCCATGCTCCGGATCTCCACAGGCATCATTTGACCCGCCTGCCACAGGCAGCGCCTCTATAATATGGATGTCCTTTCCTTCAAACCCGCAGTCCCTTAAAAGGTAAGCGGCACCCGTCAGGCATCCAAGCCCTCCGCCAACAAAATAAAACTGGCCGTCATCCTGTCTTTTATAATTTCCTAACATAACAAGTCTCCTTCTTTCTTATTTCCTCATTCCGTTAAGTGCTATGTCGCCCTTCTTGGTTTTCGCAATGCCTGACAGCTCATCCCCGTTTACGCTGCCGCTGCATACATACTCCGTCTTCCCGACGGAAGTTTGTATTTTCCCTTTAAAATTAAAATTTCTGCCATCCGTTGTTCCCGGCTCAAATATATTTTTCTTACCCATTACAACCAACGAACCGTTAAGCACACCATCATTACTATGAAGAATTAATTCCCCGTTTTTAACGCCCAATGGAGTACGCATCTTGACCTGGTAAGTCCCGTCAACCATATGACCACCTCCTTTCCCTTTGCTGGTTCTAAAATAAAACATCGGGAGTTTAATAACAACAAACAAAACAGCCCGTATATCAGATGTCTGACATACGGGCTGTTTTGTAAGGTTTTTGCATATTTTTATAAAGTGGAGCGTCTGGCGGAAATACTATTTGTTCCCCCGTTCTTTTCCGCGCTTCTTTGCAGCGCCGCCATGATGCTGCCATGCATGGCTATCTCCAACAGATTAATCATTTCCTCCGGGGCATACGGCTCCCCTTCAAGCATCCATGTCACGAGGCAACTGACCAGCGCCTCGGTATAGAACTTGCCAATAAAATCCGCATGTTCCTTATCGGCGGGAACATCCTGTAAAATATTGTTTATAAACGCCATCATTATTGCGCTCGTACCTTCATAAAGCATTTTCTTAAGAAGGTCCTTTCCAATGCTGTTATATGCGCACAAGCAGATTTTCCTATTGTCATGCACATACCTGAAAATCGACAATATGCCATCGTCCCAGTCCATGCTGTTTTCACTGGCTTTAAGGAGTTCCAGTGCTTCTGCCTCGAATGTCCATTTCATAAGGTCATACATGTCCTCGAAATGATAATAAAAGGCGGACCTGCTGATATCACAGTCATCGCTTATGTCCTTGACGGTAATCTTGTCAAACGCCTTTTTCTTCATGAACCCCTTCAATGAGCTTGCAATCCTTTCCTTTGTCAGATAGGATATTTTTTCGTTTTTCATCCGTATCTCCTTATATTTAATTACTGTTATTTTGTATCAAAATGAGGTTTTACTCATCGACTGCTTTGTCTATTTTCTGCTGCGTTTCCGATTTGGTTTTGCGGTACTCTGCATAGGAACATAGGCATCAAAACCGAGCAGTCGAACAGAATTTTGGGCATGAAAAAACCCCGGAAGCATGTGGCTTCCGGGGTTTTCGTACATTTTGAAGTCTCGATTATCTCTTGGAGAACTGCGGCGCACGGCGAGCTGCCTTCAAGCCGTACTTCTTTCTCTCCTTCATTCTCGGGTCTCTCGTGAGGAAGCCCGCCTTCTTCAGAACCGGACGATAGTCCTGATCTGCCTCAAGCAGTGCTCTCGAGATGCCGTGACGGATAGCGCCTGCCTGGCCTGCCATACCGCCGCCGAGAACGTTGACACATACGTCAAACTTCTCGTTGGTCTCGGTCGCAACGAGCGGCTGACGAACCGTCATTCTCAAAACCTCAAGGCCAAGATAGTCCTCGATGTCTCTCTTGTTGATCGTAATCTTACCAGTTCCCGGCACCAGATAGACTCTGGCAACAGAAGTTTTTCTTCTTCCGGTTCCGTAATATCTCTCACTTGCCATTTTCTACACGCTCCTCTCAGCCTTTGATGGTCAGAACTTCCGGCTTCTGTGCCTGGTGGTTGTGATTCTCTCCTGCATAGACATGCAGCTTCTTGTACATCTGCTCGCCAAGGGGGCCCTTCGGGAGCATGCCCTTAACTGCCTTCTCAATCACCTTCTCCGGCTTCTTCGCCATCATCTCGCGAAGCGTAGTCTCCTTCATGCCGCCGACATAGAGGGAGTGGGAGTAGTAAACCTTCTGCTCCATCTTCTTGCCGCTCACCACAATCTTGTCTGCATTGATGACAATGACATAGTCGCCGCAGTCAACATGCGGGGTGAAAATCGGCTTATTCTTGCCTCTCAGCACTGCAGCAACCTCCGAAGCGAGACGTCCGAGGGTGGCTCCATCCGCATCGACCACATACCATTTTCTCTCAACGGTATCCGGATTCGCCATAAAACTCTTCATGATTATCCTCCTAGTGGACACGGGAGCAAAGATCCGTGTCTCCTGCCTGATTATACGTGAAGTGCCCATAGCCTACTTCTCCGGGGCTGGTAAAAGCTTAGCCTAGGCGTCACAGCTCTATATTATAGAGACTTGTCCCCCCTCTGTCAATGCAGAAGGCGCTTTTTTCCTGCATTCTTTTAGGTCCAAAGCGACATAGGGAAAGGCTTCCCGGGTCGCGACATCCGCATTCTCATGAATCCTGTAAAAGCCGAATTCCCGCCCCGAAAAGAGGCGGCTCGCGTTCTCTAAGTCCCTGAGATACACGCGCTCTGCGCCGTCCCTGTGGCTCTCGTGGATGAGACGTGTCATCAGCCCCTCGTAATCCGCTTCCCGGCAGCGCCGCAGTGTGAAAAAGCTCTCTCTGCGTTCTTCGAGCGTATCCTGTGTGAGCTCGTAAGCCCAGTCCTCGTTCTCGGCCTCGTAGCGGCTCGGGTTCGGGAGGTAACGGATTTCCCGAAGAATAAGGCCCGCGGCCGGTGCCACCGGTCCCGCATCGCGCCTTCTGCGGCTTCGGATTGCATCCCGGAAGGCTGTCTCGCTCTTTTTCCCGCTGCCGATTTCCAGGAGTGTCCCGGCGAGGATGCGTACCATGTGGTAGAGGAAGCCGCTCCCCGTCACACGAAAAGTAATGAGCCCCGCAAAGCTGCCGCTCTCCTCACACTCGGCAGAGAGCTCCGCGCGGTATATGCGCCGCACCGTGTGCGCGGCTGCCGAGCCGCTTGCGCAGAAGGCCGCGAAATCGTGCTCTCCGAGGAGAAAGGGCAGCGCGGACCGCATCGCCCGCAAATCAAGCGGGACATAGCAGTGCGCGGCGCTGTTCCGTAAGAGCGGGTTCATAATGCGCCCGTTCCAGATGCGGTATTCGTAGGTCTTCTCGCAGTGCTGTTTTCTGGGGTGCCAAATCGGCGCAACTTCATCCGCCGCCTGCACCCGGATGTCCTGCGGCAGGTAGGCGTTCAGCGCGGTCACAAAGCGCTCGGCGCGCATCGGGAATTCCGTGTCAAAGACAGCGACATTCCCGAGCGCGTGCACGCCCGTGTCTGTGCGACTCGCAAATACAACTTGTGCAGGGGCTCCGGTGAGTCCCTGCACAGCTTCGTTCAGCTTTTGTTCCACGGTAACGGCATTCGGCTGTATCTGCGAGCCGAAATAGCCGCTTCCGTCATAGCTCACAATCAAACGGATTCTTCTCATGCTCTCTCCTCAGAAGAGAATACGGAGGACGATGATGCCCGCCAAGAAGAGGAAGAGGGCTGCGTAGGCAATCCGATCTCTGCTCTGATAGCACAGCGGCTTCATCTGCGTTCTGCCCTCGCCGCCGTGGTAGCAGCGTGCCTCCATGGCCATTGCGAGGTCGGTTGCACGGCGAAAGGCCGAGACAAAGAGCGGCACCAGGAGCGGCACCATGGCACGCGCCTTCTGAATCAGATTGCCGCTCTCGAAATCCGCGCCGCGCGCCATCTGCGCCTTCATGATTTTATCGGTCTCCTCCATGAGGATGGGGATAAAACGGAGCGCTATGCTCATCATCATCGCGATCTCATGCACCGGGACGCGAAGTACTTTTAAAAAGCCGAGTCCCTTCTCCATGCCCTGGGTCAGCGCATTCGGCGTCGTGGTGAGGGTCATGATGGTCGATCCGACCACGAGGTAGATGAGTCGCAGCGCCATAAAGCCCGCGAGTATCAGTCCCTCTTCCGTAATTTTGAAGACACCCCACTGCCATAGCACCTTGCCGTCGGTCAAAAAGAGGTTAAAGCTCACACTGATTAAGAGAATAAAGAGTATGCCCTTTAAACCGCGCAGCATATAGGAGAGCGGCACACGAGACAGGCCGATCGCAAGTGCGAGGAATGCGGTCGCAAGCGCATAGCTCTGCCAATTGTTGCAGAGAAAGAGCGCCACAATGTAAACCATAGTCCCTGCGAGTTTGGTTCTCGGGTCCAGACGATGGAGTGCGGAGTCCACCGGGTAGTACTGGCCTAGGGTCACATCCTTCAGCACGGCGCACCTCCCTTCAGGAGTTCCCGCAAAGCATCCCTTGCCTCCGCGACGGTCGTGATCTCATCGCTGAGCGGCATGCCCGCGCGGCGCAGGCGCTGCACGAGGTAGCTGACCTGCGGCGCCGAAAGCCCGAGTTCCTCGAGTTCCTCGTAGTGCTTAAACACTTCCTTCGGCGTGCCGTCGAAGCGCTTTTCTCCGCCGCTCATCACGAGCAGGCGATCCGCATACTTTGCGACATCTTCCATGCTGTGGGAGACCAGAATGACCGTGAGGCCCCATTCGCTGTTCAGTGCCTTCACCCGGTCCAGAATTTCGTCTCTGCCCCGCGGATCGAGGCCCGCAGTCGGCTCATCGAGCACAAGGACCTTCGGTTTCATGGCAAGTACGCCCGCAATCGCGACGCGGCGCTTCTGTCCGCCCGAGAGTTCAAAGGGAGACTTCTTGTAAAATTTCTCCGTTAGCCCGACCATTGCGAGCGCCTCTTTTGCGCGCTGCTCGATCTCAGCCTGCGGAAGTCCCATGTTCTTCGGTCCGAAACACACGTCCTTGAATACATCGATTTCAAAGAGCTGGTGCTCCGGGTACTGAAAAACGAGCCCGACCTTGGTGCGGAGCGCCCGCATGTTGTAGCCCTTTTCGTAGATGTTCTCGCCGTCGACAAAGAGTTTGCCCCCGGTCGCGCGAATCAGGCCGTTTAAATGCTGTATCAGGGTGGATTTTCCGGAGCCGGTATGTCCTATGAGACCGACAAACTGCCCGTCCGGAATCTCAAAGCTCACATCGCGGAGTGCCGGCTGCTCAAAGGCAGTCCCTCCCCCGTAGGTGTAGCTCAGATGTTCTGCGCGGATTCCCACAGCTTAGTTCTCCTTCCAAAGCGGCAGTATAGCTTCCGCGAGCTCCTCCATGGAGAGCACGCTTTCCGGTAAACTTACGCCGCACTGTCTCAACTCGTGTGCGAGTTCGGTGGCCTGCGGTACGTCGAGGCGCAGGCGCTTCAATTCTTCCACATGGGAAAAGACTTCCCGCGGCGTGCCGTCCATAATGACATGCCCGCCGTCCATCACAATCAGGCGATCCGCCCCGACGACTTCTTCCATGTAGTGCGTAATCAGCACCACGGTGACGCCCTCGCTGCGATTTAGCTCCGTGATTGTGCGTATCACTTCTTTTCTGCCGTTCGGATCCAGCATGGCGGTCGGCTCGTCCAGCACAATGCACTTGGGGTGCATGGCCATGACGCCGGCAATCGCGACGCGCTGCTTCTGTCCGCCCGAGAGGTGATTCGGCGACTTCAGGCGGTAGGCAGTCATGCCGACTGCCGCGAGCGCGGCATCGACCCGCTTCCAAATGTCCTCGGTCGGCACACCGAGGTTCTCGGGTCCGAAGCCGACATCGTCCTCGACAAGATTCGCAATGATCTGGTTGTCGGGATTTTGAAATACCATGCCGACCTCGCGGCGTATGCCGAGGAGCTTTGCATCGTCCGCGGTATTCATACCGGAAATAAACACGGCGCCGCCGCTCGGCAATAAGATACCGTTCAGGGTCTTTGCAAAGGTGGATTTGCCGGAGCCGTTGTGCCCGAGTATGGCGACAAAGCTGCCCTCCTCAATCTTTAGGCTCACGCCGTCGATTGCGCGGTTCACATCCGTAACCTTTGCCTCCTCGTCGCGGGTGATGTAGTCAAAGACAAGTTCCTTCGCCTCAATGATTGCCATTGCTCTCCTCCGCTGCCGCAGTCTCGCTCTCCTGCACTTCCGCCGACGCACTCTCCGCTTCCGCGCTCTCCGCTTCCGCACTCACAGTTTCGCCGCTCTCCGCCGTTTCACTCGCGGCGCTCTGTCCGCCGCCGGTGCCTTCGCCGCCCGGCTGATAGTTGATCACGCCGAACTCTCCCACCTTGCTCTCGCTGAGCTCGGAGGCGCGCACATAGGCCACCACAAACTGGTTTTCGGTGAGTGTGGTCTTATCGTATTCTTCGACCGTGCCGCCGGCCCGTGTAAAGTCCTTAAAGCGCTCGGGTACCTCGGACATACCGAGGCCCTGCGTCATGTCCACGCCCGCAAGCAGAATTTCAAGCTTGCCGTAGCCCTGCGCCGCGGTATTGAATTCCATCGCGTCGACAGTACAAGCGCCGATCGGCAACACCGCTTCGGTTGCATTGCTGTACTTGACGGTCGCCACATAGTCGCCGTTCTTCATGAGCACCACGCTGTACTGGGTCGCGGGATCCGCCTCCGCCGTGCTGTGGTCAAGGTCTGTAAAGTAACCTTCCTCATCTTCATACTTCAAGGTAAATCCCTGGTCTAAGAGTGCGGAAAGCTTGGTCACGCCGACCTCAACCGTAATGCCGCCCACACTGATTTCGGGCACCGGCTGCAATGCGGCCGTGCTCTCTTCGGTCTTACGGTCTCCGAGCGCAATCTCTCCCTCCGGCAACACATAGAGGTACACGGTCAGTGCCAGCAGCGCCGCTGCGAGGACATACATTGCCCCCCAAAAAAGCTTTTTCATGGTTATCCGCCTTTGTCTGTTTGGTATGATGGTGTATGTTCGATTTTATAATACAAAAACCCCCAAGTCCACACGGGCTTGAGGGTTGTACGTGCGTGAGAGGATTCGAACCCCCGACACCTTGGTCCGTAGCCAAGTGCTCTATCCAGCTGAGCTACACACACTCATTGCTTATTGCAAGTACAGAGTATAAAGCCATGTATCCGCTTTGTCAACCTGTTTTTCGATTTTCTTTTTTTGCTTCAGCGAAGCACTTCCATAACGCAAAAATCCTGACTCTCGCCCGCGAGCTGCACCATGAGTTTCTGCATGTGGCGCTCCGAGAGATCGCCGCGCACGGTGAGAAGAAAGCGCACGCTCTCCCTGTCCTCGCTGTAGGATAAAAGTTCCATCTTTTCCATGTTATAGCCGTAATCGCCCACCATGCTGAGGATCGAAGACATGGCATTCGGGCGATTGGGACGCGTGAGCAGGAGTTTCACTCTCTGCCCCGGAATCTCATAGGGTACGCCCGCAAAGAGCGCCTGAAAGCGCTCCGGCATCCAGTCATAGAGCAGCCCGTACTGGTACATGCGGCTGGTTTCCATAATCTTTCGCACAATGGCAAGGTACTCCCGGCGAAGCTCCTCCGGTACCTCTCCGCCGAGCCGCTCCAAAATAGCCTCTTCCCGGTCCGCGCGGTATATCTGTGTCTCTCCCTGTTCCGCTTTGGCGCTCGCCACCTCTCGAGAGCAGGCAAGGCGCTCCAGTAAGAGCGCCTTGATCTCCTCGTCGAGGGTATCTATCTTAGCCCTGATTTCTTCTAAACGCATGATTCCTTACTCTGCGACCAGGTCGCCGTTCTCGGGGTGCTCGTCAAACCACTTGACCGCAAAGGGGCAGGTGAGCACGGCCTTCTTGTTCTCGTCGCGCATGCGGACCACAAATTTCTCGAGCAGTTCCGCGCCGATGCCCTGACCGCGGAGCGACTCGTCCACGACGGTGTGCTCTACGTCCACGGTCTTATCGTTCACTGCCGGGAACTGTAAGCAGGCGCGCTTCACGCCGTTCTCATCGTAAGCCACAATTTCGTTTGCTTCATTTTCGTAGCGCAGTGCCATAAAAGCCTCCTTTTTTCTAAGAAACGCCTGAGTTCACTGTTGCTAAAAAAACTATAACACAGTGCACGTCCCTTTTCAAATCCGCTTGACATTTACTGCTGCAAACTTATATTCTCTACAAAAAAAGGAGACTTAATTCCATGCATATGGCTGATGCTTTTCTGTCCCCGCCGGTTGCCGGCACCATGTACGCCTGCTCGGGTGCAGCGCTCGCGCACTCGGTTCGCATCTTAAAGCGCGAGGACAATGAGTCCCGCATTCCCGTGATGGGGGTGATGGGCGCTTTTGTCTTTGCCGCGCAGATGATTAATTTCACGATACCCGGCACAGGTTCCTCCGGCCACCTTGCGGGCGGCATGCTGCTCGCCGCAATTGTGGGCCCCGAGGCTGCTTTTCTCACCATGTGCGCCGTGCTCTCGATTCAGTGCCTGCTCTTTGCGGACGGCGGTCTGCTTGCGCTCGGCGCGAACATCTGGAACATGGCCTTTTACGGCTGTTTCCTCGGCGGCAAACTTTGGCAGCTTGTCATGAAGGGCGGCATCAGCAAGAAGCGCATTGTGAGCGCCTCGCTGCTCGGTGCCGTGCTCAGCATGCAGCTCGGCGCCTTCTCGGTTTCTCTGGAGACCGCAATTTCCGGCGTGACGCCCCTGCCTTTTACCGCCTTCTTGCTGCTCATGCAGCCCATACACCTGGCAATCGGACTCGGCGAGGGGCTCATCACGGCGGCCGTCCTTCTCTTTGTCTTTGAGGCGCGCCCCTCGCTCCTTCAAAACAGTCTGCCCTCTGCGAGGCGCGCCGAAAAGCTGAGCGCCGGACGCTTCTTTGGCTTAGCACTCCTTGCAAGCCTCTTGACCGCGGGCGGACTGTCTCTCTTTGCTTCCGCTTTTCCGGACGGCCTCGAGTGGTCGGTGCTTCGCCTGACCGGCAGCACGGAGCTAGAGAGCGTCGAAACGCCTCTCCACCGCCTTGCGGCAGCCGTTCAGGATTTCACCGCCCGCTTCCCGGACTACAGCCTCGGTGAGGGCGTCGTCGGCAGCTCCGCAGCCGGGATCCTCGGCGCGCTCGCCGTGCTCCTTACAGTGGCACTCTTCGCAAACCTGCTTCGCCGCAGGTTATATCGAAAGTGAGCCGCCTGGACTCTGCCTCCCGCTCTCTCTTTGCGCTCGAAGAACTCGCCGCAAGGGACACGCTGTTAACGCTACTCTCGCCGCTCGCAAAGCTCCTGAGTGTCCTTTTCTACTTGGCGGTGACCCTCTCCTTTCCGCAGACGGCGCTCTCGGGACTGCTCGGCATGGCGATTTATCCCTGCCTCCTTTATCCCCTCGGTGACCTGCCCATGCGGCGGGCACTCGGGGACTTTCGCTTTCTGCTCCCGGTTCCGCTCTTTCTGGGGCTTGTCCCGGCGCTCTTCGGGAAGTTTTCTATCCTGCTCCTTGCGGTGCTCGTGCTAAAGAGCCTGCTCGCCTTTCTCGCGGTCTTTCTGCTCGCGGCGAGCACCGGCATCTACGAATTATCGGCGGCGCTCGCGCGTCTTCACGCCCCGCGCCTCTTTACCACGGTTTTGCTTCTCAGCTACCGCTATCTCTTCGTGCTGCTCCGCGAGGGCGATCAGCTTGCGGATGCTTATGCGCTCCGCGCTCCGGGCAAAAAGGCGGTCTCTCCGCGAAACTTTGCCTCGATGATAGGGCAACTGCTCTTACGAAGCATAGACCGCGCGGAACTGATCTATGCGAGCATGAAACTCCGCGGCTTTTCCGGAGTCATGCCGGGATATCGGAGCGCGAAACGCGGCGGCATCGCGAGCTTCCTCTTTCTCCTGCTGAGCCTTGCCTACTGCCTTATGTTTCGTTTGCTTCCGGTCTTTGAACGCTTCGGCGGCTTATTATCCTAAACGGCGGCACGCCCGCCGCGGCTAAGGAGGTGTCTTCTTGTTAGACGTATCCGGACTTTCGTTCTCCTATGAGGACCTCGACGCGGGCGCACGCCCCATTCTGGATGAACTCCGCTTTTCGCTTGCCCCCGGCGAGCGCGTCGGCTTAATCGGCGCAAACGGGGCGGGGAAATCAACGCTCTTAAAGCTCTTGGTCGGTCTTCTCCTACCTCCCAAGGCACAGACGCCCGCCATTACCTTCGGCGGGCTTTCGCTTGAAAAAAAGACACTGGCGGAAATCAGAAGACGAATCGGCTATGTGTTTCAGGACTCGGAGAATCAGCTCTTTATGCCGACCGTCGGCGCGGATGTCTCCTTTGCTGCCGAGAGTTACGGCTATGCGCCGGAAGAGGTAGCGGCGCGCACCGAGAAAGCGCTCTCTCTTGTGAAACTCGAAGGAAAGGCGGGGACTGCGGTGTACCGCCTCTCGGGCGGCCAAAAAAAGCTCGCGGCGATTGCCGGGGTGCTTACCCTTTCGCCGGAGCTTTTGCTTCTCGATGAGCCCTCCGCCTCGCTGGATCCGAAGAATCGGCGGAATCTTCTGAATATACTCCGCAATCTCCCATCCGCCCTGCTCCTCGCCTCTCACGATCTGGACTTTGTCTACGACTGCTGCGATCGCGTGCTGGTGCTGCACAAGGGGAGGCTCGTGGCGGATGGTCCCGGCAAGACCGTGCTTCGCGACAAAGCGCTTCTCGAAAGCGCGGAGCTTGAGCTCCCGCTCCGCTTTCAGTGAGGACAGTGTCCCGGCTTTCGCTTCATTCCCGGAGCGGGCAAGGCGGATATCACGCTGCGGAGCGTTCCGCCTCCGCTCTGATCACGGTGCTTCGAGAGAATTCGCTCGGCTTGCACAGACAACTTTTTGGATACAAAATAGCATTGACACGCAAAGAGAGCTGTGGGAGCGTATGCTCCCGCAGCTCTCTTCTCTATATAAAACTCAGACCAAAGCCTGTCTTCTCTGTCAGTTCTTGCTCTCGCCGAGCTCACCGCCCTCCACGACAATCGCGTCCGGATTTGCCGCGTCGCCGAAGACCGGCTTCAGGGTCTCGTCATAGTCCTTGTGGAAGAAGTTCTCCTTGCCAAGCGTGACAATCTCTTCGTTCAGGAAGTTGAGGAGGGACTCATTGCCCTTTGCGACCGCCGCCGCAATCGTGTCGTAATCACCGAGGCTGTCAATGCCGACCTCAAAACCCGGATTCGACTTTGCCCAAGCAATGACCTCGGTGTTGTCGGTCGAGAACGCATCGCCTCTGCCGTCGAGCAGCGCATTATAAGCGTCCGCATAGGCATCGTACTTCTGGAGCTTCACCTCCGGGTGATTCTTCTCAAAATAGGTCTCCGCGGTCGTGCCCTTCGCAATGATCAGGGTCTTGCCCTTCAGCTCATCGACCGAGTGAATCACGGCATTCTCCGGCGAAACCACGCCGAGTGCCACCTTCATGTAGGGTTTCGCAAAGTCAACCTGCTCCGCTCTCTCCTTCGTGACCGTGAAATTCGCAAGGGTAATATCCACCTTGCCGGTGTTCACGTACTCAACGCGGGATGCCGGGTCCAGAGAGGTGAACTCTACCTTGACGCCGAGATCCTGCGCGATGCGCTGCGCATAGACCACGTCGTAGCCCTGATTTACGCCGTTCTGGTCTACGTAGCCGAAGGGCGCCTTGTCCGTAAACACGCCGATGCGGATCACACCGGACTGCTTGATTTCGTCCACCGTGCGGAAGGTCGTCTTGCCTGCGCTCTTACTCTCTGCCGCGCTGCCGTCTGCCTTCTTGCTGCCGCCGCAAGCCGCGAGTACACCGAGTGCAAGTGCCGTCACCGCCGCCAATACCAAAGTCTTCTTCATCTTCATTTCCTCCGTATGCTTTTGTTTCTGCTTCCGTAGTCACCTCTGCCGTAAGCTCTTTCGCTTTTCGCTTCTTCGGGTTTCAAATTCCCCTTGCTCTCTGCTGCGACCACGCCGCTTTTTCTATGTTCTTCCCTAAAACCTGTTCTATATTCTCTTCTATGATCTTTTCGTACTGTTTTCTATGTAAAACACGATGCTTGTTGTCGACTTGCGCACCGCTCAATTGTTTTCACCGAATCTGCTTTCTCTCCTCTTACAGCGATGTTGTGAGCTGCTTACAACATCGCTTCGTGCGCCCGCGGCGGCTTAAAAATTCTCTCATGCGCTCTTTTCTTCCTTTCTGCTTCTCGCGACAAAGCGGAAGTTGTCGAGGAAGGTCCTCGCGCGCTCGGTCTTCGGCGCCGTGAAAAACTCCTCCGGCTTACCGATCTCCACGACTCTGCCCTCGTCCATGAAGACAATACGGTCCGCGACCGCGCGGGCAAAGCTGAGCTCGTGCGTCACAATGAGCATCGTGAGCCCCTGCTCGGAGAGTTCCATGATGACATCCAATACCTCGCGCACCATCTCGGGATCCAGCGCGGCGGTGACCTCATCAAAGAGCATGAGCTCTGGGTGCATCGCAAGGGCGCGCACAATCGCGACGCGCTGCTTCTGTCCGCCCGAGAGCATGCGCGGGTAGGACTTCTCCTTGTCAGAAAGGTTCACGCGCTGTAAGAGTTCCCGTGCTTCCGCCTCTGCCGCTTTCCGACTTCTCTTCTGCACCTTTCTCGGCGCAAGGGTGATGTTGTCGAGGATATTCATATGGGGAAAAAGCTCATAGCTCTGGAATACCATGCCGAGCTTTTGCCGCACCGCAGGAAGCGCGCTCTGCTTGAGATTGCTGATGATTTCGCCGTCCAGACTGACTTCGCCGCCCTGTATTTCTTCCAACCCGTTGATGCAGCGGAGCAGGGTCGACTTTCCGCTCCCCGAGGGACCTAGTATCACGACCACCTCACCCCGGCGCAAATCGAGATCCACGCCCTTCAAGATTTCGGCGTCCCCAAAGTTTTTTCTGAGCCCGCGTATGCTGAGCTGTATGTCCCGTTTTACTTCTTTCATCCTGTGGCCTTCCTTTCAAGCTGCGTTCAGACTGCCCAGCGTTGTTCCAAATAGCGCGCCAGCATGGATACCGGCCAGCACACCAGGAAATATAAGAGAAAAATGACGCCGTAAATCGGCAGCGCCGCCGTGGGATACTGAAAGCGGTTGGCGTCTATGATTTGTTGTCCTGTCTTTAAAACCTCGACCACACCGATCAGGACAATCAGAGAAGTGGTCTTCACCATGCGCGTCACAAGGTTAATGGCGAGCGGCAACAGCCGCCTTAAGGTCTGCGGAATAATCACGTAGCGGCTGCACTGCCCCGCCGTGAGGCCGAGCGCCGCCGCGCTCTCATACTGGTGCTTCGGGATGCTCTTAAGTGCGCCGCGCACCAAATCTCCCATCTCCGCGGTACCCCAGAGCGTGAACACCAAAACAGCGCTGAACTCGCCGCTCAGATTGAGCCCGAACACCCGGGCGCTCCCGAAAAAGACGAGAAACAAGAGAACCAGCTGCGGCATGATGCGAATGAAATCAAGGTAGATGCGGCTCAGCAGCTTGATCACTCGATTTTCTCTTGTCATCAAGAGCCCAAAAAGGATGCCGAGCGGGAGCGAGAGCGCAACCGCAATGAGACTAATCCGAACGGTGACTGCGAGTCCGCCGAGGAGACGCGCAAGGTTGTTGCCTGCGAGCAAGATGGAAAGCGGAGACGCGCTTGCCAATTTAATTTCCAAAGCCTGCATTGCGTAGCCTCCTTTCCAGCAAAGTGCCGAGAAGCGAAATCGGCAGGAGCAGCGCGAGGTAGGCAATCACCAGCATGAAGAGCGCCTCCGTGGTCTGGTAGTAAATGCCGATCAAATCCTTTGTGACATACATGAGGTCCGCGAGGGCAATGCCGCTGAACACCGAGGTCTCCTTGATGAGGAAGATGATGTTTGCGGTCAGCGAAGGCACCGAGACCGCCGCCGCCTGCGGAAACACAATGTAGCGCATGCTCTGTCCGCCGCTTAGTCCGAGGGAGAGCGCCGACTCGGTCTGAATTTTTTCAACCGTGCCGAGTCCCGCGCGAAAGCTCTCGGTCATGTAGGCACCGCCGAGGAAGCTAAGGCCGATTACACCGCAAAGCTCCGGGCTAAGACGTATTCCTATCTTCGGCAAGCCGAAGTAAAGGAAGAAAAGTTGCACGAGCAGCGGCGTGTTGCGCGAAAGCTCCACGTAGACCGTGACCAACTGTGAGAGCAGCGGCATTCGGTAGTAGAGCACCAGGCTCGCAACGAGGCCTATCACAAGCGAAATCAAAATGCCTATGCTCGCGATGGTTAGCGTGAGTTTTGCCGCCTCTAAGTAGAGCGGCAAAAAGCGCTCCATAAACGAAATATCCATGCTCCCTCCTCTCTGCTCTTATCCGAAAAGCTATTTCCTATTTACCTACTTGTGTAGAAGGTTTTTGTATCATAGCATCGCCCGGAAAAGCTGTCAAGCGAAGTTAGTAATTTTTCTTTTCTCGCGCTTGACAATCATTATTTTCTAGTGTACTATCGCATTAGTTAGCAAGTGCAGCACTTACAGAGAGGAGCTTCGATGCAATTTAACGAGTCGCAACCCATATATTTGCAAGTCGTTTTGCAAATCAAGAAGGAGATTGTCACCGGTAAAAAGAAGAACGGTGAAAAATTGAAATCGGGGCGAGACCTCGCCCTGGAGTACCACATTAACCCGAACACGGCAGCCCGCGTCTACCAGACACTCGAGGCTGAAGGTGTCGCTTTCACGAAGCGCGGTCTCGGCACCTTTGTGACCGAAGATACCGCGGTCAATGTGAGTCTCCGGAAGGAACTCGCCGCAGACTTCATCGCCCGCTTCAAAAAAGATATGTCCGAACTCGGCTATACCGAAGACGAGATGCGGGCTCTCATTTGACTCTAAGGAGGTCATTTCATGCTGGAAGTTAAACAAGTGAGCAAGAGCTTTGGCAGCAAGTTGGCATTGCGGGATTTTTCCTGCACGCTTGAACCCGGTGAAATCTACGGTCTGCTCGGCGCAAACGGCAGCGGTAAAACCACACTGATGAAACTCATTGCAAATCTGATACTCCCGGACCGGGGACAGATTTTGCTGGACGGCCAAGAGGTCAATTATCGGAGCCGCGAGCACATTGCCTACATGTCCACCGAGCCCTACTTCTACTCCTATATGAAGATACGGGACGTGGGCGAGTACTATCAGGACTTCTTTCAGGATTTCTCGATGGAGACCTTCCGCGAGATTATCGATAAGTTCGAGCTACGCCCCGAGCTCCGCGCAAAGCAGCTCTCTTCGGGTATGATGGCCAAGCTCAAGGTGGCGGTCACCATGGCGCGCAGTGCCGATGTCATTTTGCTCGACGAGCCCTTGAACGGCATTGACCTAATCGCGCGGGATCAGGTCATGGAGCTCATCATCTCCCACGCGAGCAAGGACTCCACCCTCCTGCTTTCGAGCCACCTGGTTGAAGAGATGGAGCGCTTCATTTCAAAGGCTATTTTTGTAAAGGACGGCGACATGGTGGCCTCGCTGGATGTCGAGGACCTTCGCATCAAAGAGGGACTCTCGCTCGCAGAGAAGTACCGTCAGCTGCTTGCCTAACGCTTTCATTGGTTGCCCAAAGAGGCAGGAAAGGAATTCCATATGCTGAAACTCATGAAATACGAGTGGAAGAAAAGCATCTTCGTCAAACTCTTATTGCTAACCCTCATCGGCGTCGGAGAAGTGGTCTATTTGGTCAGTCTCTTCTCCGGCAACATCTATCGGAGTGATTCTATTCTCTTCATACTGAGTGTCACCATTCTGTCGCTCGGGCTGTTTCTCGCTCCCATTGTGAGCATCCTGCAAAATCTTTCGACCTTTCAAAAGGAGCTGAACAGCAAGGAAGCCTACATGCTCTACCTGACGCCCCACAACAGTTTTGAGATTCTGGGCACCAAGTACGCCATGAACTTTATCGAGATTTTCTTCTGGGCCTTCCTCGCCTCTGTCATCTGTGTAGTGGACGTACTCCTGCTCACCAATGCCTTTGTAGGACTCGGCTCATATGAGGTCCGGGAAGGTATGCAGCGCTTTGTGGAATTGATGCTCTCTCCGGAAACCCACTCGACCATGATACAGCTCACACTCTTTTTCCTCGCGGGACTCCTGCAGTTTGAGAGCATCGCACTGCTCGCCATTGTCCTGCAGTCGACCTTCCTGCCCGGCAAGCGCTTCGGCGGTGTGATTACCGTGATTCTCTACATTGCGCTCAACTATTTCAGCGGTGCATTGCTCCTTCACATTCCCTTCTCACCCAAACCGATGCTCCGCTTCGGCATCAACTATATCTCGCCGCAGACCATAGGCATGGTGCTTATGAGTATTCTGCTCTCTGTCATCTACTTCATCCTCTCGGCCATCCTGCTTGAGAAGAAGCGCAATATCTAAAGCAAGTCAAACACACGGTGGCGATCCGAAGATCGCCATCAAAAAAAGATCGACGACTCCCCCCTTTGTCGCCGATCTTTCTTTTTTGTTGTTTCATTAATTTGTAGTGCGATGGATTTGCAGTTCTCTAATCTGTCTGCTGTCTGTTTTGTCACCTCTTGATTTGAACGCCCTTGCTTCCGTAAGTTCTCCCGAATCACTCCTCCGAGAAACTTACAGCGCCCGTTCTTATGTCATAGACCCCGGATATAACCGTGAGCGGCAATTCGGGACAGTACTCGTGTAAGCAAGCCGCAAGATCCGCCGCCTCCGCCTTCGCATTGCGCTCCACCGCGCGCAGAGCTACGGTCTCCGTGCCGATGCCGGCGCGGATTCTCTGTCCCATGTGCGCGAGCGCGCCCGAGAGCTCTTCTCCGGAGAGCGTTGCCTTCACGCCGCCGCAATCGCTGTGTCCGAGCACCAAGAAGAGGCGCACGCCGAGATCCTGCGCCGCATACTGCGCCGAAGCGAGGATAGAGTTTCCGAGCACATTGCCGGCGGCGCGCGTCACAAAGAGCTCGCCGAGCCCCGCGGAGAAAATAAACTCCGGTACCACACGGGAGTCCGAGCAGGTCAGGATGAAGGCGTAGGGACGCTGCCCCTTGGTCGCGAGCTCATCTCTTCGCGCCGCGTCGTGTGCCAAGTTCTGCGCCTCACCGCGCACAAAGCGCGCATTTCCTTCTTTCAGGCGCTGAAAGGCCTCCGCAGCCTCGCGATTCTCTTTGAGACCTTCGTCTCGATTCCCGTTCTGATTCTGATTCATCATTGTTTCCTCAAAGCAAAGTTCAAGTTTCCCAAGTCTTTTCAAAGCGGTCCGGCGAGACATAGAGTTCTTTCAGCTTTGCCGTCCCGCTGCCCCAGTCCGAGAGTTGGAAATGCGGCATGTCCACAATCGACTTCCAGTCGCCGCCCCACTCGAGCCCGAGCGCCTTCCCCATGGCTCCCACCTTTTCAAAGAAGCGATCCCCGTTTTCATAGGGCGGCTTCCCGTCGTCCCGGCAAAAGTCAAAGGCCGTGCCCCACTGGTGGTGTGAAGAATAAGAAGAACCGCGCGCATTCGTCACAATGCTGCCACCCGCCGTGCGCCCGAGCGCGTAGAGCGCATCCTGCTCTTCCGCGGTGCGAACTTCCTGCGTAATGCGTATCGGCAGCCCGCGCGCCGCACACTGCGCAATCAGCTTTTTCTGCAGGCGCTTTAGGCGCGGATGCAAGCGGCTCACATTGTGACCGCCGGGTGCGGGTCTCTCCTCGAGGCAGACACCGTCCCGATCCGCCCGATAGCGCTCCCCGTTCCAGGACACGGCTTCGGAGACCGCCATGCTCCCATCCGCCTTAAAGTAATAGCTCTTTCCCTTATAAGAGCGCATCTGGTTCCGCGCCATCTCACCGTTGCTGCGGAGAAAGTACCACTTGCCCTTGTCCTTAACCCACTCGTAGACCGCCATGCTGCCGTCCTCGTGGAAAAAGAACCACTTGCCGTTTATCTGCTGCCAACCGGTCAGCATGAAGCCGTAGGCGTTTTTCGCCTCGCCGGCCTTACGATCGCTCTCCTGCTTCAAATAGTACCAGCGCTCTTTGATCTTTTGCCAGCCGAGCTGCATGCTGCCGTCAGTGCCGAAGTAGTACCACTTGCCGTCAAGCTGTTGCCAGCCCGTCAAGGTATAGCCGTAGTCATTTTTTGCCTCGGTCGGTTTGCGGTCTGCCTCCTGCTTTAAATAATACCAACGCGCTTTCTCCTTCTGCCAGCCGAGCTTCATATTTCCCGCCGCGTCAAAAAGGTACCACTTGCCGTCTATCAAGGTCCAGCCGGTGCTCAGAACGCCGCTCTCGCGGTACTGCCAGGCACTGCCCTGCTTTTCCCAGTTTCCCATGGCTCACTCCACGCCGCGCGACTTAAGGGACTCAATCACCTCATCGTAATAGGGCGTCTCGACCCCGTAGCGCTTCCCGAGGCGCTGCACCTCGTAGATCAGGCCGTCCGCCTCTGACTTTTTCCCCGCCGCGACATCCTTCTGGAAGGATGTCGTCATCTCCTTCGCGAGGCGATCCACCACGGCAAGGCAGTCCTTTTCGCCGAAGCCTCCCATATCAATTCCCATCTTCTCCGCAATTGCAAGCACCTCCCGCACAAGCCCGCGGTAAAAGTTTCGGTACTCGCCCTCGCGCTGCAAATGCGCCGCCGTGATGTAGAAGTAGGTGCCGACCGCACCGTGCGGCGAGAGGTAGGCAAATTTTTTCATGCAATCGCGGCGGATGTTCTCGCTCAGCACGGCTTCTACTCCCGCCTTTTCGAGGTCCGCCTGAATGTCTTTTAGCACTGTACGCGCTTCCGCCTCCGTCCGCGCACCGTAGACCACGCGCATCAGCTTGCCGAGCTGACGAATTTTCCCCGGCTCCTCCACATTCGCCATCACATAAATGCAACCGTCCGTGACCAGCGGCTTCTCCAATTTTTTCTGTAACTTCTCTCCCGTCCCGAAGACATTACAGAGCGGGATAATGACCGTGTTTTCCGTGGCGACGCGCTCCAAAAACGGCAGGACACTCTCGATCGAATAGGACTTTAAGGCGAGGAAGATGACATCCGGCGTCTCGTGATAACCCGCCTCATCGAAGGCAGCGACCGGCGCCAGGGTTTCTTCGCCCTCATCTCCCACAATGGTAAGTCCCTTTTTCTTCAGCGCCTCCAAGGTCTTTCCGTGTGCCAGAAAACTCACCGAAAGCCCCGCGCGCTGCAAGTATGCGCCGAGCGTGCCGCCGACACCGCCCGCGCCGATGATCAAATACTTTAACATATTGTTACTTCCCCTCTCTCCCCGCGAAACGCCGCGTTGATTTTTCCTTTCGCTGTCTTATGTCTTGTGTTTCTCTCGCTTCTGATTCAAAGTCGGAAGCCCTCTCGGTAAAAGCAAGCGTACCTGCATTTCCGCTCAGGCAGTTTCACAGCTCCCCTGAACGGCATCGAGACGCAGCAAATCCCGGTGAATGTCCTCGAGCGTATACTTCCGCATCTCGGCCTCCATGGCACTTTGAATGTCGGTGAACTTATTGTCCAGAATCTTATGGATGTTCTTTCCGACCGGACAGTTCGGGTTCGGATTCTCGTGGAAGCGAAACAGCGCCCCGCGCTCCACCGGCTCAATGGCCGCATAGACATCGTAGAAGGAGATATCCTTCAGCGCCCTCTCGAGGGTGATGCCACCCGTGCCGCGCGCAATGCGAATCAGTCCGGCGCGCCGAAGCTGCGACAGAATGTTCCGGATGATGACCGGATTGGTCTGTATGCTGCTCGCCAGAAAGTCGCTGGTCATTTTGTGGGTCGCCTGAAACGCATCCACACAGGCGAAGATGTGAAGGGCAATGCTGAAACGACTGGATATTTGCATGGCTTCTCCTTTGCGTCTGAAATCACATGTTCTTATTTTAACGCACGGCAGCTGTAAACACAATCTTTACAGAGTATCATAAGCCTTCGCGGGCGTTTCCACAGACTTCTTACCGAAACTTACGGTTTTTGTAAGAAACACGTTCAATTTTCTCCTATTTTTTTTTTGCAATAGGTATTACAATAAATACAGATAACTAGGGTTCGTTGCACTATTTCGGTACCGGATAACCCGAAGTTTCAGAAAGGAGCAAAGCATGTCAAGAAACCGTATTTTATCTCGTGTTTATTTTGTGAGCCTCCTCAGTGTATGCTGCATGTATTTGTGCTGGTGTATTTCGCTCATCCCTCTGCAGGCCTTGGCGCAGCCCATTCATTTTGTGGAACAGTGGCTCTTTGTTCCGATGCTTATTTCCGGGCTAATCACTTTTTTGTTTGACAAAGACAAGTGGTTCACCGGTAAGTTCACCAAGAATTATCATACCAGCGAACAGTGGAAAGATTTGTATCCGCGTACCTATCGCCTGGAAAAAATCACGATTTATCTCGTGAGAAATTCCTGGAAGTATTTTCTGCTAATTTTTCTGCTCTACTGCATCCTTTACGGAAGCGGAATTCTCAAATAAATAAAACACGGGTCGGAAATACAGTTCTTATATTTCCGACCCGTGTTATTTTTATGTTCAAAATTTCCGCACTTCAGCCGAGAAGCTCTTTTGCCCGCCGCAACACGGGAAGTTCCCGCTGCGCGAGCAGGCGCCCGAGACGGCTGTTAAGGCCTGCCTCGTACGCTACCACGGCCTCTTCATAGCGAAGTTTTATTGTCTTCAGATGAAACTCCTCTTCTTCATCCCGAGTGAGTTTGGTTTCGCCGAAGGACTTTACCCGGCAGAGAAAATAGTGGTTTAAGTTGTGTCGATGCACGAGATTATAGTAATCGCTGACCAGCCCGAGCTTACAGAGTATCTCGACCTCCGCGCCGAGTTCTTCTTTGAGTTCCCGCCGTATTGCCGCTTCCGGCGACTCCCCTTCTTCCACGCCGCCGCCGGAAGTCTCAACCAGCGTCACGGCTCCGAACTCATCCGACCGGTCCATACGCACAAAATAGTAATTCTCTTCGTCATCAATCACAATGGCTCTCGCAATCTGCCTGTCGTGATCCGTGTAAGTAAGCGGCCACTCCTTGTCCTCAAACTCCAGATAGAGTCCTTCATTTCCGCTCTGTTCCGCTCTCAGTTTCTCAAATTTATCTTTTTTATCTTCATGCATCGTCTTTCTTCATCCCCTTTCCGCTGTGCGGTTTCGGTCCCGTCAATTCGTAACTCAGCGCAAGCAAATCGGCAACGGAAGCATCGAGTTCCGGCATTCCGAGGCGTATGCTGAGCCACTTCTCCTTGTTCATGTGATAGGCGGGAAAATAGCCCGCCTGCGTGCGGAGCGAGGCAAGCAATACCGGGTCGCACTTCACATTCAGGAGTTCTATCTCCCCCGTTTCCCTAAGCCCAAGTTTCGAAGCGGCAAGCTTCAAAACCACAGCGTACCACTTTTCGTTGTCCTTCCGCCGGAGCACGGCATTCTCATCCTGCCAGGGATAGTCCGGCGCGGTGCCGTAACGCTTTTCGGCGAGCGCAAACAATTCTTGCCTTGTCATGGTTAGCTCCCCCTAAGATTCGCTCCGCTTATCATACCACCAAGCGGAGGCAAAGGTGACTCTTTCGAAACGGAGACAAAAAAATGCCCCGGCGGTGGAGAGCCGTCGGGGCGAAAAATTCTTTTTTACTGCAAATTCTTATACACTTCCCACGCGAGTTTCTTGCTCGCCGGAATCTCATCGCGGCCTGCGCTCTCGTTCCGTCTCCAGAGTCCGAAGGCACCGCCTGCCGCGACCTGGGATGCTGCGTCGACCTGGCGGGACAGGTACATGCCCTGAATGTAGGGATTCTCCTTCGCAATGCGATAGGCCTCGGCAATCGCAGCTGCCTGTCGCGCCTCGCCGTTCTCGACGGAGGAGGTAAAGCCCATCTCGGTGAGGAAGAGCGGTCTCACCTCACCGCTCGGCGTGCGCATATCCGCGGTCTGCAGATAATCCGTGAGCACGTTGATGTTCTTCATATTGATGTTCGGCGTCGTGTTGATATCTGCCGAAATGCCGTCATCGTCCTGAAACTCGGGCTTCGTGAAGAAATGCACCGGATACGGATGCCAGGCAATGCCGTAGTCCGTGTCGCGGAGCTTATTATTCAGGAGCGGCAGATACTCAGCCGTCGGGTAGCAGCCGGGCTCTCCGGTGGTTGCCTTCCAGCGCATGTCAAAGGGAATCAGCACCTTTGCCTCGGGATTTACCGCCTTAATCTCCTCGTAGAAGATGCGAAAGGCCTTGGCATAGCTCTCCGCGTGCGCCTGCATGTCCATCTCGCCGTTATAGTCCCAGTGAATCGCATCGTTCACCTCGTTGCCGATGACCCAGTTGGACACGGAGTTCTTATAGCGTGCCGCAAGGCTTCTCGCGTAATTCCGAACCGCAGCCTGACCCTCCGCGCTTTGCACATTGAAGCCGTAGGTGCCGACGCCGGCCACCGGTGCGCTCGGCATCATACCGGCCGGGGCACCCGGGCGGTTTATGACTATCATGGTCAGGGTGACACCGTTTTGCGTGCAATACGCCGCGAGCGGATCGAAGGTATTCAAATCCTGATCGGTGCCCATGTTCACAACGACCTGCTTCACACCGAGGTTGCCGATGTCGGCAAGCATATCCGCCGTCTGCTGCGACAGGAGCAAGCCCTTCTTACTCTGCGGCTGCTGATAAAACGCCAGTGCGGGAACCGCGCTTCCCACCGTTAAGCCCGCTGCCAGTAGTGCCGCGAGCACTGCCTTTGCTTTCTTCATTGATACTCCCTCCGCTCGGATTTCTTATGCTTTCATTAAGATATCCTTAAGTGTACTGTCTGTCAAGCGCAACCGAGCATTTTCCCCCGGTTCGGGCTCTCACACCCCTTCGGGGAAGCTGTAGGCGCGGAGCGCTGCATTCCGAATTCCGAAGGATGCGAATTCCTCGTTTTCCATGTCGCGAAAATAGGACTCCACAATGCGGGAGATGCCGTTGTGCGCGACCAGAAGATAGCTTGTCTCCTTCTCTTCCCTGAGCTCATCCAGGAGATTATAAATCCGCTGTGCGACCCGCATCATGGATTCTCCGCCGCCGAAGCTATCGATAAAGTTCTCCTTGGCGCGCTGAAAGCCTTCGCCGTCCCGGGCTGTGCCCTCCCACTTGCCGAAGTTCTGCTCCCTGAGTCTCACATCCACCGCAAGCGGCAGTTCCAGTATGTTCGCAATCTCCTCTGCGGTATCCCGCGCGCGGCTTAAGGGCGAACACAGCATGCGGTCAAGCTTTAACTCTCCTGCATCCATGCGCGCTCTCAGTTCGCGCCCGATGGCGCGCGCCTGCTCCCTGCCACGCTCAGTCAAGGGACTCTCGGTCGCCCCGCAGATTTTATTTTCGACATTCCAGACCGTCTCGCCGTGCCGCACAAAATATACCTGATGCATGCTTCCCCTCCGCCTGCTTTACAAGTTGCTTTCCGTTTGCTTTGCCGATTCGCGTTTCAAAGTCCCTTCCCGAGTTCATACGCCTCTTTGAGCGCCGGGGCATCCTGCATGGCCCCTTTATAGCTCATATTGGGGGCGGTAATAACGCCTTGATCCTGCCAGTTTAAATAGCCGCAGATATTTCGGTACATGGTGAGGACCGCCTCGTAGACACCGTCCGAGCCGGAATTTAAGAGGAGCGCTGTCTTATGAAAGTGAAAGCCCCGCCTGCCTCTCGCATAGAGGCGGTCAATTAAGGCCTTGGTCTGCGCCGTGACATCAAACCAGTAAATCGGCGAGGCGAGCACCAGCATATCCGCTCGGTCAAGCTCCGCCAAAATTTCTTCCATGCCATCCTTCTGCGCGCACACACCGTCGTGGGAAAAACAATACTGACAACCGAGACAGCCCGCAACCTTCTTCTCGCGGAGGTTGATGAGGCTTCCTTCGTGTCCGGCTTCCCTCGCACCGCGGAGAAAGGCCTCTGCCAGCATTTCCGTATTCCCCTTGGCTCTCGGACTTCCGTTCACCACAACAATCTTCATCTCTTCTCCTCCCGGCCGATTTCGCTTGCGCCTTTCAAACATTTTATTCCGCAAACTTTAATTATAGCGGATATCGCCCCAAAGGACAATTTGTTGTAAGGCGTTGTTTTTTCATCACTTTAGGAGAATCAGTCCCTTAGTTTCCCGTGAGTTGCAGCTCCTCTGCGTGTTCTTTCATACCTGCGATTGCAATTTCCGCGACCTCTTTGATGTCCATACCGAGCATCTCGCAGCCTTTCAAGATAATCTCGCGGTTACACTTTGCGGCAAAGCCCTTGCTTTTAAACTTTTTCATGAAGCTCTTGATGTCCATGTCGCCAATGCCGTTCGGGCGCATGCGCGCTGCCGCCTGAATAATGCCGCTCAGTTCATCGACCGTGTAGAGACTCTTCTCCATCTTGCTCTTCGGCTCGACCTCGTTCCGGTGCCCGTAGCCGTGGCTTAATATGGCGCGCACATCTTCCGCAGGCACGCCCTCTGCGAGCAGTTCCCGCTCAGTGTGCAGAAGATGTTCTTCCGGAAACTTCTCATAGTCATAATCGTGGAGATAGCCGACCGCCTCCCAGTGTTCCCTGTCCTCCCCGAAATGCGCTGCCATCGCACCCATGCAAGCCGCTACATTCGCCGCATGCAGCTTTAAATGCGCCTCGGAGACCATTGTGTCATTGATTCGTTTTGCCTCCGCAATCGTCAACTTTTCCATGCTGTCGTATCTCCTCTCTTCCGCTTTTGATTGGCCTATCGGCCTGTGAATCTCTTTCAGTTTAGCACAAGAGGCATGCAAATATGCGCCCGAAGCATAGCTTTTCGGGCGCAACGCATATTGTGGTAAGGAGAAAGCTCTGCCTAATTGTTTCGATTAGCGCAAAGAACTCGTACTATATCTGATTTTCATTCAGCGCCCGATAAAGCTTTCGATAAAAGCTCGCTGCATCCTCCCCCAAGGCAAGCCCGGAAACCGAACCGTCTCCGGATTCCAGTATCGTAAAGCTTCCGTCGGACAGTTCTGCGTAATCCAGGGTGTAAAAAACGCTGCCAAGCTTCCGGTAGCGCTGCACCAATTCTGTCGGCGGCTCCGCTACCTTGCCCTCCTGCCCGGAATTACGGCTTATGCAAATCGGCTCATGGTTCACATAAAACACGCGGTACTCGTTGGTCCTGCCTTCATAGCGCTTTAAGTCCAGAAACTCTTTGATGCAGATTCCGCCTGTCAGCAAGTCGCCGCGGTAACGGTAAAAAAGCTCCATCCATACATTGAATGCTTCCTGCGAGCAGTTCTCGTCAAAATAGGCAGGGAACTCGCTGCCCTTCACGGACTTCACATAGTCTTTCACCAAGAAACGAGGAAACACCTTCAGACATGCCCCCACATCGATCTCGGTATGCAGCGGAAATGTGAGCATACGCGCGGTGTTCGGTAAAAGCTCCGGGTACACCCGTGGAAACAAATGTAATTTCTCGTACATCTCGGGCGTTGTGAGCAGTCGTATCTTCTGCGAAAGCAGCTCCCGGTAAAAGACAGCGTATTGTTCCGGTTTCATCATCCAGCCGCGATAAACAGCTGTGATTTCCCGCTCAGGAACGTCACTGAGCCTAAGTCGCTGTTCCCGAAACCAGGCTTGGTAGTCGAAGACCACTGTCTCAAAACCGCCTGCCAAACGCGCCGCGCGATACTCTTCCGCAAGATCTTCATCCGCCTCTCGAGGATTCAGAAAGGAGGAGGGAAACAAAATCACTTCGGTCACGCCTTTTCCCTCTGCTCTTGTTTGTCTCCTTCTTCTCCCTGCACAAGCGTGCAGAGCACTCCCTGCGGCAGGACATAGAGCACTTTCCCCTCCGCAGAGTCTCCGATTTTATCGTAGAGTCGCCCTGCGCTGTAGCTGTCTCCGATTACGGAGTGCGGACTGTTCGCGACATAGCCCACTTTCCCGAGCCCCTCGAGCTCCACGCGGATTGCCTCCTTATCCGCCTTGTTATCCGGCTCCTTGTTGAGTTGAAGCTTCATCTCCGGCTTAAAGTACTCGTTTCCGTAGTAGTAATTGGTTCCCGTAACGGTGAAATAGATCGGATTCATCTTGCTGCCTCCTCTGCTTTTCTTATGTTTCCAGTCTACCACCCCGCCTGTCCCAAAAAACGGACACAATCAAAGCAAAAAGCGGACTGCCTTTCAACAGTCCGCCGGTCCGCTTTTTGCTCTCAACTTCGCCGTAATTCAATCTTAGCTTTCCGAGCTGTTTCCTCTATCTTTTGTTTCCGCTGTGCGCTTCCGAAATGTCTCCAAATCAAGGCATTCCGTCGCGACCTCCTGTAAAAAGGCGGTGTCGTGAGAAACCACAAAGAGAATTCTGTCCTCCCGCTGCTGCTGTTTTAAGAGTGCCGCGATGCGCAGCATGTTTTTACGATCCATACCGCTGGTCGGCTCATCAAAATAGAAAAAGTTCGCGTCCTTAAGGAGACAGGTCGCAAGCGCCAGTCTCTGCTTTTGTCCGCCGGAAAGACTCATGGGATGGCGCTCTTTGCATTCCGCGAGACCGAGCGCCTGCAATAGATTTTCGATTTCGCGCTGCGCTGCCTCTTCCGCTGCCTTTTCTCGCCTCTCCCCCGCTGTCTTCTCTCTCAGGCATCTCCCCTTCCATGCGAGCAGCAATTCTTCCTCGACCGAATCCGTGAACAGCTGACTGTTGACATCCTGCATGACCAGGGCAGAGCGTGATATGCGCTCACGCCCGGACAGCGGCTTTCCCCGAAGCGCGATGCGACTCTTCTTCGGCGCCTCCAATCCCGTCATTGCGCGGAGCAGCGTGGATTTTCCGCAGCCGTTTTCACCGACGATGCCGTAGATTTTTCCGAAGGAAAAGGAGACCTGACTGAGTTTCAGTTCTTCGCCTCGCCGGAAGGGGCAGCAGAGCGTTTCCACGGTCAGCTCTCCCTCGTTTTTCCACGCGGGAAGCCGAAGCACGGGCTTTTCCCTGCTCCGAAGTCCCATATCCGCAAGCACGTCTTCGGAAATGGAAAGAAATTCTTCCCGCGAGAACGCCCTGGCTATCTTCCCCGTCTCCAAGAAAATCAGGCGATCCATGAGTTCCGTCAGGTAGTGGAGCCTGTGCTCCGCGATGAGGAGGGCTATGCCCCTTTCCTTTAACATCGGCAGCATTTTCTTTAACACCGCAATCGAGGCCTCGTCCAGATTGGAAGAGGGTTCATCCATGACAATGAGCTTGCAGCCCGCGAGGTAACAGGAGGCGACCGATAATATCTGTTTTTCTCCGCCGGAGAGCGCAAAGATATTTCGCCCTAGGAGATGTTCTATGGGGAATATCTTCAGCAAATCCTCCATGCGCCTGTCCATCTCCGCGCGATCAAGCCCCATATTCTCCATGTAAAAGAGCAGTTCCAGCGTTGTATTCACATTGAAAAAGTGTGTCTTCGGATTCTGAAATACACTCGCGATTTGCAGCGCAATCCGATAAATCGGCAGGGTTTCGATACTCTCCCCTTCGAAGCGGATATGTCCCTTTCCTACGCCCTGATTATAGTGAAAGGCTAGGCCGTTGATCGCGTGAATCAGCGAGGACTTACCACTGCCGCTCTCCCCTGTGACCACCAGGCACTCCCCGGCTTTCAGAGAGAGGGTGATGTCTTGTAAGACCGGCTTCCCCTCCCCGTAGGAAAGTGAAAAATTCTCTATCTCAAGCATGGCATCCCTCCTAGCGCAACACAATCCAGCCGAGCAGCATGAGCCCGCCCATGGAGAGCGCATATACGGCATCCACCGGCTGTAAGCGCGCTGTCGTGTATCTTGTCTTCGGCACCGGATTCTCGATACACTTACACTCCGCCGCATTTGCGATATCCTCAGCGATGTTGGAAGAGATGATGAGCAGCGGAACGGTCACATACTCGAGATAGCGAAGCGGATTCCGCGTTCGGATTCCGCGTATCTTCATGGCCATCGCAATGTTACGCCGCTCCTCGGCAAAGGACGGGAAAAAGCGGAACATCACCGCGACCGGGATGGAGATGCTCTGCGGAATGTGCAGATAATCCATGGATGCCAGTATGCTCCCCACATCCGAAGTCTTCATGAGAAAACGCCCGCTCGCAACGGGAAAGTAGACAAGCCGGAGCATATAGAACACGGACAGGAGCATTTTTAAAACAATGGGCAGGGCATAGAGCTTCGGAAACCCCGGAAAAGCGCAGAGCAGTGCAAAGATGACTGCGTTTTGCACCGCGCTTTTCCGGTCGCCGTTTAAGAGATAAAAGAGCGAAAGCAAGAAAACAATGCCCCACTCCGCGAAGGGGTGGAGCGGATGTACTAAGCTAATGCCCAAAAATCCCATAACGAGCAATTTCGTTATGGGATTCGGATTGAAAGGACTTTGCAGACTTTCCCAGGGTTTTGTTTGCCGCTCCATCAGACAATGCCCGCCTTTTCAAAGTGTTTTTTTAAGAGTTTGCGCCCGAGAAACGCGCCGACAATGCCGCCGAGCACGGCGCCGAGGTATACGAGCCCCATGTTTCGGACACTGATTAGTTTTTCAAGGGCTTCCGTGTACTCTCTTCCCATCTCCGCCTCGGTGAGCTGTAAATAACGCGCCTTCATCACGAGCATTTGCAGGAGGGAACTGCAGAGAATGGTCGCCATGACCACATAGGCGAGCATGTTATAGCGAAGAGAGCGGTACTTTCCGATACGCCGTATGCCTTCCGCGACCAGCATCGTAACAAGCGCTACGCCGGGCACCAGAAGTGTATGTCCGAAGAGAAACATAATAATGGGTGTAATCATACCGAAAATCACAAGCGCCCAGGGCTTTTGTACCTTTGCCATAAAAAGCAGGACAATGGGGCCTCCCACCACGCCGAACACCATCGGATAAAGCAGATAGAGAATCGGTACCACGCCCATCATGCCGACCGCAAACATACAGACAAAATAAATCACGCCAAACACGCCTATGGTCACCAAATCTCTGACTTCCAGTCTCGTCTTACTCTGACTCATTTATACCCTCCTCTTGTTTTGCAAGCCCGCTGCGTCTAAGCTGTTTTGGTCGATTTTTTGATAACTTAAGTCAAGGGCTCGCAGTAATTTGTGCGATTTAACTATATGTTAGGAGTATATAACTCCGCTTTTTCCGTGTCAACCGGCGCCGCAATTTCTTTTTTTTCCCTCTTTTTCTGTCCGGAAAAACGGACCGGATTCTTCCCTTGCCCCCTTGCTTCTGCTATATTGAAAACAGAAAAAACCGCAGCTATGTGCGGCTCGCGGAGGAGGGAAAATCTATGGCAGGAAATGAGCGGCGCGGGGAACATCAGAAGCAAAAGCTCCTGTATCTCGCCAAACTCTTTACGGAGGAGACCGATGCGCAGCACGCGCTCGGCATGGCGGAAATCATTGAAAAACTCGCAGACTGCGGCGTCAACGCCGATCGAAAGACCCTGTACCTCGACTTTCAGGAACTGCAGGACTTCGGCATGGACATCGAAACCGTAAAAGCCGGTCGAAACACGCTATACCGCCTCGCGTCGCGGCGTTTTGAGCTCCCGGAACTGAAGCTCCTCGTGGACTCGGTGCAATCGGCCAAGTTTATCACAGACAAAAAATCCAAGGACTTGATTGCTAAGCTCGAAACACTGGTGAGTAAGCACGAGGCGAAGCAGCTGCAGCGCCAGGTCATCATCGCCGAACGCATTAAGACCATGAATACCAGTGTCTACTACAATGTGGATGCCCTTCACGAGGCCATCAATGCCGGCTGTCAGGTCCGCTTTCAGTACTTTCAGTGGAATCTCAAAAAGGAGATGGAGCTCCGTCGAAACGGCGCTTGGTATCAGATTAGTCCCTGGGCTCTCGTCTGGGACAGCGAGTACTACTATCTGGTCGCCTATGAAGCCGAGAGTCGTAAGCTAAAACACTACCGTGTCGATAAGATGAAAAGGATCTCCGTGGTCGATGCTGCGCGAGAGGGCCTGGAGAGCTTTCGTCAGTTTAATACCGCCCGCTACGCAAAGAGCCTCTTCGGCATGAACGGCGGGGAAGAGACCGTGGTCACGTTGGAAGCGAAGAACGACATGGTCGGTATCCTGATAGATCGTTTCGGAAAAGAGATTCCGATTATGCCGATTGACGACGAGCACTTTCGCTGCCGTGTCACCGTCGCGGTGAGCCGCCTCTTCCTCGGCTGGATCATGGGACTCGGCGGCGACATACGCATTGTCTCTCCGCCCCAAGTCGTTGCCAAAATGACGGACGAAGTACAGCGCCTCGCCGCGCAGTATCCGCAAAAGAAGCCCTGAGACTAAGTCTCAGGGCTTTTTGCAGGTTTATTCTTCCCTGGGAACAAAGCTGATATTCAGAACCAGCCCCATTCCTTCTGCTAACCTCTGCAACAGCTTAATACTCGGGTTTCTACTACCATTCTCAAGCCTACTTATTTCCGTCTGAGCAATTCCCGTTCTCTCTGCCAGCTCCTTCTGGGTTAAATTTTGAGCAGCCCTGGCCTCTACGATTGCGCGAATCACCTTCAATTCCGGTTGAACTTCCTGATATGCACGCACAAAATTTGGGTCCTTAAATTTCTTCTCCTTGTATTCTCTTAGCTTCATTGCAATTATCCTCTCGCACTCTATTTAATCCATCGTATCTTTTTTCCCATAACGCCTAAGCCAGTCCGCTCGTCTGGCTTGTGCAAGCGAAGTTCAAACACTTCCTGTCCTTTCACGTGGTCTGACTATCGTCAATTTGATTATATGAGTTATAGCTCATATAATCAAGCGTTATTCTGTCCCTTTACGATACAGAAAAAACCGGCTGCCAAATGGCAGCCGGTTTGCTTCCGCCTTCAACGATAGAACTTCACTCTATCTTCAATCTTCTCTTTCGCCTTGGACTCCCGCTCTTCGACAATGCCGCCGAAGGGCATCTCAGCGAGCAGCTTCCAGCTTTTCGGAAGATCAAAGAGCTCCCGCACGGTCTCATCAATCACGGGGTTATAGTGCTGCAGGTTTGCGCCGATACCAAGTTCGCGGAGGCCGCTCCAAATGTTAATCTGCAGCATGCCGTTCGCCTGATTAGCCCAGACCGGAAAATTGTCCGCATAGAGCGGGAATTTCTCCTGCAAAGCCTTTACGGTATTCTCTTCGTAGAAATAGAGCACCGTACCCGCCGCTGCCTTGAAGCCGTCAATCTTTTCTCTTGCGACCTTACCCTGAAAGGCATCGTAAATCCGATCCCAGAGTTCGTCCTGCTTCTCTCCGAGCGCCACTGCGACGCGCGCACTCTTCATGTTGAAGGCATCCGGAACGAGCTCTGTCGTCTCTTCGATGAGCGCCCGCACTGCCTCCTCCGAAACCGGAAGCTCTTTATTCAATTGATAATAACTTCTTCTCTTTCTGAGTCCCTCATAGACTGCCATATAAAACCTCTCTTTCTAAGGCTGTCTCAGCCCTTACCGCGCGGTACCTCGTTATGCCGCAAACAGTTGCGGTTCCGTATTCATAAGAATGCGAACCAATACCCTGTAATCCAGATACTGCACGTCATCAAGTCCTTGGTGAATCTTTTGCGCCAGACGGCTGCGGTAATAACAATCCATCGCTTCTTCCAGTGTAATCCCCTTTACTGCGGCAAGATGTGAAATCAAGCGCTCTTCGAGTTCTTCCCGGTAATATTTTTCCAATGCATCACCGCTCATACCTCCACCTCCTCGAAAGCGCAAAATTTCAAAAGTCGTTCCACAGCCAACTGTGTGATAAAAGCAATCTGATCATAGCCCGGATACACACGTATCTCTCGCAAGGCTCTCTCCTTATCCCAGATACCGCTGTGGTACATGTCCACGACTCGAAACACCTTATCATTTGCTACTTTTCCCTTAATTACATCAAATTCGCGATACCCCTGCTCCCCATCCCGGCAGCTGCACACAAAATCAATCCAAGTATCTAAATCATCACCGAAGTCTTTGAATACCACCCCGTCTCGCTCTTCTTTCATTTCATAGATATTCAGTATGGCTCTTGTGTTATCTTTCGAAAATCCGGCCTTACGCCTCGCCCATTTCTCCGCCTGCTCCTTTACCGTGGTGACATAGAAGCCGCGCCCGAAATCCAGATTGCGCTCGGAATAGCGAACATCCGGATGACTCACAATCTGATTAGACCCGTGATAGACAATCATACCTTTACCTCACGCGCCTTCAGATATTCCTCAATATCCCGAACAATATAAGCGGAACTCTGTGTATGCAGGATGTCATAATTCGGAAGCAGGTAGCGGTCCAGACAAGCGCTCTTTTTCAGCGCTTGATACACCTCTGCGGGCGCTACCTTCCAGCGATCCGCACAAGCATGAATCATATATACGATAAACGAAAATTGATCTCGATCCATCCTGCGGCTCCTTTCCTCACTATTTTGCTTGTTTTGATTGTAGCAAAAACGCGCAGCAAAAACAGCCCCGCGTTTTCACACAGGGCTGTTCTTTTCCTGTAATTGACTCAGCCGCCGTAGCGGTCGTAGTGCTTGCCGCCCCAGTAAACTTCCTGGGCAACCTCGGCCTTTTCACTGAGGGAGACATCCCGGAAGATGTACTCCTTAAACTTTTCAAAGCCGGTGCGATCCACAATGTAGCCGATGTGTTCCTTGTTCTCGACCGCCTCGGGATCGATGTACTCTTCGATGTAGGCGTAGGTGTTCGCCGCAATCTTAAGTATGCTCTCCTCGTCACACCACTTGATAAAGTCCTCCGCGAGTCGCGGATTCCGCTTTCCGGTGCGCCCCAGGATAACCAGGCGGAAGTAGTGCTCCTTGCTTCTGGTCCATGCTCTGGTGGGGCAGTAGGTAATGCAGACACCGCAGCCGATGCACTTCTTCGTGTCGCGGACAATCTTTCCGTTCACGAGCGAGAGCGCGTCAACCGAGCGCTTCTTACAGTACTTGATGCACTGCTCGCAGGCCACGCAGCGGTTCGGGTCGTACTGCGGCTCTGTCATGCCGATGATGCCGAAGTCCGCCATGCGCACCTTCGCGCAGTCGTTCGAGCAACCGGTAAAGGCAACCTTCACGTGGCGATCGTTCGGGAAAATCACATTTTCCATCTTCTGCGCAAATGCGGTCGTGTCGTAGCAGCCGAAGGGACAGAGTCTCGCGCCCGGGCAGGCAATCACATTTCGCGTGCCGGATGCCGGATAGCCCTTGCCCTTCTCCGGCTGGTTAATGCGCAGGGAATCAATGATGAGCTGCACCTCTTCATTGACCTTGTCCATATCCTCAAGGCGGATTCCGGGAATTTCGATACCCTGACGGTTGGTGATGTTGATGGTTCCGGTGCCGTACTTCTCCGCAATCTCAACGACACGGCCCAGAGACTTTGCATCGATCACACCGCCCGGAATACGAATTCTGGAAGCCGTCTCGCCGCGCACCTTCGAGTAGCGGAAGGCATTCTTTTTCAGTTTCTTTAAGTTGATATCCAAAGCACTCATTTCTTCTCTCCCTTCCGACTCAGTCTACCATCTGCTTGGCATCCACATAGTTGAACACCGGCCCGTCGAGGCAGATGTAGGTATCGCTGACGCGGCAGTGTCCGCACTTGCCGAGACCGCAGCACATTTTTCTCTCGTAGGAGACCGTGATGTTCTCCTCGCGGAAGCCCTTTTTCAGGAGTTCGATGATGGAAAACTTCATCATGGCCGGCGGTCCGACCACGACTGCCTTCGCCTTTGCGGGGTCCGCAAGCGGCAGTTCCGGGATGTACTTTGTGACCAGGCCTATATTGCCCTCGTAACCCTCCGGCGCGCCGTCCACGGTAAGGGTCAGATTCAACTTGTTCTTCCAATTCGCGAGGTCGTCGCGAAACAGCATGTCCTCAGGACTTCGGAAGCCCGCAATCACATACTTCTGCTTTGCGTTTTCAAAGCCGCTCAGCGCCTCAATCACACCGCGAACCGGGGACACACCGGTGCCGCCCGCAACGACTACGGTCTCGCCCTCGCGATAGAGCTCGGTGTCAAAGCCGTTTCCGTAGGGCCCGCGGAGTAAGAGTGTATCGCCCACATAGTTTTCAAACACTTCGTTGGTCACGCGCCCCACCTTACGTATCGTGAGGTCCACAAAGCCCTCGCCGAGACCGGAGACCGAAATGGGGGCCTCACCGTACTTCGGAACGGAAACTTCAAAGAACTGACCGGGCTTTACTTCTTCCTCGCCCCGATATTCCATGCGGAAGGTGAACTCTTTCTCGGTGTGACGGATGACTTCCAAAATCTTGGAAGGATAGGGGATATACGGATTACGCATTCTTGCTGTCCTCCTTTTCCATCTCTTCGACCGCGGCCGCAACCTTGTTTATGATATTCGAGAAGCTGATGTACTCGCCGCAGATGTCGTCGCAGCGGCCGCAGCCCACGCACATGTCATAGCCGAAGCGCTTGCGATAGTCGCGAATCTTGTGCAGAACCTTAAAGCGCATGCGCTCGCCCTGCTTCTTCCGGTACTGACCGCCGCCCGCAACGTTCGAATAGCCGTCCACCATGCAGGAACTGCCCACACGGCGTCTCTCTCCCACTTTACCGTTGTCCGTGTAGAACACGTCCTGCATGGTATAGCAGGAGCAGGTGGGACAGGCGTAATTACAGCGTCCGCAGCCGATGCAGCGGGTGTTGTACTCATCCCAGAGCGGGTGATTCACGATTTCCAGCGGGATATTCTCCGGAACGCGGACGCGCACCTCATTCTCCGTCACGTGGCACGGCTCCACCGCTTCTTCCGACAGCGCAGCCGCGGCAAATACCGGGTCTACCGCCGTCTCAAGGACGTTCACGCGGTACTGTCCGTCTGCCTTGTCGACCGAAAACACATAGCCGTCCTTCGTGATGTTCGATTTCATGTCCACACAGAAGCAGTTGTCAAAGCTATGGCTGCAGCCGATCAGGACATACTGTATTTTCTCGCGGCGTCTCTGATAAAACCAGTCGTTCTCGCGCCCGTTGCCGAGATACATCTGATCGAGGCGCTTCATTGCCTGCAGGTCGCAGCTCCGAAGAAAGACGAGCGCCGGTCTGAGGTCGACATCCGCCTCCTTGCACTGCTCTTCCGTAAAGAAGAAGAGCGTCTCCGAGAGCGGGGTCAGCGCCTCCTTTGCGGAGTAATCCGACTTCGCCTCGAGCTCTATCTCCCCGCCCTCGCCGACTTCGTCGTAGATCACCGTGTCGATATCGAGGAAGCGACCCGCACCCTTTTTCCGCACCGGCGCGAAGAGGCGATACTCTTTCCGAAGTTCTTTCAGTGCAGCCTGAAATCCTTCTTCCGTCAAAATGTAACCCATGAAAATTCCTCCTTTCGGAATCTAAAATCAGTTCTGTAATTCGTAGGCGTACAGGGCTTCCTTCGAAGCGCTGCGCCTGACCGTCACACCGAAACAAGCGCGCAGGAGCGTCTTCTCTTTTCGCACTTCCTCCGGGGTTCCGCTGAGGACTATGCCCCCTCTGTTCATGAAGTCAAAGTCAGTTCTGTAATTCGTAAGTGTACAGGGCTTCCTTCGAAGCGCTGCGCCCGACCGTCACACCGAAACAAGCGCGCAGGAGCGTCTTCTCTTTTCGCACTTCCTCCGGGGTTCCGCTGAGGACTATGCTCCCACCGTTCATGACAAGAATGCGGTCGCTGAGCGAAAAGCCGAGCGCCAAATCGTGCGTGGTCATCACGACGCCCTTTCCGCTCGCCGCAAGCCGCCGCACAATCTCCGTCGTCCTCTTTTGGTGTTCCACATCCATATAGGAAGTCACCTCATCCAAGAGGAAAAAGGCCGGATCCTGCGCCATCAACATGGCGAGAAAGGCGCGCTGCCGCTCCCCGCCCGAGAGCTCCGAGACCGTCTTATCGCGGTACTCGCTCATATCCGCGGCGGCAAGCGCCGCTTCGATTTTATCTCGCTCGCGTTCGCCGAGTGTTTGAAACATCTTTTTTCTGCGATAGCAGCCGTGCGCCGCAAGGGTGTGCACACTCATCCGCGGCAAGGTAAGCGTCTGCGGCAGATAGCCCACGCGCGCAGCTCTCTCCTTCGGCTTGATCGTCCTCAGCTCCTCTCCGAACAGGCGTATACTCCCTTGATAAGGCAGGAGGCCGAGCAGGGTTTTTAAAAGAGTCGATTTTCCGCAGCCGTTTTTTCCGATGATGCAGGTGATTTGCCCCTCCGAAAAGCAGGTCTCGGGGACGGAGACCACCGGCTTCCACGCATTTTCGCGCTGTTTCGGATTCAAGTCATAGCCCGCGCTCAGATCTTTGATCTCGATCATACGCCACGCTTTCTGTGCATCAGCATCCAAATGAAGAAGGGCGCACCGAGAAGACTCAGTAGGAGACCCACCGGCAGCTCATAGGGATAAAACAGGCGTCTCGCGAGAAAATCCGCCGCCGTTAACAGTACGCTGCCGTAGAGCGCTGTTAAAAGCAGCATCTTCCGCGCGGGCAACTGCCCCGGAAAGATGCGCCGCATCACATTCGGCACAATGAGACCGATAAAGCCGATCAAGCCGCCGATCGAGACCGCCGCAGCCGCAAGTACGGTAGCTGTGAGCAGTGTGAACAGCCTGTGCCGCGTCACATGAAGCCCCAGTCCCTGCGCAATCTCATCGCCGAGGGCAAAGAGGTCTATGCCGCCCGCAAGGAAAGTTCCGAACAGCAAGGCCGGAAGAATAAAGGCCGTCGCAAAGGCGAGTCCCGCATAGCTGACACCCGCAAAACCTCCCAGGGTAAAGGCCTGCTTATCCGCGACCGCGTTCGGGAAAAAACTCACGATGCCGTTTACCGCAGCGCCCATGAGCGCGGAGACCGCGACCCCCGAGAGCACAATTACCGTTCTGCTGTACCCCGCCCGTTTCGCAATCAGGAGTACCAGCGCAATCGAGAGCAGTGCGCCCAAAAAGGCCAGCACAAAGCGTGCGCCGACCGCAAAGGGAAAGAAAAGGGCGGCGAGCAGGGCAAAGAGCCCCGCGCCCGCATTGCCCCCCATGATGCTCGGCGAGGCCAGTGCATTGTGCAACGCCTCCTGCATGAGAAAACCGGCTGCGCTGAGCGCCGCCCCGCAGAGCAGGGCTGCTGCGGTTCTCGGCACGCGCACATACCAAAGGATGCGGCTCACACTCTCCGCCGTGCCGCCAAGCCCGTAAAAGACAGAGAGCCAAACAAAGAGCAAGAGTAAGCCCGTGCCGAGAATCAGCACCGGTAGAAACGGCTTGCCGCCGTGTGCCTCATTCCCCGCCCTTGTATCTTCGATACTCACTGCTTTAACGAAGCTCTCCGCAGATATTCCGAGAGCAGGGCATAGGCCTCATCCCAGCGCGCATTCGGCTTATACTGGAAGAACTCCTTCGGCAGGGTATAGACCTGCGCCGTTTTCACGGCCTTCAGTTCCTGATACGCGGGCTGAGCGGCAATCAGCTCCTGAAAGGCTGCCTCCGCCTCCGCAGTATCTCCCTGCAACACCACAAAGAGGTAGTCAGGATTTGCTTCGACTATGCCTTCCATGCTGAGTTGCTCTAACAGGCTCTCGGGCGCGGCATTTGTGAGACCGAGGTCCTCAAGCATTGCGACTACAAAGTGATCCGACTTAAGGACCCTTGTCTTCGCCGCGGAAGCGCGAATCACCAGGAAGCTCTTTCCGTGGATTTCCTTCGGGAGTTCCGCCTTGATGGTCTCGATTTTTTTCTCGACTGCGGCGACCTTGCTCTCATAGAGATCGTTGCGCCCGGTCGCCTCGGTGTACTGCTTCATCGCCGTAGCATAGTCCGAAAACTTGTTGATATCGACCGCCTGACAGCGTATGCCCGCTGCCTCGAGTGTCGCCTGCAGCTCGCGCTGCGCCGAAATATCCGGTGCGATGAGCACCAAATCCGGATTAAGAGCTATGATGGCCTCCGCGCTCGGTGCTAGGATGCGCCCGACGGAAGCGGTCTCCGCCGTGACGCCCTCTAAATTGAGTCCGTCCTCCGTCACACCGACCAGCTTGCCGCCCGCAAGGAGCCAGAGCTCGCCGAGCGAGCGGGACAGCGCCACCACCCGGGAATCCGCCGTGAGACCTGCTTCATCCGCCTTCGCAAGACTCTCCGAACTCTCTGCCGCTGTGCCCTGACTCTCCGCCGCTCCTTGGCTCTCCGCCGCCGTGCTCTCTGCCTGCTTTTGTTTCCCGCAGGCCGTGCAGCAGAGTGCCGCAAACAATAGACATAAAAACACCAGGGGCCAAAATCTTCTCTGTTTCATCACACTTTCCTTTCTCACGACCCTTCTCTTTGTGAACGGAACAGTTTGTCATTTTCTTAACAATGCTGTTAAGAATACTTCCTCTGTTCACTTTTTCCTTTCCAGTTTATACTAAAGGAAAATACAGACTGTTTCCTATGCAACAGTTTTTTGTTCCGCAGTTTGAGGTATTACCATGGAATCCAATGAATTCGGTTTAGACGATTTAACTCATTTCCCGCTCTTTGAGGGCTTAGAAACAAGCGATTTGGAAGCACTGCTCCCCTGTCTGGACGGCTACATTCGCGCCTACCCGCGCAACAGCTTCCTGATTCTGGACGAGGACTCTGTCCCCTATGTCGGGATGCTGCTCTCCGGCATGGTTTTTATGCTGAAGGAAGATGAAAACGGCCACCAGTCCTTCTTAAACTATATGCTGCCCGGCGAACTCTTCGGCGAGTCCTTTTCGCTCCGCAAAAAAAAGACGCCCTCCCATGTCTCGTTTCTTGCCGCCAGAAACTCGACCGCTCTCTTTTTGCCGCTCGGAAAAATCATGCGAAGCTGCGAGCATCACTGCCGCTTTCACCGCGTAATGAACGAGAACCTGTACGAGCTCCTCGCAAAGAAAAATGCGCATCTCATGCAGACGCTCGACATCCTCTCAAAGGATACGCTCCGGGATAAAATCCTCTCCTACCTTCTGCTCCAACCGAACGAAGTTCCCATCCCAAACGGCGCACAGCGGGGAGCGGACACAGCGCGCAGCGTCCACATCCCGCTCAACAAATCGGAACTCGCACACTATCTGAACGTAAACCGGACCTCCCTCTGCCGCGAACTGGCCGCCATGGAAAAGGACGGGCTTCTCACAGTCTCCGGGAACCGCTACACGCTCTCTGCCTCTTGAAGAAACTATCGTGAGTACACAAAGTGAAACATTTGCCCTTGTCTCCTGCCGAGAAAGTTGCTCGGCACCTTACTTTCGGCAGTGTTCTTTTCCCGCACCAAAAATTTCCGGCTGTTTATTTCTCCGCAATCGTTTCTTGCACATGCACGGATTTACGCTAAGCCGCAAAAAAGAGCCCCGAGACTTTCACCTCGGGGCTCTTTTCCGTAACTGCCATCCATTCCGTTCCGCAATCCCGGGGGGCCGAACTGTAAAGTACAACCGGAACCGGTTTCCACCGCCTCGGCTTATTTCATTCGAACGTCCCGAATGTCACGTAGCCCTCTCTCGGTTCAAAGAGCCGCTGTGTGTTGTAGCGGTATGCCCGCTGACTCAGAGACCGGCCTTAAAGAACTTGCGGAATTCTGCGACTTCCGCCGTGGACTGGGTAACTGCGACGGAGTACTTGGCCGAAGCCTTGATTCCCGGATCGTAGGTGATGGGCTCAAGCTGATAGTGAACACCTTCCTTGGACGCCGAGCAATAGCCGGTCCAGCTGGACGCGATTTTGCCGCCGTTCTCCTTATTGAAGACCTCGGCCTCGCCCCATTCGGTGAGTTGCGCGTTTACCGGCACAATCACAACTTCACCCGGCTTGTAGCCCACAATGTAATTGCTGTGCACATTGACCTCCACAACGACTGCGTTGTGCGAATCCTGCATGTGGCAGTAAATCAGCGTGTAGGCATCTCCGTCCGCAACCAGCGAGTTGAAAATCTCCCGCATTTTTGCCTTGTTCTTCCGATTGTCCTCATCGGACGCTCCCGTCAGTGCCTTCTTTAACAAATCCTTTAAACCCATTTCTCTTTCCCCCTCTGTCTTTTCTCTTGTTCAGCGCAAAACTTGCCGTAGCAACACTGCATTTCATTATACGACGCGCAAGCGCAAAAACAAGTAAAAGTCGGCGTCTCTCTTCTTATTCTCCCAAAACAGCACCGGGTAAAACTTCTCTGCCGCCGGCCACACTGCTCCCCCCGCTGCGCCAAACACCTACGCTTCTCCTTATCTCCGCCTGCTGCCTCCCCAAGAATTTCGCACTTCGTAAGGCATCCCGGTGCTTCCTCTCTGCCTTCCGTACAACAATCTCGCGCTCAGTCGAGCACTTATACTGCCCTCCCTCACATACTTGCTCTCCAAGAATTCCGCGCTTCACGACGCATGACATAGTTTCTCTGCTGTCTGCCCACGCATACTGCGCTCCCCACAGCCCCGCACATACAGAAAGCAGCGCAAGGAATAACAGTTGAACGCCGCGAAAGATTTTCCCTTTCATACTCTTCGTTGTCTTCGGTATAATAAAAATAACGAAGGAGGTAACTGTGAACCATGGAAAAATACACAAACCTCAAGGAAATGGTCTACAACGCCGTGCTGCAAGATATTATCTCCGGCAAGTATCAGCCCGGCGATATTCTGAACGAGAAGAAACTGATTGAGAAATACGAAGTCAGCAAATCTCCCGTCCGGGACGCCCTCATCTCCCTCTGCGCGGACGGCATTGTAAGGAGCATTCCCCGCTACGGCTATGAAGTGATACGCCTGACCCACATGGACATCTACGAGATGCTCCAGTACCGCGAGTTTCTGGAAGGCGGCATCTTACAAAGCAGCTATAAGCGCTTCGGCCCTTCGGAAATCGCGACCTTAAAGGAGCTGAACCGCGACTGCCAGCGGGACGATGTGGACCCCGTGCAGCACTGGCATTACAACATGGACTTCCACGCAAAGCTCATGGAATTCTGCGGCAACGAGTTCATCACCCGCAATGTGAAGCGCTGCATGTCGCGTTTACTCCGCGCCTATGCCCAACTCTACTGGAACCGACGCGCCGATCGCCTCCTCTCTTTCGATACCAAACACCATGAGCTGATTATTGCGGATTTGGAGCGCAAAGATCCGGAAGCCCTGCTCCGTGATTTGAAAGCCGACCTCCACGACTTCGGCGGATTTATGGGCTTTTGAGCACTTATCCTAAAAAAGAATAAAAAATCTCCGAAAAACTATGAAAATAGCTTGATTCTGATAATATCAGTGGTATCATCATAGTGAAAGGAGGTTTGCTATGTATTCCGATCATCAGGAGAGTTTCGACAATTATACCGCGATTCTGCGGGAAGAACTGGTTCCGGCGATGGGATGTACAGAGCCGATTGCCATTGCGTATGCGGCGGCCAAGGCAAAGGAGCTCCTCGGTGAGGAGCCCCGCCACATTACCGTGGACTGCTCCGGAAACATCATCAAGAATGTGAAGGGCGTCACGGTGCCGAACTCCGGCGGCCAAAAGGGCATTGCGGTCGCGGCTGTCCTCGGCATCACGGGGGGCGATGCTTCCAAGGAACTGGAGGTGATTGCCGGCGCGGATGATGCGGCCAGGACGCGCTGCAAAGAGCTGGTCGATGCGGGTTTCTGCGAGGTAAATCACGCGGAGGATGTTCCGAACCTCTATATTTCGGCGAAGATACGCGGAGAGGCGCATTCCGCCGAGGTCGTGATTGAACACCACCACACCAACATTGTCCGCATGACAAGGGACGGGGTTTTGGTGTTCAGCAAGGAGGCTGAGGAAGCGGCCGCAGAGGCGCAGGCGGCGGCAAACACCGCAGATCGCAACGCAATGACGCTTCGCGGCATTCTGGACTACGCAAACGGGGTGGAGATTTCGGAGGTCAGCGAAGTCTTGGCACGCCAAATCCGCTACAACAGCGCCATTTCGCAGGAGGGACTCGACCATGTCTGGGGAGCCCAGATTGGCAAGACCATGCTGGAAATCTGGGGCAACAATGTGAAAACCCGCGCAATCGCAAAGGCTGCCGCAGGCTCGGATGCCCGCATGAGCGGCTGTGCGCTGCCCGTCGTGATTAACTCCGGTTCCGGCAATCAGGGCATCACCGTGAGCATGCCCGTGCTGGTCTACGCGCGGGAGATGGAGCTCTCGGAAGAAAGCCTCTACCGCGCGCTGATTGTGAGTAATCTGGTCTCCGTTTACATCAAGCACTTCATCGGTCCGCTCTCGGCTTTCTGCGGCGCGGTGAGCGCGGCCTGCGGTGCGGGCGCTGCCATCACCTACATGTCGGGCGGTGATTACAGACACATTGCCGACACCATAACCAACACCTTGGGCAATGTGGGCGGTATTGTCTGCGACGGCGCAAAGCCGAGCTGCGCTGCCAAGATTGCTTCCTCGGTCCACGCAGCCATCCTCGCGCACCAGATGAGTATGCGCGACAAGCACTTCAATGCGGGCGAGGGGCTGGTAGAGGCGGATGTCGAAGAGACCATACGCAATGTGGGCTACATCGGCAAGGTCGGTATGAAGCCCACCGATCATGAAATTCTGAATGTCATGATCGACAAAGTAGATGTCAATGCTTGTCTTTGACAAAATTCAAACATAGAGGGGGTTTTTATGGAAAAGAAAGGTTTTACCCACAGTCTGCCATTTCGTCTTGTTTTGGCGCTGGTGATCGGTCTGGTTGCCGGACTGGTCATGAACTCAATGGAGGAGTCCTCGCTTGTCACGGGCATCCTAAACGTCATTGTCACGGTAAAGTATATTTCCGGACAGTTCATCAGCTTCTGTGTTCCGCTCATTGTCATCGGCTTTATTGCACCCTCCATCACGCGTATGGGCAACAACGCTTCCAGAATGCTCGGCTTCGCCCTGCTGATTGCCTATGTCTCTTCGATCGGCGCAGCTTTCTCTTCGACGATTGCCGGCTTCGCAATCCTGCCGCATCTCTCGATCGATCCGAACGTTGACGGACTGAAGGAGCTTCCGAACGTTATCTTCCAGCTCCAGATTCCGCCGATTATGAGCGTCATGACCGCACTCTTCTTCTCGGTCACGGTGGGACTCGCAGCTGTCTGGAATCACGCAACCATTACCACCAACATTCTCGAAGAGTTCCAGAAGATTGTTCTCTCGATTGTCACGAAGTTCCTGATTCCGGTGCTCCCGCTGCTCATCGGAACCACCTTCTGCACGCTGGCGTATGAGGGCAGCATCACAAAGCAGCTCCCGATTTTCCTGATTATCATCGTAATTGTCATGGTAGGCCACTATCTCTGGCTCACCCTGCTCTACGGAATCGCAAGCGTCTATTCCGGCAGAAACGGCATGAATATCATCAAGAACTACGGCCCCGCTTACATGACCGCAGTCGGCACCATGTCCTCCGCAGCAACGCTCTCCGTAGCTCTGCAGTGCGCAAGAAAGTCCGAGCCGACACTCCGCGATGACCTCGTGAACTTCGGTATTCCGCTCTTTGCAAACATTCATCTCTGCGGCTCTGTTATGACCGAGACCTTCTTTGTCATGGCAGTTTCCAAGATGCTCTACGGCGAGTTCCCGTCCGTCGGTAAGATGATACTCTTCTGTCTGCTGCTCGGCGTATTCGCAATCGGCGCACCCGGCGTGCCCGGCGGCACCGTCATGGCTTCTCTCGGACTGATTACCGGCGTGCTCGGCTTTGACGAGAGCGGCACAGCGCTCATGCTGACCATCTTTGCGCTGCAGGATTCCTTCGGAACCGCATGCAATGTCACCGGTGACGGCGCTCTGACCCTGATTCTCACGGGCTACGCGGAAAAGCACGGCATCAAGGAAGCCAAGCTCGGCGATGTTCTCTGAAATTTTCCGAACAAGCCTTCAAAATTGAATTGAAACGATAAAACACCCCCGCCCCGGATATCCGGGACGGGGGTGTTTTTCTTCTCTAGAAATAAAAAATCTCCTCGAATTTCTTATCCAAAGCCATACATAGAACCAATGCCAATTTTGCCGTCGGCGTGAACTGTCCTGTTTCAATGGAACTGATGGTATTGCGGGATACGCCGACCATTGCAGCCAGCTGCGCTTGCGATAAGCCCCTCTCCGCGCGCATTTCCTTCAGCTTGTTTTTGAGTACTAAGCTATCGTTCATCTCTTTACCGGACCAAGCTCATAAAAAACATCCCGAAAAAAAACACCGCCATTGCGAGTTGCAACAAGGCAAAAATCAAATGCGATATTTTCCTGAGTCGAAAATATTGAATCAGCTCATTTGTTCCGTACATAGAAGCATACACAGCCCAGATTTCCGTTGCTATGCGCCTTCGGAAGTTCCATTCCAAAGCAATGATAAGGACACAGATAATCCCGCCAACCAGAAATGCCATCTTTCCGCTTGCGGCAAGTGCATCCCTTTCTCTCTCATCCAGTTTTTCGTTTTCTCTTCGGCTTCTCTCCAGAATTTCTTCCTTGTCCATCGGAACTCCTCCTTTTTGCCAAGTACACTTGTCATAACCATATAATAGCCATGACAAGTGTACTTGTCAATCCTAGTTTGACGAAAATCCCAGATACTTCCCGACCAACAGAAGCCCGCCACGCGGCACACAGTAAGCGGGATTCCGCTGCGCTACGGCCTCTACGACCTTCTCGTAATCCTGCCAGAGCACGCTCTCCAGCTCTTCGGGCTGTAACTTCAGAGCCTCCGTGTCCACCGGCTTTTCGTAGACATAGACGAAGGCCACTTCCTCATCCCGGAAGAGGGCGCCGTGGAATTCCTTTTGATAGGAGATACGAAACGTCCCAATCGGCTTTAAGTCAGAGGGTGCTGCCTCGATGCCGAGTTCCTCCCGGAGTTCTCGAAGGGCAGAGACAAGCGGTTCATGCCCAGCCTGAATATGCCCCGCCGAGGAGGTATCGAGACAGGAGGGAAATGAATCCTTATTCTTACTTCGCTTCTGCAGCAGGACCTGCTTTTTACCCGCCTCTTCCCGCAGCACCCAGATATGCGCCGTGCGGTGCAGAATGCCATCCCGGTGCGCAAGCGTGCGGGACACCGTGGCACCGGTCGGCGCTCCCGCCTCGTCGCAGATGTCAAATATCTCTTCCATTTCTATTTCCTCTGTCAGCACTTCAAGGTCTTTAGGTAGGCTTTCTGTTCCGCCGTAATGCGATAGCTCTCCCGCGCCTTCTGTATCGCCTTATTGTGTGTCCACCGCGCAAGCCGCTTGTTTTCCAGATAGGGGATGGTTACCTCCCACTGCTTTGCGAGTGCCGTTGCAAAGAACCAGGCGAGCATCATATTTACATAATATTCCTCGGATTGCACCGCCGCCGGGATTTCCAGATATGCGGCATCAAAATCCGCATCCAGAAAATGCTGCATCAGCATCCCGATTCCGAAGCGGCAGATATAGGTTTTTTCCGATTTTGTCCAGATACGGATGCGCTGTAACAGCTCCTCTTTGTGCTTTGCAAAGACCTTGGGCGAAAAAATATCGCAGACCGCCCAGTTGTCTATGAAGGGCAGAAAGGCTTCTGTCGCCTCGAGGCAGCGCACAAAATCCTTCTCCTCCGCGATGAGGAGGGCGTGGAGCAGGTCTTCATCGTAATAGGCATGCGGCAGGTCTTCCAAAAAGGCCGCGCGGGAGGGGTCTTTGGAAACCTGCTTTGCGAGCTTCCTGAGTTCCGGCACACGGACGCCGATGACGCGCTCCGCGGGAACACCCGGTATTAACTTTTGTTGAAATGCCGCATATTCCTCGTCCCGAAGCGCAAAGAGTTCTTCTCGGATATTCATAGCGTCCCCTCCGTAGGCATGCCTCCCTCTGCCGAAGTTTCCTCTTCGCGACAGATTTCCCCGTAGTCTTCAAACAGGATGCGAAGGCCGTTTCCCTCACACTGACAGTGATAATGCCCCGCAAACCAGCCCTCACGAATTTCCAGACGCTCATGGATGGTCTGTAACCATTTTTCCGTACTCTTATCGACCTTCGATTGATCGAGGCCGGGAAGAAAGCTCCACACAGGCTCAAAATCAATCGGCACCGTGTGCGAAAGGACATAGTCGACACACCAATCTGCCGCCTTGAGCTGCCGCCCCGTATAGGCCTTGATTTCCTCGCTCGGCTGCTCGCTCTCAAACCAGCGGTAGCCGTAGCTCAGCCGATATTCCTTGTCTACGGAGTAAGCGCCGCCGATTGCGAGGACACGCTTTCCGCGCATCGTATAGATCTCCCCGTCCTTTGCAAAGAGCAGATTCGGATAGTCGGGTTCTGCGTATACGCGCGCGCCCATCCACAGCTTCTCTTCATAGCCCTCCGCCTCCCAAGGTCTCGCCTCGTGGTTTCCGTGGATACAAAAGAGGGTGATGTCAAGCGCCGCCACCTTTTCCTTGAGCCGCTTATCTCTCTCGTCCAGAAAATAGTTGAGCCCGACATCGCCAAGGATAATCAGTACATCTTCCCGCGTTGTGTGCTGCGTACGGCAAAATTCCGCAATGCGCGAAAAGTTCCCGTGCGTATCGCCGGTGATGTAAAAATGCATGCTTTCTCCCCCCTTTGTTTCCTGCCCGACAGAACGGAGTACGGCGCTGTTCTTACTTCCTCCGAAGCGCGCCCGCTCTCACACTTTCATTTTACCAAAGTGCCGCAAGCCCTGTCAGCTTTGCTTTTCCCTTTTTATCTCATCAAATCCCAAATTATACATGGAAACCAAAAAAGATTCGCGCACTGTTTTAATTTCGTGCGCGAATCTTTTTTCTTATTTTCCGCTCTATTTCTCTGTCCTGTTTTTCTATTGTTTCTCGTCATCTATTTCCTGACAATTCCGCCAATTTTCCTTGTCTATGCTCTTGTTTTTTTCTCTCAGAATACTCTCTGTTATTTTTCAAGATGCTCTCCTTCGGTTTTCCAGGAAATTCGCTCGCCCCGTCTTTCCGCAGATTCTCTCTACCGATATCCCCGACAAGTCCCTCGCCGTTCTTTCGGAAGATTCCCTCTGTCGTTTTTCATGAAGAAGCTCTCTTACTACTTCTCTCTCGCTCCCGTCAGTTTTCATCCGCCTTCAGCACCATACGCACAATTCCGTAAGCGCCCGCATAGAGGACACCCGCCACCGCCCAAATAACGCAGGACTCCCCCCAGTCCTGCCTCCAAGTGCTCCAGCCGATATAGATTGCGGTTGTGAGGCACCAGTACGCGGCGGAAAAGGCTCCCATCTTTGCCTGTATGCGCTTTTTATTCTTGGCGTAATCCCCATCCTGGAGTATGGTGTCGTAACTCTCTTTGACCGTGCTGACACGCACAATCAGGTTTACCCCCAACGCAACCAGCGCGAGCAAGAGGTCCACACAGAGAATCAAAACCAAGTCGCTTGTCTCCATAACGCCCGCAACCAGGAGCGGAATCACCGCCACAATGCAGATTACGGTGCCGCCGGCAAGTCCCAGCGAATAGCGACTCTCGTAATCCCGCTTCTTCTCCTTCACCATGCCGCTCACACCGTATTCGGTTTCAAATGGCTCCCGCTCCAAGTATTCAAAACGGCTCAATTTATTCCGGTCTGTAATCTGAATGAATACACCTACCGCCGTGAGGAGCAGCAGAACCGCCAAACCGACTGCCATCGCCGGACCTTCCGCCAAGTTGTAGTCCGGACTTTCGGCGATTACGGCAAGCAGAAGCAATGCGACCGGACTTAAGATGAACAAGCTGACCGTATTCGCGAGTCGGGGCGCTGTCTCCCGCTTTGCGTTCAAAAACGCATTGGCCTCCTCCATGCTCACCCGACGCAACGGACTGTCTGCGTCACTCCCGGATGTTTCGACTACGTCCCGGTTTTCCTTCTCCAGCTCATCCTTTAGAAGGTAATCCGTGCTCACGCCAAAGAGCTCTGCCATCTGAATGACCTTTTTGAGATCCGGCACCGAACCCGCGCTCTCCCATTTGGAGACCGACTGCCTCGATACACCGAGCTGCTCGGCCAGTTCCTCCTGGGACCACCCGTTCTTCTTTCTCTCGTCTATAATCTTATCCGCCAAAATCATGTCTGTTCTCCTTCCGTTTTTGATAGCTCAAGCATGCCATTTTGCGTGTTTGCAGGCTACCAAAGCGGCTTGTCAATTTGTCAAACGGGGGTTGCGTTTCGCTGATGAACTACCATGACGGCACACCTTCTTCCCATATTTAACAATAACACGCTCCGGCGCAATACGAAAACGCTTTTCCGTATGCTTCCTCGCCATCATTCGGCTGAAATGCAGTGCAGAACAGTATGTGGCCGGACTTTCTGCTTATGTTTCGTTTTCGAGGATTTCCGCAATTTTTTCATATGTATTTCCGCTTCGTATGGTGACTTCCCTGTAAAACGCCTGCTTCATCAGCTTTTTATGATAAATCGTTTTCAGGTACTCCGCCTCATCGTATTTGCCCCAGAATACCGCGTGCCTCCCGAGGTGCACAACTTCGTTGTACAGAGCGGCTTTTTCGATGAAGTCCCGTATCTTATCCGCATCCATCCCGCAGGCGTAGAACAAAACATCTCTTCTAGCCATCTCTCCATGCCACCACGCAGGCAACGCTGCCCGCTCTTCCAAGTATTCCTCTTTTGTGAGCAGGGCAAACGGGACGGAAAAATCATAATGCTTTTCCAAGAGTGCTCTGATTTTTGAGATACAGCTCTCTTTGTGGTCGTCACTGCTAAAAAATAAATTTCCGCTGTTAATGTAAGATGCAGGCGCTTCAAACCCCGCCGCCGCAAGTAAATCGATGAATTCATGCATCACTACTTTATTCTTGCCGCCCACATTGATGCCGCGCAGTAAAAGAATATATCGCAAGAAAAGGTCCTCCCGGAATTCGGCTTTTTTCGACTCGATATGGTTATAACACACTTTGGTCTTACTGGATAGCTTGCGCACGCAGAGTTCTGTTCATCCTTGCCCTTATCCGAGAAACGGCGGCAGCAATACAAGCACAAAACAGGGGCTGCGGATATCCGCATTTTCCCGCGCATTACGGCGGTCTCGGCGCTTCGAGTTCGTGCTTGAAACGCTATTCTGTTTCAGGCTTGCGTTTACGCTTCCCTTATTCCCGTCATCTTCCGCTGCACGAACCAAAACCCGTTTTCTTCATAATAAAGTTCCACTCTCTGCCCCTGTATTCGACAGACATAGCGTATCCCCGCCCCTCCCGCCTTTAAGCTCGCGCAGCGATCCACGCGGAGGATGCGATCTATCTCATAGCTTTTTCCGTTTTCCCAGATTAGCTTGAGCGGCAACATTTTTCCGTCCGCTGAAAAATTTGCAATCACCTCGACATAGGCTTTGTTGGGGCTTATCTGCTCTGTCTCCTGCACATGTTCCGCAAACGGCACCGCAAAGTCTTCCGCCTGCTTCCGCTCCCGATGGTAATCATAGACGCCCACTTCCTTCACCTGCCTCTCGCAATCAATGCGGTCTCACAACCGCTTCGGTTTCCGTGCTCCAGATAGGAGTGCGGATGTATCATGTGATCCTCCGCGCTCGCATTCAGGGAGGAAAGGTACTTGTCCTCATACATGATGCCGCGCTGCACGGCAAAATAGCCGTAACGGCTGCGGATTGCGCTCACCATACGGTCGGCCAACATCTGCCGCTCCCGCTGCCTCTCATCGACAAAGAGGGAGAGCTGGCGCGGTCGATTCTCCGCCTGCAAAGCGCCGACGCTGATGCCGATGCTTCGAATCGGCTTCTCCCAGCGATAGAGTTCCCGGAAAACGGAGAATGCCGCCGCTGCAATCTCCGCGGAAATATTGGTCACCGCCGCGAGTTTTTTCTGTCGATGGACCCCCATGAGCTCTGTATCCCGCACATAGACGGAAACGAGCTGCCCCTCAAAGCCGTTCCTGCGCAGGCGTTCCGAGATGCTCTCCGAGAGCAGATATAAGACCAAGCGCACATCTTCGTTGTTCACCAAATCCCGCGGCGTTGTCGTGCTGTTTCCGACACTTTTAATCGGGGCCTCCACGCCGAGATCGTTCACCGGGGTTTGATCCTCCCCCCGCGCAAACACGGAGAGCATCAGCCCGACTTTGCCAAAGATACGGTGCAAATAGGTCGGATCTGCCGTCGCAAGCTCTCCTATCGTGTGTATCCCGCAGCCTGCCAGCTTTTTGGCTGTCTTTCTTCCGACGTACAAGAGCTCCGAAACCGGGAGCGGGAAAATAAGTTTTCGATAATTATCCCGGTCAAAGACCGTAATCGCGTCCGGCTTCTTATAATCGCTCCCAAGCTTTGCGTAAATCTTATTCCAGGACACACCTATGCTCACCGTAATACCGAGCTCCCGGCGCACTCGCCCGCTGATTTCCGCAGCAATGCGGTAGCCGTTCTCTATGGTCTTTGTCCTGTCACCCAAAATCGCACAGCAGTCGGTCAGGTCAATCCAACACTCATCGAGGCCAAAGCTCTCTACCTTATCCGAGTAGTCCCGGTAAATATTCCTTGCCATGCGGGAAAAGCGGAGGTAGAGATACATTCTCGGCGGAACAAAAATCAAATCCGGACAACATTGCCGCGCCTGCCAGAGCGCCATGCCGGTCTTAACACCCCTACGCTTCGCAATATAGTTGGCCGTGAGCACAATCCCGTGCCGCTTTTCCGCATCCCCGCCGACCGCGAGTGGCTTGCCCGCAAACTCCGGATGGTAGAGCATCTCCACCGCGGCGTAAAAACAATTGCAGTCCACGTGTAAAATGATACGATCCGCCATGCGCTTTCTCCCTTCCGTTTCGATCACGTGACACCCTGACGCGAACAATCTCCTTTTTGTTTCTCGCAGCAGCCTTGCCTTCCTGTTCTGCCCTGCGCACTTCCCGCCGAAAGACATTTCTCCGGGCTCCCCCGCTTTCGGGCAGCAATCTTTGGCTCTCTGTAGCTCCAGTATAACGCCATTTTAAATAGATTAAAACGGTCGTTTTGGCCGTATATTCTACTCTAAATAGATTTTACCTTGTGCTTTGCGCTGTTCGGTGTTACTCTGTAGGCAGAGGAACACGACTCAAAACGCAGCCGCTCCGCTGCGGTCCTGCCCATCGGCAAACGAAAGAGAGGAAAGCATGGAATGCATAGGCGCAATCATCACAGCCTATCGGAAGAAGGCGCATATGTCGCAGCTTGAACTTGCGGCACGGCTTCGGGAAGAAGGCATTGACGTCACCTCGAAAACCATCTCCGCCTGGGAGACCGGCAGAAATGAGATTTCCGCGCGCATTTTCCTGCATCTCTGCCGCATTCTGGAGATTCCCGACTGTCTCGAGGAATACTTCGGGCACAATCCGAACAATCCGCTTGCCCTTTTGAATGCGGCCGGAAAGGAAAAAGCCCTCTCCTACATCGACTTGTTGATTCATCCGCAGAGCTATGTGAAGGAGCCGCGCATCACGCCTTACACGACCGCGTCGAGTCAAAAAGACGGCACCAAAAAACTCCGGCTCTACGACGCGAGAGTTTCCGCCGGAACCGGAGATTTTCTGGATTCGGATTACTACACGACGATAGAAGTGCCCGAACAGGAAGCAAGAGGGGCGGATTTTGCCGTCACCGTAAGCGGCGACAGCATGGAACCCCTCTTTCGAGATCACGACATGGTCTATGTACATAGGCAGGAAACGTTGGAAGACGGAGAAATCGGCATCTTCTCTCTCAACGACATGGCCTACCTCAAGAAGTTCAAGGGCAGTTCGGACGGCACGTTTTTGATTTCGCTGAATCCGAACTATGCACCGATTCCGGTGGATTCGAACCGCGATTCCTTCCGCATCTTCGGAAAGGTCTGTCGGACAAGGTAAGGCGAAATGACCAATAATCTGATGAAAGTACGAAAAGAGGCAGGTATTTCCCGCACCCGTGTGGCCGAGGATCTCTCTGTCGATGTCAAGACGCTGTACCGCTACGAGTACGGCGTGCAATGCCCGAATGTATACACAGCCCTGCGCCTCGCGGCATACTATCAGCGGAGCGTGCAGGAACTGTTTCCGCCGGAGGGCGGTTTTTGAGCTTCGACTCTGAGACAGAAAACGAGACAGAAAAAAGCCCCTTACCGAAATCGGTAAGGGGCTTTTCGTAGCAAACTTATTCTTTGTCCTTGTTCAGAATATTCTTGACGCCGTCAAGCGTTCCTTCCAATGCATCCTTCACATTTCCGGCAACTTCCTTTGCCTTGGCGGATGCCTTCTCCGCCGCCTCTTCCGCTGCCTTCTTGGCATCTTCCGCGACTTCCTTTGCCTTCGCGGTCGCCTGCTCCGCAGCGCCTTCCTTCTCTGCCTTTACATCGCCGGAAATCTTACCGACACCTTCTTTGACAGCACCCTTCAGCTGATCGATCTTATCTTCAAGAGACATAGGAATTCCTACTTTCGTGTTGGCTTCGATTCCGCCTTGAAACCGAAGCACCTGTTCTTCTCAAAAGAGAAGATACTGTCCCCTCTGCCGCTCCCTTTTGCCAAAGAGAAGTCTATTGCAGAGCAGCCGATACCACCCGACAAGCATCGAACACCTCACGCTCTTATTTCTATGGGGCTCAGGCTTGCCTGCATTGTACCCCAGCTCAGTGAAATAAGCAATCGAACACTCTTCTTCTATCCGCTCTATACTTGATATGTTTTTTTTACCATGTACAATAAGAGTATCAAAACATGAGGAGGTTTTCGGAAATGAAACGCTATTCGTATCAAACACGCGGTGTCTGCGCAAAACAAATCAGCTTCGAACTCGAAGACAAGCGGCTGCACAACGTCGTATTCCACGGCGGATGTCCCGGCAATACCTCTGCCATCAGCAGGCTGCTTGAGGGCAGGGATGCGGCCGAGGCAGCCTCACTTCTCCGAGGAAACGATTGCGACGGCCGCGGAACCTCCTGCGCCGATCAGCTGGCAATCGCCGTAGAGGAGGCCTTACAGCAAGCGGGCGTCATTGCTTCTTCGATGTAAGCCGAGCTTACTGTCTCTTATAGCCGGTGATCATCGTCATGACAAAACAGAATACCGTTGCCCATGCGAAAAACTTGTGTGACTTCATATAGCCGGACCTTCCTTTCTTTTTGTGCTTTACAACTGTATGTGTCAATCTTACCTTGAATCGATATGAAATGCCAGTGCCGAAAGGGCACCGGCATTTTTTTGCAATTTCTTTTCAGTAGGCCTGTACCGTTTATGCTTTCATCAATACCCCAAATAGTTGATTGATGTGCTTTTCTGATATATACATGTAACTGCTTTTGCAAGCCGGTTCCGCAGGCTTTCCGACTCTGACATCCCACATAAGAGCCGTATCGTAGTGCCGAGTAAAACATGGCGCTTTTATTAATTGTCGACCAAACGGTTCTCCGTTTATCCTTCTCCTATTAAATTTTACCGTTAGCCTCTGAAAGGCGCAATGTACATTATGATACTGCCACCGCAGAATTATCCGCAAAAAAAGTTTTCACATGCAAATCGTAGAAAAAAAACAACTTTGCGTTATACTTATAGTGGTGTTTTGTAAATATATCTCACATTTAATCGAATCGGATACAATCCTTGGCAAGACAGCGGAGGTCGTGAATGATTTACTGTGTTGATCAACTTACGAAGTCATTTGGGAAGCATACCGCACTCAGAAATCTGTGCGTTGAGATAAGCGAACCCGGAATTTACGGGATTCTGGGGCCGAACGGCGCCGGAAAAAGCACCTTTATCAAGCTGATGTTAAAGATATTAACGCCAAGCTCCGGGAAGATCTACTATAACGGCAAAAACATCGAACACGCCGGAAATGATTATTTTAGGAATATCGGTGCCGTACTTGAAGGAAATCGAAATTTGTATTGGTATATGTCTGCCAAGGAAAATTTGCGTTATTACGGACGCTTAATGGGTCTGGCCGACAACGTCATTCGAAACCGGACAGAGGAATTGCTCTCTGTGATGGATTTACAGGGGCACGAGAACAAAAAAGTGGGCTATTGCTCCAGAGGAATGCAGCAAAAAGTCGCCTTGATGACAGCACTCATTCATTCCCCTAAAATTTTGTTTCTGGATGAGCCCACCTTAGGCTTGGATTTAACAACGAAGTTAAGTGTTATTTCTGAAATCCAAAAGATGTCAGAACAGGGCACGACTGTTTTTTTGACGACACACCAGATTGATGTATTGGAGCGCCTTACAAATAAGCTCATCATCTTAGAAAACGGCGTTGCCACCTATCAGGGTAGCATCGATGCTCTTGTAAATGCGCACAAGGGGCAACAACGTACGGAATACACCTTGCCCTATACGAAAGAAACCGTTGAGACGCTCGCATCTCTTATGCCCTCGGAAGCAATCCGAATCCATGAAGAAAAAAATCAAATTCATTTGAATCTTTCCGAGTCCGAGGAAGCTTTTGCGTACTCTCTTATACAAATGTGTGCAGAGAAGCAGATAAGAATCATAGCTGTCACACCGGAAACGCCGACCTTGGAGGAGGTTCTCATTTCTTTTTGGAGGAATCATCATGGCTAAGATAAGGCGTTGCTTTAGCGCTGAGTTGCGAAAATACTATTTGGAAGCGAAATGCTATTATCCGGATCACATCGTCAACTTATTCGTGCTGTTTATCATGTTCGTCGGCTTCTTCAAACTATTTTCAAACTCTGCTGAACGCCCCAACTCTGCATATTACATAGGCTTCGTGTATTGGTTTTACGCCAACGGCATCATCGGCGAATCTTCCATGGCGATTTCATCCGAGAAGCAGAGCGGAACGTTTGAACAGTTGCTGATAAAGCCCACCGGTCTCTCCGGCATTTTATTTTGCAGAGCCGTCTGCTGGTTGCTGTTTCAGTCCGTCGAAATCATTTTGGTCATGTCGGCAATTCATGTATTGTTTTCTATCCCCATGGCTTTCTCATGGATGGTTCTCCCCATATTTGCGATTACTATGCTGGGGCTCGTCGGAATATCCTATTTTCTTTCGGCCTTGACACTGATTTTTACCAAAACCGCTTCGTTCATATCCATTGCAAGCTATTTACTCTTGTTCTTTTCGGGAGTGGTGGATGGAAGCAACATTCAAGGCTTTGCCTACTATGTTCTGCCGCTTTCACAAGGCATTCATATTTCACGCAGCATCCTCGAAGGGAACATGGTTTCCGTTTTTGATGTCGGGCTACTCGTACTTAATTCGCTCGCCTATCTTTTCGCCGGTCTATCGGCATTTCACTTTGTGATGAGACACGGCAGAAAAAAGGGTATCAGTATGGAGTACTAAAAACCGAGAGCTATGCCATTGCAGCGAACACTGCCCGGCATAGCTCTCGTTCTGTTTTTGGACCTGAATTGCGCTCCTCACAAATCAATTTCCGGCTTAGGCGACCTTGCAATTTCAACAACAAGGTTCCCCTTAATAATCAGCGTAGTTCCGGACTCACATTGTACATGCAGACACTGCCGGTACTGATAGTCATGTTTATTTCCGACGTGCTCCATGTAAAGTCACTTAAAATAATCCACTCGCCTGTCTTTTCACCGATCTATCCGAAAGGCAGACTACAAAACTATTTCCCGAAATCTTCTGTCATTTCTCGCTCTTATCACCCGAACAATTTGCTCATATAGCAATTCCGTGGGCCACCGATGTGCAAGGTCATGAATAACATTCATGCGTAAGCGAATCATCGGTATATGAGAGTCTGATATACCGGTAAACATCCTCCACGACTCGTCCAGATAGCCAACTTCGTCATGCATATCTTCGCGATCCCGATACGGCTCAAACAATTCGGCTCTAAGAAACGGGAGTAAGGACTGCATTTCTGTCTCATCTAAAACAAGTCCGATGCTGTTCTTCAGTTCCTGCTTTTCACCAAAGGCCTGATAGGATAGTTCTCTTTGCGGCACATTCAATAAAATTCGTGCGCTGACTCGGCCGTAGAACTGACCCATATCAACTTGTACTTTAGAAAAAATAGCTGTGGTCATAATCAGATTCCCTTCGGGAAGAGAGCTCCATATATATGGTAGCACAAACCGATTCACACATAAATATTGACTTTAGCGGTAATTTAAAAACCAATATTAACTCGAATGGAATTTGTATATTAAACCCAATCAGAAATCAAGGTCCCGGGCAGAGCAGCAGTTCCTGCTGCTCTGGGGTAAGTTTATTAGGAACCGGCTTTGCTTCTTAGCGCCTCCAAGGCACTAAAATCCGAGCCTGTGAGGTTCTATTCAACAAAAGCAGCCTCCCACGAACTGTGAAAGGCCGATATGTTTTAGTAATCATATACACAGTATTGTAGTCGTGTGTATATTTGATTTAATTATATCTTGTTTTTCCAAAGATCGATGCTATAATTAGAGCAATGATACACACAGAATTGTATCTGTGTGAACGATTACTTTATCCGGAGGTGGTTCCATGCTTTTGACCTATCAGGAATGCCTGAAGAAATACGGAAGCGATTATCAAATAAAAAAGGAAATCGGAAGCGGCGCTCTATTCATGAAGGAAAAGGGGATCTATTCCACCAAGCGGAATGCTTCCGAAATAGATGTGATCATGCGGAAATACCCGAAAGCGGTATATACCGGGAAAAGTGCTTTTTACTACCATTCCCTTACCGATGTAATCCCGGATCATTATTACCTTGCGACCAGACGAACGGATACAAGGATAAAGGATCCCCGCGTCATTCAATCTTTCCTGACAGACGAAATATTTGATGCCGGCATCACAGAGATACAATACAACAATTCCAACATCCGTATATATGACAGGGAGCGTATGTTGATCGAGCTTATGAGATTTAGGTCCAGGATACCGCTGGACTATTATAAGGAGATCATCAATAATTACCGCAAGATTTCCTTCGAGCTGGATTTCGGAATCGTTGAGGAATATGCCGCCATGTTCAAAAGCAGCGCAAAACTGATGAATATGATACAGATGGAGGTGCTCTGATGAACCTGTATGAAGAAATAGAAAAGATCAAGGCGTTCGGCTACAATGAGCAGAACGCCCAGTCAAAGCTCGAACAGGACATCGTGCTAAAGGCCATAGCTGACAGCGGTATGGCGCAGAGTGCCACGATAAAGGGCGGCGTTGTCATGAGGAGCATTTCCGGCAATGCGCGGCGTGCTACTCAGGATCTCGACCTGGATTTCATCCGATATTCCATATCCGATGATTCGATTCGCAGATTTGTGGATAAACTCAACTGCATCGACAGTCTGACCATAAAGCTTAACGGAAATATCATTGAACTCAATCATCATGACTACAAGGGAAAACGCATCTTCATTTCCGTCACCGATACAGAGGGAACCGCCATATCCCTGAAAATGGATCTGGGCGTACATAAGGATCTTTCCATAGAGCAGGATGAATATGCTTTTGACGTAGGCTTCCAGGAAGATGCTGTAAGCCTTCTCATAAACTCTCCGGCACAGATGATCACGGAAAAACTCAAATCCATGGCAAGGTTCGGAGTCCACAATACAAGATACAAGGACGTCTACGATATCTGCTATCTGAGCGAACGTGTAGACATGGAGCAGCTGAAAGACTGCATTCAAAAATACATTTTTGACGATCCAACACTAAGGAATGTATCAGATATAAAGGCGATCATCACCAGAATAGAGCGGATGTTTACAGATTCAGGCTATCTGCGGGAGCTTCACAAATCCGATAAGAACTGGCTTGATATTTCTGATGATGCGGCTCTGGAAAGAGATCTTGTCTTTTTAAAGAGCATTACCTTTTAGCATCTAACTATAAGTGTTGGACTTCGGCAATTTGTTCACTGTTCAACACACTTAACGACAATGCGGAGACGGCACATTAACCGTCTCCGCATTTATTGCACTACAGTAGCCATCACAGCCCATAAGTTCAGATATAGTAATCACAAACTTCATTTTTTCAATAGCTACTGGCAATTCTTGTCGTTCTCGATAATCCAGTTAAAAGAGAGGTACGCTTCCTCAGATTGCTCTGAATCGGCATACCTCTCTCGGTATGTTTTAGTTTTCCATTTTTTAGTACAGCTTCGCCCCCGCCGGGATGTGGTTATCCACCATGAGAAGATGAAGCTCTTCCTCCCCGTTGCGCTCGTTGACCACAGAGAGCAACATGCCGCAGGACTCGATGTCCATCATGGGGCGCGGCGGCAGGTTCGTGATTGCAATCAGCGTCTTTCCGATCAGCTCTTCCGGCTCGTAGTAGGCGTGGATGCCGCTTAAAATCGTGCGGTCCGTGCCCGTTCCGTCGTCTAAGGTAAACTGCAGGAGCTTCTTCGACTTCGGCACTGCCTTGCAGTCCTTTACCTTGACCGCGCGGAAATCGCTCTTCGAGAAGGTCTCGAAATCCACCTGATCTTCGAACAGGGGCTCAATCTTAACCCCGCTGAAATCGATCTTCTCGTTCGGGGTAAAGAAGCCGCTTGCCTCTTCCGCCTTGCCTTCGCTCTCGCCATGTGCTTCTTTGTTCTCGGCCTTCATGGTCTTCATGGTCGGGAACAGCAGTACATCGCGGATGGCCGGGCTGTCGGTGAGGAGCATCACCAGACGGTCAATGCCGTAGCCGATACCGCCGGTCGGCGGCATACCGACATTCAGCGCGTTCAGGAAGTCCTCGTCCGTGTGGTTCGCCTCTTCATCGCCCGCCGCGGCCAGTGCGTCCTGCGCCTTGAAGCGCTCGCGCTGGTCAATCGGGTCGTTCAGCTCGGAGTAGGCGTTGCACATTTCTCTGCCGTAGATAAAGAGCTCGAAGCGCTCCACATAGTCCGGGTTGTTCGGCTTCTTCTTCGTGAGCGGCGAAATCTCGATCGGATGGTCGGTCACGAAGGTCGGCTGAATCATATGCTCCTCGCAGAAGGTCTCGAAGAAGAGGTTCAGAATATCGCCTCTCTTGTGTCTCTCTTCGAATGCGACGCCCTTCTCCTTCGCGACAGCTCTCGCCTCTTCGAGGGTCTCGATTGTCGCGAAATCGACGCCGCTGTACTCCTTGACCGCCTCGGTCATCGTGATGCGGCGGAAGGGCTTCTCGAGGTCAATCTCGGTGCCGCTGTACATAATCTTCGCGCTGCCGTTTACCTCACGCGCCACGTGGCGGAACATGTCCTCGGTGAGGTTCATCATGCCCTCGTAGTCCGTGTACGCCTGATAGAGCTCCATCAGCGTGAACTCGGGGTTGTGGCGGGCATCCAAGCCCTCGTTCCGGAACACGCGGCCTATCTCGTAGACGCGCTCCAGACCGCCGACAATGAGACGCTTTAAGTAGAGCTCCAGGGAGATGCGGAGCTTCACATCTTCGCTCAGCGCGTTGTAGTGGGTCTCAAAGGGACGAGCTGCCGCGCCGCCCGCATTTGATACGAGCATCGGGGTCTCGACTTCCATGAAGCCTCTGTCATCCAGATATCTCCGAATCGAGGAGATAATCTTGGAGCGCTTCACGAAGGTCTCGCGCACCTCTGGGTTCATGACGAGATCAATGTAGCGCTGACGGTAGCGCTGATCGGTGTCGGTGAGGCCGTGGAACTTCTCCGGGAGCGGCTGCATGCTCTTTGTGAGCAGGGTAAGCTCTTCCGCGTGAATCGAAATCTCACCTGTCTTGGTCTCAAAGACCTTGCCGCGGACACCGATGATATCGCCGATGTCGTACTTCTTAAAGAAGGCATATGCCTCTTCACCGACCGCATCGCGCGCCACATAAATCTGAATGTCGCCGCTCAAATCGCGAACCGCACAAAAAGACGCCTTGCCCATGACGCGCTTACTCATCATGCGGCCGGCGACCGAGACTTCCGTGTCCTGAAGCTCCGCAAAGCGCGCCTTGATTTCCGCGGCGTGATGGCTCTGCTCGTAGGTCGTAAGCTCAAACGGATCCTTGCCCGCTGCTTTTAACTCGTCCAGCTTGTCAAGGCGCACCTGCATTAAGCGGTGCACATCCTGCTCAAGCGTCTCTCCGCCCTTCTTTACTTCACTCATCACTGTTCTCCTTCGTGATGCTGATAATCTTATAGGAGAGGTTCCCTGCGGGAAGCTCTACCGTGACCACCTCGCCCGCTTCCTTGCCGAGCAGCTTTGCGCCGACCGGAGACTCGTTGGAAATCTTGCCGGAGAGGGAATCCGCCTCCTGCGAGCCCACAATCTTGAACTCAAGTTCCTCATCCTCCTCGATGTCGAGCACCTTCACAAGGCTGCCGATGCCCACGCGGTCAATCGGGGTCTCCTCCGAGACATAAACCTCTGCGTGCTTTAAGAGCTCCTCGAGCTCACCGATTCTCGCCTCAATGTCGCGCTGCTCGTCCTTCGCCGCATCGTACTCTGCGTTCTCCGAGAGGTCGCCCTGCTCTCTTGCCTCTTTGATTTTATCAGCAATCTCCTTGCGCTTATTGACCCGCAAGTCCTGCAGCTCTTCCTCATAGCGCTTCAAACCCTCTTGGGTCAAAACATTCTTTTTAATCTCCGCCATGGCGAACCTCCTTGGTTTCTTGATAAACAGTCATACTATTATAGAGAAGTACTTTCCGCTGTGTCAAGGTGATTCGCCGCCTGAAAGGCACTCTCCAGAATTTTGAGGAGTACTTCCTGACACTCCGCTGTGTTGATTGCATGTCTCCACTTTGCCGCATTCGGAAAGCCGTGCAGATACCAGGCAAAGTGGCTTCTCAGTTTTCGCACCGCCATGCGCTCGCCGTCCGCTTCTACCTCCAGGGCGAGGTGACGCCGCATGAGATCAAAGCGCTCCGCAACGCTCGGCGCCGCGACGTTTTCGCCCCGCTCGAGATAGCCCCGTATCTCGCGGAAAATCCAGGGATTTCCCTCCGCGGCGCGCCCCACCGCGATTCCGTCGCAGCCGGTCTCCCGCAGCATGCGCGCGGCGCTCTCGCCGCTCACAATGTCACCGTTTCCGATGACCGGAATCGAGACCGCCTCTTTGACCTGCCGTATGATGTCCCAGTCCGCGGTTCCCGCGTAGTACTGTTCTCTCGTCCGGCCGTGCACGGTGAGCATGGCCGCACCGGCCGCCTCTAAGCGCTTTGCGAGTTCCGGTGCGTTCTTCTCTTCCTCAGTAAAGCCGGCGCGCATTTTCACGCACACCGGCTTTTTGCTTTTTTTTGCCATTGCGGCAATGATTTCCGCCGCGAGTTCCGGCTTCGTCATAAGCTTCGAGCCGTCGCCGTTATTGACAATCTTCGGCATCGGGCAGCCCATGTTAAAGTCGATCAGGGCAAATTCGGGGCGCTCCGAGAGTGCCTCCGCCGCCTCCGCGCAGATTTCCGGCTCAGAGCCGAACAGCTGCACCGCAAGCGGCGCATCGGCCTCACAGCTCTTTAAGAGTTCCTCGGTCGCCTTATTTTTATAGTGCAGGGCCTTCGCGCTTACCATCTCGGTGACCGCGAGCTCCGCGCCCTGCTCGCGGCAGAGCAGGCGAAACGGGAGGTCGCTGACGCCTGCCATCGGCGCAAGCATGAGCCCATTCCGCAGTACAAGTTCTCCGACTCTCAAATTTCCTCCCCCAGAAAGACAACGCGGTAGTATAGCTCCAGTTCTTCCAGGAGCTCCTGATGGTCAAAGCGCGCTCTTCCTATCTTCATGCCGCTCGCAATCTCATCAAAGAGATAGTCGCTGTCCTCGGCGCTCGCCTTAAACAGGAGATTGCCCTCCGCATCGAATTCGAGGGTAAGCACGCCGCCCGCTTCCTCCGTAATGCTCACGCAGAGAATTTGCAGCTCGCGTTTGATGCTCTCGGGGAGCTTCTGGAACGCGGGATTCAGATAAAACTTCTGCACATAGGAATTTGCCCCGCAGAGCACGGTGTTTTCCGCTGTATGTTCCGCCATATGCCTCCTCAGCGCGTCAGCTTTGCGGAGAGTTCCAACTGATACTCCGGAATCTCCTTCTGCATGCGGAGCGCTTCTTCAATGTCGAAATCGCAGAACTCGCCGTTTTGATAGGCGACCAGACGATTCGACTTGCCCTCTGCGAGCAGGTCCACGGCCTTGGAACCCATAATCGAAGCGTAGAAGCGGTCCTTACAGGAAGGCGAACCGCCGCGCTGCATGTAGCCCAGTATGGTGGCGCGGGTCTCGAGTCCGGTCGCCGCCTCAATGCGCTTTGCCATGGAACTCGAGTGGCCTATGCCCTCCGCGTTGATGATGATGAAGTGCTTCTTGCCGCGCCGACGGCTGTCGATGATGTTGTTGATGATCTCCTGCTCGTTGCCGTCGTAGTGCTCGGGAATCAAAATCGCGTCGCTGCCGGTCGCGATGCCGCTCCAGAGCGCAATATAGCCCGCGTGGCGTCCCATGACCTCAATGATGGAGCAGCGCTCGTGCGAGGTACTGGTGTCGCGCACCTTATCGATCGCGTCGATTGCGGTGTTGACCGCCGTGTCAAAGCCTATGGTGTACTCGGTGCAGGCAATGTCGAGGTCTATGGTCCCGGGGACACCGATGGTGTTGATGCCGTACTTCGAGAGTTTGCCCGCGCCCTTAAAGGAACCGTCGCCGCCGATCACGACCACACCGTCGATGCCGTGCTTTTTGCAGATTTCCGCCGCCTGGCGCTGCCCTTCCTCGGTCACCATCTCCATGCAACGCGCCGTGTAGAGTATGGTGCCGCCGCGGTTAATGATGTCCGCAACGCTGCGCGCATCCATGTCGATGAATTCCTCATCGAGCAGGCCGGAATAGCCGCGCATGATGCCCTTTACCTTCATGCCGTGGTGCAAGGCGGTGCGAACCACCGCACGGATTGCCGCATTCATACCGGGGGCATCGCCGCCGCTTGTCAAAACACCGATGGTCTCAATTTTCTTTGCCATAACAGGAACCTCCTCACTGTTCCCTGTGCGCGCTGCGCCTCCGCAGTGCGCCTGAATTTCCTCGTGAAAACTATAACACAGCCCCCCTGCTTTTACAATTTCAGAGGCTCTGCTTTACGCTGGTCTTCACATTTTCCGCGCCGAAAACGGCGCGGAGCTCATCAAGCAAGCTTTCTTCCGCCGAAACGCGCCAGTCCCGCCCGAGCTGTATGATTTTTTTCTCCGCGCGGCAGTAAATCTTCACGTTGTCCTTGCCCTCGCTGTTGCCGAGGCGAAGCAGGAGCTCGCCGCGCTGCGCGAGATAGGCAGCCTCATCCGCAAACTGGATCCAGAGCGTGCGCTCGCCCGCGCCGAAGACGGACAGCCGCTCGCAAATCAGCTTGCCGGACACATCGTCATCGCTGATCGTAACACGGCCGGAGAGAAAGAGCTTGGCATCCGGAATCAAGAGCTCCCGATAGCGCTCATAGGCCTTCGGGAAGAGCAGCACCTCAACCGTACCGACCAAATCCTCTAGGGTGAGAAAGGCCATCGTATCGTTGTTTCGCGTAATCTTGGTCGTGACATTCGTGAGCACGCCGCCGATAACCGCCTGCTGCCTGTCCGTAAGCGCTGCCCTGCCGCTCTCATCGTCCGCGAGGAAGTCTATGGTCTTTGCCGTCACGGTCTTCTCCCAGAGTTCCCGCACGTCATCGAGCGGATGCCCGCTCAGATAGACCCCGACTGTCTCCTTTTCGAAAGCGAGAAGGTCCTCTTTCCGGAACTCATCGACCTCCGGAAGGGCGGATTCAAGACTCTGCCGCGCCTCCTCGCCGAGAAAGTCAAAGAGCGATACCTGACCCGCAATCGCATTCTTCTGCTTTGCCTTCTTGTCGAGCAGCTCCGGGATGAGCAAGAGTTTCTGTCTGCGGTTTCCCGGCATGGAATCCAGCGCGCCCGCCTTCACAAAGCTCTCGAGCGTGCGCCGGTTCGCCTCCTTGTTCGAGAGGCGCTCTATGAAGTCTTCGAGCGATCGGAAGGCACCTCCCGTCTCGCGCTCCCGCACAATTTCCTCGCTCACGGCCGTTCCGACCGCGCGTATCGCCGAGAGACCGAAGCGTATGCCCTCTCCCGAGACCGAGAACACGGCCTTGCCGTCGTTTACATCCGGCGGCAGAATCGGAATGCCCATCTGGCGGCAGACCAGAATGTACTCGGCAATCTTGCTGCTGTTGTCTATGACCGAGGTCATGAGCGCCGCCATAAACTCCTTCGGATAGTAGTGCTTTAACCAGGCGGTCTGGAAGGAGACATAGGCATAGCAGGCCGCGTGGCTCTTATTAAAAGCGTAGTTCGCAAAGTCCATCATCTCGTCAAAGAGATGGTTTGCGACCGCCTCGCTGATGCCGTTGTTCACACAGCCCCGTATGCCCTCGGCCTCGTTGCCGTAGACAAAGTTCTGCCGCTCTTCCTTCATGACCGACTCTTTTTTCTTACTCATGGCGCGGCGCACCAAATCCGAGCGTCCCCAGGTGTAGCCCGCCAGGTCTCGCACAATCTGCATGACCTGCTCCTGATAGACCATGCAGCCGTAGGTCGGCTTTAGGATGGTCTCAAGCTGCGGGCACTCGTAGCGCACTTCTTCCGGGTGGTTCTTGCCCTCCAGATAGCGGGGGATAAAGTCCATGGGACCCGGGCGATACAGGGAGATGCCGGCGATGATATCCTCGAGGGTCGTAGGCTTTAGCTCCTTCATGAAGCTCTTCATGCCCGCGCTCTCGAGCTGGAATATGCCCTCGGTGTTGCCGCTCCCGATGAGCGCCATGACCTCGGGGTCGTTGAAATCGATGCCCAGCATGTCGATCGGCTTCCCGCTCCGCTTCTCCGCCTCCGCGGCGGCATTCTGAATCACGGTCAGGGTTCTGAGCCCCAGAAAATCCATCTTTAAAAGCCCCAGTTCCTCTAAGGTGTTCATACCGAACTGGGTCGTAATCGAGCCGTCCGCGCCCCTTGCGAGCGGCACATACTCTTCCGCCGCCTTCTTCGAAATGACCACGCCCGCCGCGTGAATCGAAGCGTGGCGCGGCAGCCCCTCGAGTCGCTTTGACATGTCGATCAAGTGGTGCACGCTCTCATCGCTCTCATAGAGCGCGCGGAGCTCCTTCGACTGCACCAAGGCCTTGTCGAGCGTCATCTTTAAATCATTCGGAATCAGCTTTGCAATCTGGTCGCAGCGCGCATAGGGGAGATCCAGAACGCGCCCCACATCGCGCACCACGCCCTTGGCCGCGAGCGTACCGAAGGTGATAATCTGTACGACTCGCTCTTTTCCGTACTTTCTGCCCACATAGTCTATGACTTCCTGCCGTCTCTCGTAGGCGAAGTCCACGTCGATATCCGGCATGGAGACGCGCTCCGGGTTCAGGAAGCGCTCAAAGACCAGCTGGTATTTTTCGGGGTCGATGTCGGTAATGCCGAGGCAGTACGAGACCACCGATCCTGCCGCCGAGCCGCGCCCGGGCCCCACGCCGATGCCGTGCTCCTTCGCAAAGTGAATGTAGTCCCAGACGATGAGGAAATAGTCCACATAGCCCATGCGGCCTATGACCGCGAGTTCTTCTTCCAAGCGCGCCCGGAGCGCCGCCGGCTCTTCCGGGTAGCGCGCGCGGAAGCCCTCTTCCGAGAGGGCGCGCAGATAGCTCGCCGCGTCCGCATAGCCCTCAGGGACATCGTAGGCGGGGAGCTTCAATTCATGAAAGCGTATCTCGACCTCGCAGCGCGCGGCGATTTTTGCCGTGTTCTCCAAAGCCTCGGGGACCGCGGCAAAGAGAGAACGCATCTCCTCCTCGGACTTTAGGTAATACTGTCCGCCCTCGTAGCGCATGCGGTCTTCATCGCTCGCCTTCTTGCCGGTCTGGAGGCAGAGCAGGAGGTCGTGTGCCTCCCAGTCCTCGGGCTGGGTGTAGTGAATATCGTTGGTCGCAATCAGCGGGATACCCGTGTCTTGCGATAGCTGTATGAGCTGCTGATTGACCGCCTTCTGAACACTGAGCCCGTGATCCTGGAGCTCCAAGAAAAAGTTATCCGCCCCGAAGATATCGCGGTAGCGGAGCGCTGCCTCCTTGGCGTCCTCGTAGCGGTTCACCGCAAGGTTTCGCGCCACCTCGCCCGCAAGGCAGGCGGAACTCGCGATGATGCCCTTCGAGAACTCGCGCAGGGTCTCAAAATCGACGCGCGGCTTATAGTAAAAGCCGTCGACAAAGCCCCGCGAGACAATTTTCGTGAGGTTCTCATAGCCCTCGTTGTTCTCCGCGAGCAAAATCAAATGGTAGTAGCGCGCCTCGCCCTTTTTGTTGTCCCGGTCAAAGCGAGAGCCCGGCGTCACATAGATTTCGCAGCCCAGTATGGGCTTAATGCCCGCCGCCTTGGCCGCCTTATAAAAATCGATCACGCCGTACATGACGCCGTGGTCGGTCACGGCGAGCGCCGTCTGCCCCAGTTCCTTTGCGCGCTGAATGAGCTCCGGTATCTTTCCGGAGCCGTCAAGCAGCGAATATTCCGTGTGTACGTGCAAATGTGTAAATGCCACTGAAAACCTCCAACGCCCTTTCTGCGGCAACAAGAAAAACCGGGCGAACTCGCCCGGCTTAAAACTCCGTCTTCTCTGTGCTTACTGGCAGAGATATTCCTCAATGCCGCTGATTGCGGCGTCCTCATCCTTGCCGTCTGCCGTCACGACAATTTCCAGACCGTTTGCGAGTCCAAGGGTCATCATGCCCATGATGCTCTTTGCGTTGACGCGCTTGTCCGCATCATCCACATAGATGCTGCTCTCGTACTGGCTTGCAACCTGGACCAGCATCGCAGCCGGCATGGCATCCGCCTTGCCGTTTAACTTCACTACCATAGACTTCTTAATCATCTTTACCCTCTTTTCTCGTGTCCGCGCAACTCATCCGCATACTCCGAGAGTTTCCGCAATCTGTGGTTTACACCGCTCTTGCCGACCGGCGGATTCAGATACGTCCCCAGTTCTTTGAGGGACACATCCGGATACTCCAAACGGATTTCCGCCATCTCTGCAAGTGTCGACGGCAGATTCTCGAATCCCTCCGCATCGCGGATGTATTCGATGTCCTTCCGCTGTTTTAAAGCTGCCGCCACCGTCTTCTGTAAATTTGCCGTCTCACAATTGACCGTGCGGTTCACACGGTTGCGCATGTCCTTCACCACGCGAATTTCTTCCAAGGCAAGCAATGCGCGGGAAGCTCCCATCATGCCGAGCAGAGCCACAATGCCGTCGCTGTCCTTGAGGTATACGACGTAGTGTCCCTTTCGCTGCACAACCCCCGCCGTCTCACCGAGGGCGGAGAGGAGCAATTTCAGATACCAAGCCTTGTTCTCATCCGAACATACAAACTCCAGGTGATAAAAACGCTCGGGATCGGAAACAGACCCCGCAGCGAGAAAGGCCCCCCGCAAAAATGCGCGCCGCTCCTCCTCACCGGAGAGCTTCTGTTCCGCCTTTCTGCCGATTTGAAACTCCCCGTTTTCATAGCCGAGCGCGGCGCTCTCTAGGAGCACGGCGGTGTCCTCCGGGGAGAGAAAGGCAGTGCAAGTCTTGTTTTTTCCGTTCGTATGATGCGTTGTGATGGCAAAATCTGTTTTGATTCTATCCGTTTTTCTTATGAATGTAAAGTATTTCTTCGCACTTTCCTCGTGTTCGCTGAGGAAGCGCAGTTCTGTCCCGCCCTCTTTTTCCGTCAATTTCGCGCCGTAGAGCAACAATCCCTGCAACTCCGCCGTAAAAAGCGAGAACTCCGACGGAATCAGCTCGGCGAGCTCTTCCTTAATTTCCGCTGAAAACGACATGCTCAGAACTCCCCGAGGAAGCGGATTTCGGGCTCGAGTCGCACGCCGAAGCGCGCTTCGACCCGTTCGGCCGCCGCCGTGAGAACCGCGCGCACATCCTTAGCGCTCGCATGCTCCAGATTGACAAGGAAGCCGGCGTGCTTTTCCGAGATGGCCGCACCGCCGATGCGAAGCCCCTTGCAGCCCGCCTCGTCGAGAAGCCGCGCCGCCGTGTCGCCCGGCGGGCGCTTAAAGGCAGAGCCCGCGCTCGGGTAATTGAGGGGCTGCTTTTCGCGGCGGGACTCCGCGTAGCGCTTCATCTCCGCAAGTATCTCCTCTTTCTCACCCGGCGTTAAAACAAAGGTCGCGGAGAGCACAATGGCCCCCAGTTCCGGAATCTTACTGTGCCGGTAGCTGAGTTCCAGCTCTTCCCCGGTAAAACACCGCACGCTGCCGTCCGGCATGAGAAGCTCTGCGCTCTCTAAAACATCCTTCATCTCGCCGCCGTAAGCTCCGGCATTCATGACCAGCGCGCCGCCGACCGTGCCCGGAATGCCCGCGGCAAAGGCGAGGCCGCTAAGCCCCGCATCCGCGGCCGTTCGCGCCAGTTTCGCAAGCAGCGCCCCCGCTTCGGCTTTCAAGCAATTTCCGTTCACTTCGATGGCACCGAAGCCCTCGCCGAGGCGTATGACAGCGCCGCGAAAGCCCTTGTCGCCGACCAGGAGGTTCGAACCGTTACCGATGACCGCGCTCGGAATGCCCTCTGCCGTGCAATGCGCAAGCAGGGACTTGAGCTCTTCGGCCGTTTCCGGCTCATAGTAATAATCCGCCGCGCCGCCGATTCGAAAACTCGTGTGGCGGGATAGCGGCTCTTGTTCCGACTGTCTTCGCAAGCTAAGCCCTCGCTTTCTTTTTAATTCAACTCCCCGACATCCGCGCTGTCGGACTCGATCCGGTAGCCGCTGCGCTCAAACTCCCCGTAGTGCGGCGGGAGATCGCTCTGGTCTATCGTATCGAGGTGTCCCAGAATCTTGTCTTTGACCTCCAGGTTCAGCGCCTCGCCGATGCGCTTCCGCTCGGCAATCAGCTCCTCTTCGCGCCGTTCTCTCTCATGTTCTTCGGCGCTCTTTGCCATGTTTTCGCTGACACGGCGGTAGAGCTCCTTCGCAGCGTTATAGCCCATCTTCTTCTGGCGGCGGTTTACGGCCGCGGTCTCACAGATAATCGCTAAGTTTCGGCCCGGACGTATCGGCAGCGTATTGCAGACCACGCGCACGCCGAGTATCTCCGTGTACTGATCCTCCATGCCGAGTCTGTCGTAGTCCTTGCTGCGGTCCCAGTCCTCGAGCTTGATGACCAGGTCCACGGTCTGCACATCCTTCACGCACTCTGCGCCGAACAGCGCGCGCACGTCGATGATGCCGATGCCGCGGAGCTCAATGAAGTGCTTGGTAATCGCGGGCGCACGTCCCACCAACGCAACTTCCGAGACCTTGCGAAGCTCCACGACATCGTCCGCGACCAGACGGTGACCGCGGCGAATGAGCTCAAGCGCAGCCTCACTCTTTCCGACACCGGAATCTCCCATAATGAGAACACCCTCGCCGTAGACATCGACCAAAACGCCGTGAATCGAAAGCTGGGGCGCGAGTTTGGTCTTTAACCAGCGGATTAACTCCGAGGTCAAATCCGCCGTGGTCTGCGAGGTCACCATGCAGGGGACGCCGTACTCGTGGCACTTCTTTAAGACGGTCTCATGCGGCTGTAAATTCCGCGAGAAGATGAAACCCGGCACCCGGAAGCGGCACATGTAGTCAAAAATCTGCTCCCGCCGCGCATCGTCCATAAGGCCTATGTACTCGGTCTCGGCATTGCCGATGACCTGCAGTCTCGCGTTGTCAAAGTGCGCGAAAAAGCCGGTCAGCGGGAGCGCCGGGCGGTTGATATCCGGCGCGGAGATGATTATTTCGTCCGTGTTGATCTCCGGGGTCAGATTTTTAAAGTGGTTTCTCTGAATCAGTTCCGTCACTGTCACGCCGTGCATCTTCTTGACTCCTTTCCCGATGAAAATATCGATAGACTTCCTCCGCGACCCGCGCGTTGAAATTCGGAAGTGTGCTGAGTTCCTCGACCGAGGCCGCCCGTATGCCCTCCACGCCGCCGTACTGCCTGAGCAGCGTCTTTCGCCGCACGGCACCGACACCCGGAATATCATCGAGCACCGAGTGCACCTCCGCCTTGGAGCGGAGACTGCGGTGGTACTCAATGGCAAAGCGGTGCGCCTCGTCCTGAATGCGGGTGATGAGCTTAAAGCCCTCGCTCCGCTCCGAAATCGGAAGTTCCCTTCCCTCGAACCAGACGCCCCGCGTCCTGTGCCTGTCGTCCTTGACCATGCCGCAGACCGGGATTTGTAGGTTGAAACGCTCGATTACTTCGAGGGCAATGTTGACCTGCCCTCTGCCGCCGTCCATCAAAATAAGGTCCGGGAGCTTCACGAAATTGCCGTCCTCCGCCGCGACACTGCGCTGCAAACGGCGCGTCAGGACCTCGCGGAGCGAAGCATAGTCGTTCGGCCCGACAACGGTCTGAATGCGGAATTTGCGGTAATCACTCTTCTTCGGCTTGCCGTCCTCGAAGACAACCATGGAGCCGACCGAGAGCGTACCGCTGATGTTCGAAATATCGTAGGCTTCCATGCGGTGTACGTCCCGCAAGCCGATCAGCGCTTCGATTTCCCGGACAGCGCCCTTGCTCCGAATCTCGTCCATTTGGAGCCGCTGTCTGTCCTTTTCCAGTATCATATCCGCGTTCCGCGCCGCGAGCTCCATGAGCTTTTCCTTCTGTCCCTTCTTCGGAACCACAAGCTTTACGCGCGCACCGCGCTTCGCGGAGAGCCAGTCCGTGAGGAGCGCCGTATCCGAGAGCTCCTCCTGCAGCCAGATTTCCTGCGGGATAAAGGGTGTCCCCGCATAGAACTGCTTCACAAAACTCTCAAGTAATTCCCGGCTCTCGTCCTCCATCGCAATGTGGAGGTAGTGGTGCTCTCTTCCCACAATTCTGCCCTCGCGGACAAAGAAAATCTGGACAACCGCCTCTCTCTCATCGCGTCCCAGCGCAATGATGTCCCTGTCCTCCATGCCGTCGGAGGTAATCTTTTGTCTCTGTTCGATGTGCTCTATGCTGCGGAGAAGATCCCTGACTTCCGCGGCGCGCTCAAACTCCATCTGCTCCGCCGCCGCCTCCATCTCCGCCTGTAACTTCTTCACAACAGGCGCAAAGCGACCGTTTAAAAAGTCGAGTGCGGCGTCCACATTTTCGCGGTAGGCTGCCTCGCCCATATAGCCCGCACAGGGCGCACCGCACTGGTGAATGTGGTAGTTGAGACAGGGTCTCTCCTTGCCGATGTCCCGCGGCAGCACCCGTTTACAGTCCCGGAGCTGAAACGCCCGATACATGAAGTCCAGGGTTTTTCGCACCGACTGCGCGGAGCTGAAGGGACCGAAGTACTTTGCCTTGTCCTTCTTCATCTGCCGCGTCATGAAAATGCGCGGGAAGGCCTCCCGCACCGTCACCTTGATATAGGGATAGGTTTTATCGTCCCGCAGCATGGTGTTGTAGCGCGGGCGGTTTTCCTTAATGAGGTTATTTTCAAGCACCAGGGCCTCGAGCTCCGAGTCCGTCACGATGTACTCGAAGCGGGCAATGCGGCTCACCATCTGCATGATTTTCGGGCTCTTGCCCCGCGAAGACTGGAAGTACTGCCGCACGCGGTTCCGAAGCGAGATTGCCTTGCCGACATAGATGATTTCATCCCGCTTGTCGTGCATGATGTATACACCCGGGCTCGGCGGGAGCTTCTTCAGCTCCTCGGCGATGTCAAACATGGCGATGGCCGCGCTCTTTTTCGTAGCGCTCCTGCAGGCGCAGTGCCGCAAAGGCGTTCCGAAGCTGATCCTCCGGCTCCCCGCTGTCCTCAAGCTCCAGCGAGGTCGCAATCCGCGCAATGTCACGCACGCTCAGATTGTCTCTCTCTTCTTCGAGGAAAATGCGGCGCTCGTGCGGACTCTGCAGTTCCAGGAAATGCAGGAACAGTCGATCCCGCTCTTCCGGCGCGGGCTCCGGAATGGGCTGACGTTTTTCCGCCTTGGCTTCGCACGGTTCTTCCGCTGCTGCCTCGACCTCGCCCTGCTCTCCTGCGGAGGCCTCGGTCTCGGCAACGGATCCCGGTGTGTCGCAAGTGCACGCAGAGGTCTCCGCGCACGGCACTTCCGTCGGCTGAAAGAGCTCGGCAAAACGCGATTCCCGATACGCCTCGAGTCGAAAGTCTCCGAACAAGGCCTGACAAATGACAAGGGACTCGCCGCTCTCCGCATCGATTGCGAGGCAGCGAACCTGATACAGCTTCTTTTCGCTCTGCCGGTAAAAGGCCCCCGGCATTGGGCACGCTTGCGTATTCATAGCGAAAAGTATACCACATTTTCTCGGAGCTATGATACAATCTCGTGCGTGTATGATGTCACCCGACACAGGGCCGGGCGGCCTCGCGCAAAGGAGTGGATATGAAAATCGGTTTTGACAACGAAAAATACCTCAAGATGCAGTCCGAGCACATTCGCGAGCGCATTTCCAAGTTCGGAGACAAACTCTATTTGGAATTCGGCGGCAAACTCTTCGACGACTACCACGCTTCCCGCGTTCTCCCGGGCTTTCAGCCGGACAGCAAGCTTCGCATGTTGCTGCAGCTCGCGGATCAGGCGGAAATCGTAATCGCCATCTCCGCGGCGGATATTGAAAAAAATAAGATTCGCGGCGATCTCGGCATCACCTACGATGTCGATGTGCTCCGCCTCATTCAGGCCTTCCGGGACTCCGGTCTCTACGTCGGCTCCGTTGTCATCACCCGCTATACCCCCGCAGCGGATCAATTCAAGACAAAGCTCCAGTCCATGGGCGTCAAGGTGTATCGCCACTACTCGATTGACGGCTATCCGGCCGACATTCCCTTCATTGTAAGTGAGAACGGCTACGGCAGAAACGAGTACATCGAAACCACGAGACCGCTGGTCATTGTGACCGCTCCCGGCCCGGGCAGCGGCAAGATGGCAACCTGTCTCTCCCAGCTCTACCACGAGAATCGCCGCGGCATCAAGGCGGGCTATGCAAAGTTCGAGACCTTCCCGGTTTGGAACCTCCCGCTGAATCACCCGGTAAATCTCGCCTACGAGGCTGCGACCGCAGACTTAAACGATGTCAACATGATAGACCCCTTCCATCTGGAAGCCTACGGCGTGACGACCGTCAACTACAACCGTGACGTGGAGATTTTCCCCGTGCTCTCGGCCATGTTTGAGGGCATCTACGGCAGCTGCCCCTACAAGTCTCCGACCGATATGGGCGTTAACATGGCAGGCAATTGCATTGTGGACGATGAAGCCTGCCGCGAAGCGGGCCGCCAGGAAATCATTCGCCGCTGGTACACCGGCATGAATCGCCTCGTGGAGGGCGATGCCGAGAAGTCCGAGGTCACCAAGATTGAGTTCCTGATGAAGCAGGCCGGTGTCACCGCAAGCAATCGTCCTGTTGTGCATGCGGCCCTCCTCAAGGCAGAAGTCACCGGCGCGCCGGCGGCTGCCCTGGAACTGCCGGACGGCCGCATTGTGACCGGCAAAACCTCCGAGCTCCTCGGCGCGAGTGCAGCCGTGCTCTTAAATGCCGTGAAAACGCTCGGCGATATCCCGGATGAGATTAAGCTCATCTCTCCGACCGTCATTGAGCCGGTGCAGACCTTAAAGGTCAAGTATCTCGGCTCAAAGAACCCGCGCCTTCACACCGACGAGATTCTGATTGCGCTCTCCATGAACGCGGCGAGCGATCCGAATGCGGCGCACGCCCTCGAGCAGCTGAAAAAACTTCGCGGCTGCCAGGTGCACACTTCCGTCATGCTCTCCGAGGTGGATATCCGCATCATGAATAAACTGGGTCTCCAACTGACCAGCGAGCCGCGCTACGAGAACAAGAAAATCTATCACTGAGAACTTCTTCTCCTACAGAAGGGGACACCCGTCGGGTGTCCCCTTGCTTTTATCCGCATGTAGGCCGCGTTGTAAAATTTCATACAAGGCCCTCCCACAAGAAGGACAGCCGGCATGCTTCATGACATTTTCCTCCAAACAAACATTTTATTTGAAAGACAATCCCCCGGACGAACAAAAAACCCGGAAACACGCGCGCTCACGCAAATGTTTCCGGGCTTTTTATTTTGCGATCCGCCTCAGATCAGGATGGGCTCCTGCTCGGAGAGCGGGGTCGGCAGGTTCTTCACCTTACGCAAAATCTGCATGAACTCCTTGCCGGTGATGGTCTCTCGGTTAATCAAGAAGTCCGCAATCTGATCCAGCACCATGCGGTTCTCGCGGAGCAGGCCGAGGGCGGTCTGATACGCCGCCTTCAGAATGCGCTCCACTTCCTTGTCCACCTGTGCCGCCGTCTGATCGGAGCAATCCATCACACTGCGGCCGGAGAGGTACTGGTTCTCAATCTTTGCGAGTCCCATGAGGCCGAAGCTCTCGCTCATGCCGTAGAGGGTCACCATCGACTTTGCGATGTTGGTCGCCTGCTCAATGTCGTTCTGCGCGCCGGTCGTGACATCACCGAAGACCAGCTCTTCCGCGGCTCTGCCGCCGAGCATCGAAACCAGTCTCTCCTCGAGCTCGCGCTTCGACATGAGATAGGTCTCCTCCTCGGGCACGTACATGACATAGCCGAGGGCGCCCATGGTGCGCGGCACAATCGTAATCTTCTGCACCGGCTCCGTGTTCTTCTGGAGTGCGGAGATCAGCGCATGCCCCACCTCGTGATAGGAGACAATGCGTCTCTCCTTCTGGTTCATCACGCGGTCCTTCTTCTCCTTACCGACCAGCACCACCTCGACCGACTCAAAGAGATCCTTCTGGCTCACTGCCTTGCGCCCGTTCTTGACCGCAAGGATGGCCGCCTCGTTCACCATATTGGCGAGCTCGGAGCCCACCGCGCCGCTGGTCGCAAGACCGATGGCATCGAAATCCACCGTGTCATCGAGAAGCACATCCTTCGCGTGCACCTTGAGAATCTCGATTCTGCCTTTTAAGTCCGGCCTCTCCACAATGACGCGGCGGTCAAAGCGACCCGGGCGCAGCAGTGCGGGGTCCAAAATCTCCGGTCGGTTGGTTGCACCGAGCACCAGGAGACCCTTGGAAGAATCAAAACCATCCATCTCCGAGAGCAGCTGGTTCAGAGTCTGCTCCCGCTCGTCGTTGCCGCCGCCGTAGCGCGAATCACGGCTCTTTCCGATCGCATCGATCTCGTCGATAAAGATGATGCAGGGCGCAGCCTCCTGCGCCTGGCGGAAGAGGTCGCGAACACGGGAGGCACCGACACCCACGTACATTTCAACGAAATCGGAACCCGAGAGCGAGAAGAAGGGCACATTGGCCTCACCCGCGACTGCCTTTGCAAGCAGGGTCTTACCGGTTCCGGGCGGTCCCACCAAGAGAGCCCCCTTCGGCAGCTTTGCGCCGATTTCCCGGAAGCGCTCGGGGTTATGCAGGAAGTCGACAATCTCGGTCAGACTCTCCTTCGCCTCGTCCTCACCTGCGACATCGGCAAAGGTCACGCCGGTCTCCTTCTGCACATAGACCTTCGCATTGCTCTTCGCGACACCGCCCATGAAACCGCCGCCGCCCCCGCCGACGCCCATGCGCCGCATGAGGAAGTTCATCGCACCGAAAATCATAATGACAGGCAAAAAGAGCGCCGCACCCGAGAGCAGCACACTCATGATATCAAAGCGCTCCCGCGTCACGACCGCGCCTGCCCGGTAGAGCTTCTCGGGGAGATCCCGGTCGCTGTCCATGCGCGTTGTCACATAATGGCTCGTGTACTTCTGCCCCTCCGGCTTTGCGTCAAAGCGAATGACCGAATTTCCGATTTTGGCGCTGACAATGATTTTATCATCGACCATGCGAAGAAAGTCGCTGTAACTGACCTCCTTGCTCTGCACACTGCCCTGTCCCCCGCTGAGCGGGCGAATAAAGTTAAAGATCAAAAAGACGACAGACAGAAGGAGCAACAAGGGCATCAGGAAGCTTCCGCCTCCGCCGCCCTTTCTGCCCCGGTTATCGCCGCCGTCCCCGGAGCCTCCGCCCTCGGGCAAATCCTCGTCCTCGTCATCCGGTTCAAAGTCACCGCCGCGCAGCCAGCCGAAAAACAGCTGCACCTTTGTTTTCTTTACTTTCCGTTTGTTTTTTGCCATAAAAATAAGACCTTCCGGCGCGCGCTGCCAAAGCGGCAGGCCGCCCAAATCATTCTGTTGTTCTACTTAGTATAGCACTTCTTTTCTTTTTGGTGTGCGAATCTTTTCTTTCGACCGTCCCTGTGCTATGCTTTTCGGACACACAATTACGATTGTTTCAAAAGGAGATCTCCATGCAGTCCAAAAGTCAGGCACCGTCCATTACGACAGGGCCCATCACCGCGCAACTTCTGCTCTTTTTCTTTCCCATCCTGCTCGGTACCTTCTTTCAACAGCTCTACAATACGGTTGATACCATTATTGTGGGCAACTTTGTCGGCACCAACACCGCGCTCGCCGCGGTCGGCGGTGCGACGGGACAGCTGGTAAATCTCTTTGTCGGTTTCTTTATCGGCCTCTCCTCGGGCTGCGGTGTCATTATCTCGCAGTACTACGGGGCGAAGGATCACAGGGCTGTTTCAAAGAGCGTACACACGGCTCTTACCTTTTCGCTGCTCTCCGGCGTCGTGATTATGGTGCTCGGCCTTGCGCTGACAAACGTTTCGCTCCGCGCGATGTCCCTCCCGGAGGAGATTATGCCGGAAGCCAGTGCGTATCTTCGCATCTTCTTCCTCGGCATGATTCCGAACCTCTTTTACAACATGGGAGCCGCAGTGCTTCGCGCAATCGGCGACTCCAAGCGACCGCTCTACTTTTTGATACTAAGCTGCTTATGTAACATTGTGCTCGACCTTATCTTTGTGGCCTACCTCCGCCTCGGTGTCTCGGGCGCGGCGCTCGCAACCATACTCTCGCAGCTCGCTTCCGCGGTCATGGTACTCTTTGTCCTGCTCCGCACGAAGAGCGACGTGCGCCTCATTCCGAGCCAGCTGCGGCTTGAGCCCTTCTGGCTTAAAAAGATGATTTACGTGGGGCTCCCGGCCGGTCTGCAGAGTACCATGTACACGGTTTCGAATATCATTGTTCAGGCGACCATCAACAGCTTCGGCACCAACACGATTGCCGCAGTCACGGCTTACGGCAAGATGGACGTGATTTTCTGGATGGTCATCAATGCCTTCGGTATTGCCATCACAACCTTTGTCGGACAGAACTACGGCGCGGGAAAGACCGATCGCGCTTTTCGCGGCTTCCGTGCCGCACTCTTACTCTCGGCAATCGGCACCCTGCTGCTCTCCGGCATCATTTGGCTCTTCGGCATGAACTTCCTGCGCTTCTTCACCAAAGACCCGGATGTGCTTGCAATCTGCAATCGTCTGATTCACTTTGTGGTGCCGTTCTTCATCACCTACATCCCGATTGAGATTTGTTCCGGCACGCTCCGCGGTATGGGCAACAGCTGGATGCCGATGATACTCACCATGCTCGGAGTCTGTGTGCTCCGCATGTTCTGGATATTCCTGGCCGTGCCGCTTCACCGCGACATCTTGACCCTCATGACGGCCTATCCGATCAGCTGGATTACAACCTCCGTTGCCCTGAGCCTCAGTCTCTTCCTGACACGCCGCAGATATCTGTCTCAGCGCTCCGAGAGCGAGAAGTCATCGTAAATGGCGCGCACGGCCCTTCCGTTCTTAAAGAGTATCATGACCACCTGATTGGAATAAATCTCATCTCCGAACTGGTAGACCATATTGGACGTGTGGTTTTCATCGTCAAAGGTCTTTGAGAAAGGCTCGCCGTAGACATCCGCAATCTGCTGTCTCGTGGCCCCCATCGGTATTCCGTAGAGCGTGAGCTCCGGATCCGGTTCCGCGCTGCCGATGTCGATGCCCTTAATCGTACATTCCTTGACCGGCAGGTCATGGTCCGCGTTGTTCCGGACATTGATGCGGATGTGCCCGAAGGATCCCCGGTACTGCACCCGGCAGCTTCCGGTTGCCCCGGCCTTTACGATGTCGTTTTCGCCGCTGAAGACCGCACCTTCTTTGAGGAGACCCTCAAAGGAAGTCGGCACCGAAATGGTGCGATCTCCTGCGCGCACCATGTGTCGTCCCTCCTGCTTGTGCTTCTCAATCTGCAGGGGGACGGTCACGGTCTGCGCCGCCTCCTCGCTCTCGGCCGCCTCCGCGGATGCGGCCTTGATATCCGGGATGGCGGTCTCCGCCTGAATTTCCAAGGCCTTTGCACTGCTCTCGGTCTCGGCCTTACTTTTTCCGCCGCAGGCCGTGAGCAGTCCGAGCGCTGCGGCGAGTACCGCCGTGCCGATGCGCGCGTTCAACCCTGACTTACCTTGCTTCACCTCGTTTCCTCCTCTGGCGTAGTCTGACCGGGTTCCAGACCCACTTCGACGGACTCCGCCGTGAGGTCTCGAAAGCGACATCCGTCGCCCGGTGCGTTGCTCCGAATTTCTTCTTGGGTCGCTGCGCTCCCGCGTCCTGTCTCGCCCGCCCGGCAGGCAGTGAGGCCCGCTGTCATCAGCAAACAAAGCACAGCCAAAGTACCGTAAGTCTCTCGCCGCGTCATATGCGCATCCCCCCTTCGGTTTCGATTCTCGCTCTATTGTACTATCCTTGCATTTAGAATGCAAAAGCGGTTCACGGCCCCCAAGGCCCGTGAACCGCTTTTTTGAAACCGCCTACCTGCGCCCGACAGGACTTGAACCTGCACGGTCTCCCACCGGAACCTAAATCCGGCGCGTCTGCCAATTCCGCCACGGGCGCCAACCTCTGTTATTCTAAGCAATGCAAGCCTTACTGTCAATTGAGAAGCGCAGGACTCCGTTTTATGGTATGATAAGAACTCAGTATGTTTCGCAGACCGTTTGCCGTGATTCTGATATGGAGGCTTGCTTGGATACAAAAAATCTCAAATATTTCGTGGGTGTTGCCCGCTACGGTTCCATCAATCAGGCCGCAAAGGCCATGTATATTTCCCAACCGCAACTTTCTCACATCATCAAGAGCATAGAAGAGGAAGTCGGCTTTGATTTGTTTCAGCGCACCAATCAGGGCGTGCGCCTCACCAGAAACGGCGAAAGTTTCCTCTCCCACTGCCAAATTATTCTGGAAGAGATGAACAGTCTGGACCGCTTCATCAATCAGACCCACCGCCAGGGCAGTCGCCTTGTGGTCTCGATGACACGTTTCTCGCACACCGCGGTCTGCTTTAACGATGTCGCCTGTCGGCATCAGGACAGGGAGAGCCTCTTCCTGCGCCTCCGCGAGACCGATTCCATGGATGTGGTGGACGATGTGGCCAGCGGCTACTCCGAAATCGGTGTCCTGCATTTCTCCGTCTCCGAGAGCGAGAGCATGCTCCGCAATTTTGAGAACAAGCGGCTTCGCTTTCAGAGCATAGCCCGCTTTAAGCCCTATGTCTTTCTCTCCGCGGAACATGAATTGCTCCGGGATAAAGAGGTCAGCGAACTGGATATCCGCGATCTTTTGAACTACGGCTTTGTGCGCTACATCGGCCAGTACGAGGACTTCTTCTACCACATCGCAACCGAGAACGGTGTTGTGGACCTGAACGACTCTGCGAAAATTATCTACGTGAACGACCGCATGGAACAAATCCGCCTGCTCGCACACTCGAATTTTTACACCATAGGCATCCCGAAGTATCCGGATGAGGGACTGCACTATAAAGTCGCCAACATTCCGCTTCGCGCGAGCAACGAGCACCTGCGTTTCGGAATTATCACAAAAGAAAATAAGCGCCCCACCGACATTGAGGCGGAATTTATCGACGAGGTCACAACGCGCTACCGTGCCCTCTCGGACGCCGCAGAGGCGGATGTAAAGTAAAGCTTGCGTTGCCTGAAAACGCTGTCTCGATACTGTTTTCCGTCCCGGCCTTCTCGGCAGTAGTACGTTATAAAAAGAGAGAAACCGCATTTCGCCGCGGTCTCTCTCTTTTTTTCTCTTTTTGCGGTATGCTCCGTCCGCACGGCAGCCACAGCAGTTGCTTCGCTTTCTTCGCCAAGCCCTCAGAGCCTTCTACGCCAACTCTCCATGCGATAGCGGCTGTGCTCCCGTGCTTCGCGCACCTCACGAAGGAGACGCGGCAGATCCTCATTAAAGGTCCCTGCAAGCGCCAGATAATTCGAGGCATGATTCGTACGGAACACCGTTCCCGGCGAGTCGATATGCGTTAAGAAGAGCTCCGTCTCATCCATGATCTGATCCGGTTTTAAGAGCTCCATCTCCCCCCGCTGAATCTCCTTCGCCATGGGCGACTCCGGCGAGAGGTGCAGGGTCAGAATGGAAGCGTATTCCGGGTTCATCGCGTTGATGAGCTCCGCGGACTTCACTGCGTGTGCTTCCATGCCTGCACTGCCGCCGAGGCCGGAAATTAAGGTCACCGAGGTCTGAATGCCGCAGCGCTTCAACTTTTGACCGGCCGCGATAATCTCGGCCGCTGTTTCGCCCTTTTGAATGTGCACGAGGACTTCATCGTCCCCCGACTCCGCGCCGAGGTAAATCATTGCGAGTCCGGCTTTTCGAAGCGCTACCAGCTCATCCTCCGACTTTCGGAGCACATCCTTCGCCGTTCCGTAGGAGGTAATGCGCTCCGCATAGGGGAAGTTTTTCTTCACATAGTGTAAAAGTTCCAAGAGCAGTTCGGTCTTCACAACCAGCGCGTCGCCGTCCGCGAAGAAGACACGCTGCACGTAGGGGCCGTAAGTATCCCGGCACTCGTCGAGATCCGCCAGTATCTCCTCCCGTTTCCGCACGCGGAACTGCTTGTCCGTGTACATATGGCAAAAGGTGCACTTATTGTGCGAACATCCTATGGTTACCTGAATAATTAAACTGCGCGCCTCACTCGGCGGGCGGTAGACATCGCCTTCGTATTGCATCTCTCTAAAACACTCCTTTGCTTCTGCTTTGCTCGCCCCAGTATAGCCGATTTCCCGCAAAAAGGCGAGAACAGTAAATTTACCGTTCAATTTATTGACTTATTTCTCGCCGTATTCTAAGCTATCTACATAAAGGAGAAAAACATATGAAAAGTGTCATGAGTGCATTGCGGGACACAGTTCCAATCAATCAGTTTAATCGCGGCTTGGCCGGCAAAATTTTCGAAGAAGTAAAGAAGAGCGGCGCTAAGGTCGTTATGAAGAACAATACTGCGGAATGCGTACTGCTTTCTCCGGACGAGTATGCAAAACTGATTGATGAGATCTGTGATGCGCGTCTTCTGTTGCTTGCGTCGGATCGGATGTCCCGTGCGGACCTCTCAAAAACCGTTTCTCAAGAAGAAGTTTACCGTGAACTCGGTCTTTCTGCCGCCGACCTGCTCGGAGAAGAAGATGTGGAGCTCGAATGAACTGGCAAGTAGAGTATCTTCCGGAAGCGGTCAAAGATTTAAAACGTTTGGACGCTTCTTCTCAAGTACTTACCCTGAAAGCGATTCAAAAAGTACAGGCAGACCCGAGGCCTGCGGAAGAAGGCGGTCTCGGGAAACCTTTAGGCAATAAGGCAGGAATCAGAATTGTCTACTCCCTGGTGCGTGAAAAAGACAAGATGCTGATTGTTGTCATAGGTGTTCGTGCTGACAACGAAGTATATGAACAGGCCGCCAAAAGACGCAAAAGCCACGGACTTTGAACGACAGCGTACAAAGAGACAAACAGGAAAAGCGCCCTGCCAAAGCAGGGCGCTCTTTTCAGAGAGCGATAGACGGGACTCGAACCCGCGGTCTCGACCTTGGCAAGGTCGCGCGTTACCAACTACGCCACTATCGCATGTTTACACCCTGAAAACCGCACACAGAATTCTATCTATTCATCTCTTTTTCCCAAACCCTTTGGTTAAACCCTCGACCGATTAGTAAGAGTCAGCTGAACGTGTCGCCACGCTTACACCTCTCTCCTATCTACCTTGTCGTCTTCAAGGGGTCTTACCGCTTTCGCATGAGATATCCCATCTTGAGGGGGGCTTCACGCTTAGATGCCTTCAGCGTTTATCCCGTCCCGACTTGGCTACCCGGCCATGGGGTTGCTCCCCAACCGGTGCACCAGTGGTCAGTCCATCCCGGTCCTCTCGTACTAAGGACAGCTCCTCTCAGATATCTTACGCCCGCGCCGGATAGGGACCGAACTGTCTCACGACGTTCTGAACCCAGCTCGCGTACCGCTTTAATGGGCGAACAGCCCAACCCTTGGGACCGACTTCAGCCCCAGGATGCGATGAGCCGACATCGAGGTGCCAAACCACTCCGTCGATGTGAACTCTTGGGAGTGATAAGCCTGTTATCCCCAGGGTAGCTTTTATCCGTTGAGCGATGGCAATCCCACTTTATACCACCGGATCACTAAGTCCTACTTTCGTACCTGCTCCACCCGTCGGTGTCGCAGTCAAGCTCCCTTCTGCCTTTGCGCTCTTCGAATGGTTTCCAACCATTCTGAGGGAACCTTTGAGCGCCTCCGATACTCTTTCGGAGGCGACCGCCCCAGTCAAACTCCCCACCTGACATTGTCCCCCATCCGGATTACGGATGTAGGTTAGAAATCCAGTGCCACAGGGGTGGTATCCCAACAGCGGCTCCGGAAAAACTGGCGTCCTTCCTTCTTAGCCTCCCACCTATCCTGTACGAGTAACACCGAATCCCGGTATCAAGCTGGAGTAAAGCTCCATGGGGTCTTTCCGTCCTGGCGCAGGTCACCAGCATCTTCACTGGTACTTCAATTTCACCGGGTGCATTGTTGAGACAGCGCTCAAATCATTACGCCTTTCGTGCGGGTCGGAACTTACCCGACAAGGAATTTCGCTACCTTAGGACCGTTATAGTTACGGCCGCCGTTTACTGGGGCTTAAATTCAAAGCTTCGCTTGCGCTAACCTCTCCTCTTAACCTTCCAGCACCGGGCAGGCGTCAGCCCATATACCTCACCTTACGGTTTCGCATAGACCTGTGTTTTTGCTAAACAGTTGCTTGAGCCTTTTCTCTGCGGCTGCATCTCTGCAGCACCCCTTCTCCCGAAGTTACGGGGTCATTTTGCCGAGTTCCTTAACAATGCTTCTCCCGCCGGCCTTAGGATTCTCTCCTCATCCACCTGTGTCGGTTTGCGGTACGGGCTGACATGATACAATAGCGGCTTTTCTCGACAGTCCCTCCACCGGCTTCGCTACTTATATTTCGCTCCCTATCACGCTTTCGGATTGTATGGCGGATTTGCCTACCACACTCCTAACTTCGCTTCGCCCGGTCTTTGCTCTCCCGGGTCCGGTTTCGTTCCTGTGTCCCCACAGTTCTGATCATGTCAGGTGCAGGAATATGAACCTGCTGTCCATCGACTACGGATCTCTCCCTCGCCTTAGGTCCCGACTTACCCAGGGCAGATCAGCTTTACCCTGGAATCCTTGGATATTCGGCCATGATGATTCTCACATCATTCTCGCTACTCATTCCGGCATTCTCTCTTCTCAGAACTCCACGCTTCCTTACGGTAACGCTTCGGCACTCTGAGATTGCTCCTCTACCAATGTATTGCTACATTCCTAAGCTTCGGTATCGTGTTTTAGCCCCGGAAATTTTCGGCGCAGGACCTCTCGACTAGTGAGCTATTACGCACTCTTTGAATGTGTGGCTGCTTCTAAGCCAACATCCTAGCTGTCTTCGAAATCCCACATCCTTTTCCACTTAACACGTATTTTGGGACCTTAGCTGTAGGTCTGGGCTCTTTCCCTTTTGACTGTCCAACTTATCTCGTACAGTCTGACTCCCGACCATCATCAGTGCGGCATTCGCAGTTTGATATCCCTTGGTAGGCTTTGACGCCCCCTCAGGAATTCAGTGCTCTACCTCCGTCTGACTAAGTCGAGGCTAGCCCTAAAGCTATTTCGAGGAGAACCAGCTATCTCCGGGTTCGATTGGAATTTCTCCCCTATCCACACCTCATCACCACCCTTTTCAACGGATGTGTGTTCGGTCCTCCATTCCCTTTTACGGGAACTTCAACCTGGACATGGATAGATCACCCGGTTTCGGGTCTGCCGATGCTGACTGTAAGCCCTATTAAGACTCGGTTTCCCTTCGGCTCCGGACCTGTAGTCCTTAACCTTGCCAGCACCGGCAACTCGCCGGACCGTTCTACAAAAAGTACGCGGTTGTGCGTTCATGTATCGCACTTCCACTGCATGTAAACATAGGGTTTCAGGTTCTTTTTCACTCCCCTCCCGGGGTCCTTTTCACCTTTCCTTCACAGTACTATGCACTATCGGTCACTAAGTAGTATTTAGCCTTAGGGGGTGGTCCCCCCGTATTCCCACAAGGTTTCACGTGTCTCGTGGTACTCTGGATCCTGCCGGGTTTCGAATCGTTTTCCCGTACGGGGCTTTCACCCTCTGTGGCGGACTTTTCCAAAGTCCTTCCGGTAACCATTCAATTCCCTTACGCAGTCCGAACCCCGCGGTGCACGCACCGCGGTTTGGGCTCTTCCGTGTTCGCTCGCCACTACTTACGGAATCACTGTTGTTTTCTCTTCCTCCGCCTACTTAGATGTTTCAGTTCAGCGGGTTCCCGGCTGTACGCTATGGATTTACGCACAGTCACTGCAGGTCTTCTGCAGTAGGTTTCCCCATTCGGAAATCTGCGGATCAATAGATATTTGCTCTTCCCCGCAGCTTATCGCAGCTTATCACGTCCTTCATCGGCTCTTAGTGCCAAGGCATCCGCCCTACGCTCTTTTCTGTTTAACCTCTTACATGTTCTCTAGCGTAAGAACATGCGGTTTGGTCAACTCTGCTCTCACAGAGTTACGTATTATTTACATTATAGACATGACTTTCGTCACATCTATCGGATACGACTTTCATCGTATCACCTCGGATGTCTAGATATTCTTAATTGAATATTCATTCTGTATGCGATTTTCAAGGTGCAAAAGCTGATTTTCATCAGCCATAGGAGCGTTCCAGCCTTGCGGCTCAAGCGTTCCGATCGCTTATGAAAAAAAGAAAAATTCCGGCGCCCACCTATTCTCCCATGTCGTTACCAACATAGTACCTTCGGCCGTCCTCCTCTTAACCGTCGTGTTCGGGATGGGAACGGGTGTTTCAAGAAGACGTATCGACACCGGAAATCCGGTGCGAACCTTTGATCAAAAACCAGACAGCACAAACAACCCTTACTTCTTCCTTAGAAAGGAGGTGATCCAGCCGCACCTTCCGATACGGCTACCTTGTTACGACTTCACCCCAGTTATCCGCCCCGCCTTCGGCAGCTCCCTCCTTGCGGTTGGGTCACTGACTTCGGGCGTTGCTGACTCCCATGGTGTGACGGGCGGTGTGTACAAGACCCGGGAACGTATTCACCGCGACATGCTGATTCGCGATTACTAGCAATTCCGGCTTCGTGCAGTCGAGTTGCAGACTGCAGTCCGAACTGAGACGTTATTTTTGAGCTTTGCTTAAACTCGCGTTCTCGCTTCTCTTTGTTAACGCCATTGTAGCACGTGTGTTGCCCAAATCATAAGGGGCATGATGATTTGACGTCATCCCCGCCTTCCTCCCGGTTATCCCGGGCAGTCTCGCCGGAGTGCCCAGCTTTACCTGCTGGCTACCGGCAATAGGGGTTGCGCTCGTTGCGGGACTTAACCCAACATCTCACGACACGAGCTGACGACAACCATGCACCACCTGTCACTCCTGTCCCGAAGGAAAGCACCCATTACGGTGCGGTCAGAAGGATGTCAAGATTTGGTAAGGTTCTTCGCGTTGCTTCGAATTAAACCACATGCTCCACTGCTTGTGCGGGTCCCCGTCAATTCCTTTGAGTTTCATTCTTGCGAACGTACTCCCCAGGTGGAATACTTATTGCGTTTGCGACGGCACCGATGCCCTTGGGGCACCAACACCTAGTATTCATCGTTTACCGCGTGGACTACCAGGGTATCTAATCCTGTTTGCTCCCCACGCCTTCGAGCCTCAACGTCAGTTTTCGTCCAGCAGGCCGCCTTCGCCACCGGTGTTCTTCCTAATATCTACGCATTTCACCGCTACACTAGGAATTCCGCCTGCCCCTCCGATACTCAAGTCGCACAGTTTCCAAAGCAGTCCCGTGGTTAAGCCTCGGGATTTCACTTCAGACTTGCGCAACCGTCTGCGCTCCCTTTACACCCAGTAAATCCGGATAACGCTTGCCCCCTACGTATTACCGCGGCTGCTGGCACGTAGTTAGCCGGGGCTTCTTACTCAGGTACCGTCATTTTCTTCCCTGCTGATAGAGCTTTACATACCGAAGTACTTCTTCACTCACGCGGCGTCGCTGCATCAGGGTTTCCCCCATTGTGCAATATTCCCCACTGCTGCCTCCCGTAGGAGTTTGGGCCGTGTCTCAGTCCCAATGTGGCCGGTCATCCTCTCAGATCGGCTATCGATCGTCGCTTTGGTGGGCCGTTACCCCGCCAACTGGCTAATCGAACGCGGGTCCATCTCATACCACCGGAGTTTTTACCCCCGCACCATGCGGTGCTGTGGTCTTATGCGGTATTAACAGTCGTTTCCAACTGTTATCCCCCTGTATGAGGCAGGTTACCCACGCGTTACTCACCCGTCCGCCACTCGAAATGAAGCCTTCCGCCCGAAGGTTTCCGTCTCCATTTCTCGTTCGACTTGCATGTGTTAAGCACGCCGCCAGCGTTCATCCTGAGCCAGGATCGAACTCTCAATTTAAAGTTTGTTCGTTCCGGTCAAAATAACGTTGGTCTTTCTCAGTTATTTTACCCGTTATTACTTGGTTTGGTTCTTTTTTGAAATTCTTTTGGAAGCTCACGAACACATTTGAAAAATGTCCGCAAGCCCTCTGTTTTCACAGAGATTTCAGGGTTGTTTGTACTGTCTGATCTTTGATTTTCAAGGTTCTTGGCTCGCCCTCACGAGCAAGCTTGTGTACTATACCACCCCTGTATGAAGGCGTCAAGCGTTTTTTCAAACTTTTTCATTTTTATTTTTGAAAATCGCAAAATCGCATTTCCTTGTCCGGATTTCTGGCCGCACGAATATCGCCGCAGCCATAATTCAGCCCGTGCTTTTCTTGCCCGCATCTATTATGTGAACCAATTAATCCGCTTCGTTACTTTGTTCTGCGGCGTACTTCCTATTATCCTGCGCCTTCATCGGGTTTGGGCAAAAACCGGAAAAGCCGGGTAGGGCTTCTCCCTCCCGGCTCTCTATCATCTTCTTCTTTCTGTCTCCGTCGAAGCCCTCTATCTACCCTACCTCGAAGTCTTATTTCAGTTTTTCGCCCTTCGTATCCCGGTGACCGCGCCGTATCTTCTCCGGGTTCACCTTCTTTCCGTTGAACACAAACTCTTCCATGGGCGGCAAAAGCAGCGCTTTCTGCACATAGTCCCCGGAACCAAGGCGCATGCCGCGCACACCGCGCGCGTTCTTCTTCATCTGCGGCGTCTCCTCTGCGTAAAAGCGGAGGGCATAGTTTTCCCCGCTGAGCAGCAATACTTCCTGCTTTCCTTTTCCGAGCACCAGCACCGCTGTCACCGCATCCTCATCTCCCAGTTTGGTCGCAACCACAGTCTTATTCGCGGTCTCGAACTCTGCGCCGTCGACCAGCTTCACATAGCCCTCGCGGCTCACAAAGAGAAGCTGTTCCTTGCTGAGGCTACCCGCTGCCGCGACCAGATAGATTTCTTCCTTCCGCCCGTCAAAGCGGCTCAGGTTATCGATCGGCACACCCTTGTCCTTCAGCTTACCGGCCGGAATATCCCGCACTTTGACCTGATGCAGCACACCCGCACTGGTATAGAGCTGTATCCTGCCGCTCGTCATAATCGGCACAACCGCGCGGTACTCGCTCTCGATCTGCTCCCGATTCTTCTCATAGCTCGCGACATCCAAAAGTTTTGCGTAGCCGAAGCGATCCAAAAGGAAGATAACCGGTTCGTCCTCCGGTGCCTTCTCTTCGACCACAGCCTCCTTGCTGTCCTCAAGCCGGGTGCGGCGCTCGTGCGCATATTCCTTTTTGATGGCCTCGAGATCCTTTATGAGAAGCTTGTCAAGCTTCTCGCGGCTCGAAAGATAGCCCTCATAGGTCTCGATTTTTTTAAGCGTCTCCGCGTGCTCTTTTTCGAGTGCCAAAATCTCGAGTCCGATCAACTTATAGAGACGCATTTCGAGTATGGCCTGTGCCTGGCGCTCCGTGAAGTGCAGCTGCATGGCATCCCGCAGGTAACTCGGGTCCTTGAAGTAAATGCGGCTCGCATCGCCGGTCGTGAGGCAGGCCTTCGCGTCCTCAAGTTTCTTCGCGCCGCGGAGTATCGCAATGATTAAATCAATGCAATCGCAGGCGGCAATCAGTCCCTCCTGCACCTCCTGCTTTAAGCGCTCCTTTTCGAGCAGGGTCTCGTACTTCTTCTCGGCATTCGCGTACTGGAAGGCAAGATAGTGCTTTAAGATGCCCTTTAAGTCCAGCGTCTCCGGTCTGCCGTCCGCAATGGCCAGCATATTGACACCGAAGCTGTCCTCGAGCTTGGTCTTCTTATAGAGCATATTCTTGACACGGTCCAGATCCGCGTCGCGGCGAAGTTCCAGGACGATGCGGACGCCCTCCTTGGAGCTCTGATTCGAGATATCGACAACCTCGGGGAGCTTTTTGCTCTCCACGAGTGCCGCCACATCCATTAAAAATTTATCGATGCCCGCGCCGACCATGGTATAGGGGATCTCGGTGATCACCAGTTTGTCGCGATCGCTCCGCTTCTGCCCGAGCTCCACCTCAATGCGTCCGCGCAGCTTGATTTTGCCGACGCCGGTTCTGTAAATCAGCGGGAGCTCGCTCTGATTTGCCACAATGCCGCCGGTCGGAAAATCCGGCCCCTTTAAGAGGCCCAGGAGTTTCTCGTATTTGATCTCCGGGTTCTTAATATAGGCGATGCAGGCATCGCAGACTTCCCCCAGGTTGTGCGGCGGAATCGAGGTCGACATACCGACCGCAATGCCCTCCGCGCCGTTCACAAGAAGATTCGGAATGCGAACCGGCAAAACCTCAGGTTCTTTCTCGGTCTCGTCGTAGTTCGAGACAAAGCGGACGGTCTTATCGAGGTCGCGGAGATACACCTCCTCCGCAAATTTCTGAAGCTTCGCCTCGGTGTAACGCATGGCCGCAGCGCCGTCTCCCTCAATCGAGCCGAAGTTGCCGTGGCCGTCGACCAGCGGCATGCCGCGCTTAAAGGGCTGGCTCATCACAACCAGAGTCTCGTAAATCGAGCTGTCGCCGTGCGGGTGGTATTTACCCATGGTATCGCCGACGATACGCGCGGACTTTCGGTGCGGCTTGTCATGACTTAAGTGCAGCTCGCTCATATCGTAGAGCACGCGCCGCTGCACCGGCTTTAGGCCGTCCCGCGCATCGGGAATCGCGCGGGCGGTAATCACACTCATCGAATAGTCGAGATAGCTCTTTTGCATTTCCTCGGAGTATTCGGTTCGAAGAATTTTCTCTGCCATGGTATTCCTCTCTCGCCTTTATGCGTCGATTTCCGCTTCGTCCGCGTGGTCGTGGATAAAGTCGCGCCGCGGTCCCACGTTGCTGCCCATTAAGAGGGCCGTGACCTCGCTCGCGAGGCGGGCGTCCTCGATTTCAACCCGCTTTAACATGCGCTGCTCCGGATTCAGCGTGGTCTCCCAGAGCTGCTCCGGGTTCATCTCACCGAGACCCTTGTAGCGCTGCAGGGTGTAAGTTCCCTCTTTGTGCTTCGCCTTGAATTTTTCGAGCGCCTTGTCGTCGTAGATGTAGACACCCTCCTTGTCCTTGCCGCGCGTCGGAACTGCCTTGTAGAGCGGCGGCATCGCAATGTATACATGACCGTCGTAGATGAGCTCCGGCATGAAGCGGTAGAGGAAGGTTAAGAGCAGGGTGTCAATGTGGCTGCCGTCCACATCGGCATCCGTCATCAGAATAATCTTGTCGTAGCGCAGCTTCGTGATGTCAAAGTCGTTGCCGTAGCCCTCGGAGAAGCCGCAGCCAAAGCTGTTGATCATGGTCTTAATCTCCGCATTCGCAAGCACCTTGTCCATGGACGCCTTCTCGACGTTCAGGATTTTACCGCGTATCGGGAGTATGGCTTGATACATGCGGTTGCGTGCGGTCTTTGCGGAGCCGCCTGCGGAATCCCCCTCGACAATGAAGATTTCGCACTTCGAGGGATCCCGGGACTCACAGTTCGCGAGCTTTCCGTTCGAGTCGAAGGAAAAACGCGGCTTTGCGAGGAGGTTGGTTCTCGCCTTCTCCTCCGCCCGCCGTATCTTTGCCGACTTTTCGGCACAGGCAATGATGGCGCGAACCGTCTCCAAGTCGCGGTCAAAGTAGCGCGTCAGCTCATCGCCCGCAATCGAAGAGACCGCCTTGGTCGCATCCGCACTCGCAAGCTTGGTCTTGGTCTGCCCCTCGAAAATCGGGTCCGGATGCTTGATTGCGACAATGGCCGTCATGCCGTTTCGCGTGTCCGCACCGGTGAAATTTGCGTCCTTCTCTTTTAAAAACCCGAGTTCGCGCGCGTAGCCGTTGATGAGCTGGGTAAAGCGTGTCTTAAAGCCCTGCAAGTGCGTGCCGCCCTCGGCGGTGTAAATGCTATTGCAGAAGCCGAGCAGCTTCTCCTCGAACGCATCCACAAACTGGATTGCGCACTCAAGTTCAATGTCCTCAAAGCGACCCTTGATATAGACCGGCTCGTGCACCGCAGTCTGCCCCTCATTCAGCGCGCGAACATAGGCAATCAGCCCCTCGGGCTCGCGGAACACTTCCTGTTCCTCTTCGCCGGGGAGCTTGTTTTCGTAATAGATGGTGATGCCGGGATTTAAGTAGGCGGTCTCGTGAAGTCTCGACTTTAACCAGTCCGCGCGGAAATGCGTCTTCTCAAAGATTTCCGGGTCCGGCAGAAAGTTAATTTCCGTGCCGCTCTCCGCCTTTTTACCGACAATCGGCAAGAGGCCGTTTTTCAGTTCCGTTGTCGGAACGCCCTTCGCGTAGCTGTCCTCGTAGACCACGCCGCCACGGCTGATGCGCACCCGCATCCTTTTGGAGAGCGCGTTCACGACGGAGGAACCCACGCCGTGCAGGCCGCCGCTCGTCTTATAGGCGTTGTTGTCGAACTTTCCGCCGGCATGCAGGGTCGTCATGACCACACGCTCGGCCGAGACCCCCTTCCGGTGCAGCTCCACCGGAATACCGCGCCCGTTGTCGCGCACGGTACAGGAACCATCCTTCTCGAGGACAATGTGAACCTCGCTGCAATAGCCCGCGAGGTGCTCATCGATCGCATTGTCCATAATCTCGTAAATCAGGTGGTTCAGCGCCTTCTGGCCGACGCCACCGATGTACATGCCGGGGCGTTTTCTGACCGCATCGAGCCCCTCCAGCACGGTGATGCTGTCAGCCGTGTACTGTGTCTTTGCCATCCCTCTCCCTCCGTGCCGTGGAAACGGCGAAAAAAAGAGACCGAAGTATGCCTTCGGTCCCATGCCAGCAGGCGACGGGAATCGAACCCGCGTCCCAAGCTTGGGAAGCTTGTGTTCTACCATTGAACCACGCCTGCATCCAGTCCAGTATACCGAAACTCATTCGGCTTGTAAACCGTCTTTTTTCTTCCGGCAGGCCTCGCAATAGCCGTAGAGCACCGTGCCCTCGCATTGCAGAGAAAAGCCGTGTCCGCGCATCAAATGCTCTCTGACTTCATCCATAAAATCGCAGTCCATGTGGATGATTTTACCGCAGGAAACGCACTTTAAGTGCAGGTGCTCCGCGCAGTGGCGGCCTTCCACCTCGAGCTGATACACCGCCTTCTCGCCCTTCTCGGCGACATATTTCAGGATTTTCTTCTCCTCGTACAGGCGATCCAGATTGCGGTAAACCGTGGTCGGACTCACGGTCAGACCGACCGCCTGCAAGTGATTCAGGATGTCGGATGCGCTCACGGTCTTGCCCGCAGATGCCTCCAAATATTTCATAATCTCTTGTCTGGACTTCGTGCTGTAAGTTCCGCTTCTCTTCATGGCCGCCTCCTCGGTGCAAAGAATAGCACAGAACATGCGTTTTGTAAAGAGAACGGCGGGCGGCGAAGCGGCTGTTTAAGCCGACTCCGCCGTCCGCCGGCAAGTCTTTTTTCTAAGTTCGAGTCTTAGAAGAGACCCGTAATCTTTCCGTTCTCATCCACGTCGATGTGCTCGGAGGCCGGAACCTTCGGAAGACCCGGCATGGTCATGATATCGCCGGTCTTCACGACAATGAAGCCCGCGCCCGCCGAAACCTTGACCTCGCGAACGGTAATCTTAAAGCCGCGCGGCGCACCGGTCAGATTCTTGTTGTCCGAGAAGCTGAACTGGGTCTTCGCCATGCAGACCGGATAGGAGCCGAAACCGAGTTCTTCCAGGCGCTTTGCCTGCTTTTTCGCCTCGGCCGTGAGCACCACGCCGTCGCCGCGATACACCTCGCGCACAATCTTGTTGAGCTTTTCCTCGAGGCTGTCGCCGTCCTCATAGGCAAAGCGGAAGTGGTTCTCCGCCGTGTTCTCGCAGAGACGCACGACCTCACGCGCAAGCGCCTCGCCGCCTTCGCCGCCCTTGGCCCAGACCTCGGAGAGCACGACATTGACACCGAGTTTCTTGCACTCGTCCGCGATGCAGCTAAGCTCCTCCTCGGCGTCAAACGGGAAGCGGTTAATCGCGACCACGGTCGGAAGACCGAAGACCTTCGTCATGTTCTCGACATGCTGCAGAAGGTTCGGAAGCCCCTTCTTCAGTGCTTCGACATTCGGCGTGTTGAGCTCTGCCTTATCGACGCCGCCGTGGTGCTTCAGTGCGCGCACAGTTGCGACCACGACCGCGCAGTCCGGGCGCAGCCCCGTCATGCGGCACTTGATGTCAATAAACTTCTCGGCGCCGAGGTCGGCACCGAAGCCCGCCTCGGTGACCGCATAGTCGTTCAGGCGGAGCGCCAGGCTGGTTGCGAGCACGGAGTTGCAGCCGTGCGCAATGTTTGCGAAGGGGCCGCCGTGAATGAAGGCCGGCGTGTGCTCCAAAGTCTGCACGAGGTTCGGCTTCAACGCATCCTTTAAGAGCGCCGTGAGCGCGCCCTCCGCGTGAAGATCGCCCGCAGTCACCGGCTCATTGTCCATGTTGTAGCCGATGATCATGCGCGCCAGCCTCTCCTTCAGATCCTTTAAGTCCTTCGCGAGGCAGAAGACCGCCATAATCTCACTCGCGACCGTAATCTCGAAGCCGTCCTCACGGACACGGCCGTCGGTTCTCTTGCCGAGACCGTCGATGATGTTGCGAAGCTGACGGTCGTTCATATCGACCGCGCGCTTCCAAGTGATGCGCTTGTCGTCAATGCGGAGCGCGTTGCCCTGGAAGATATGGTTGTCAATCAGCGCCGCAAGGAGGTTATTTGCCGCGCCGATTGCGTGGAAGTCGCCGGTAAAGTGAAGGTTAATCTCCTCCATCGGGATGACCTGGGCGTAGCCGCCTCCCGCAGCGCCGCCCTTCACACCGAAGACCGGTCCCAGCGAAGGCTCGCGAAGCGCGACTGCAACGCTCTTGCCGAGGCGCTTTAAGCCGTCCGCGAGGCCCACGGAAGTCGTCGTCTTGCCCTCGCCCGCGGGCGTCGGGGTAATGGCCGTGACCAGCACAAGCTTGCCGTTCGGCTTGCCCTCTGTGTCCTTTAAGAGCTGATAGCTCACCTTTGCCTTGTCCTTGCCGTACTGTTCCAGATATTTCTCGTCGATGCCCTCGGCGCGGGCTATTTCTTCAATCTTGGCTGCCTGCGCCTCCTGTGCAATCTCAATATCTGTCTTCATACGCATTCTCCTTTCGCCCCGCCCTGCGGGGTACTTGTGTATTTTGCTGCGATGTCTCGGACAAACCGGTGTAGCGGCTTAGATTTCTCGGGTCAGCTCGGAGAGCGCAAAGATTTCGCGCTCCGCCGCAATCGCCTGCTCCTCGAGCGCCGCAACGCGCGCGCTGTACTCGGCGACAAAGTCCTCGTCCTCAATCGAGGAGAGATTAATCTTCACGTTGAGACCCGCGCCGATCACAGCGGTTCTCGCCGCCATCGCCGCGACAAGGCCGTCGGTCACGGCATTCGTATTGCCGCGCTCCACAACCGCCTTTGCAAGCGGGAAAATGCGCGCCGCGGTCTCCGCGACATGGCAGGGCACCTTTGCCGCGGACTTTAAGCCATCCTGCATCGCTGCCTTTCTCACTGCCTTCTGCTCATCCGTATCTTTCGGAAGCGCCATTGCCGCCATGAACTCGTTGAAGGAATCGGAGTCACGATCGATTTCCTCGACCAGCTCCTTCTTCAGCGCCTCGGCAGCCGTCGCGATTTCGCGCATTTCCGCATCCACCTCGACATACTTCTTCTTGCCGACGGTCAGTCCCGCGACCATGCCCGTAAGCGCCGCGGATAGGGCTCCGAAGAGTGCCGATACCGAACCGCCGCCCGGTGCCGGTGCATCGGAAGCCGTGAGATCCACAAACGCGGCGACGCTCATCTCTTTCAGCTTTTCGCTCATGCCTCTTCCTCCTCATCCTCAAGGAGCCAGTTCTCCATGATCTGCTTCTTCGCATCGAACTTCATCGGTCCGAACATGCATGCCTGCAGGTAGTACTCCGCGCAGTCAATGAGGGACTGCATCGGCACGACACCGACAATCTCGCTCTCAAGGACATTGACACCGTAGCGGCGCGCCTCCATCTTGACTGCCTCAAACGCACGGTAGATGGCCGTCTTTTCAAAGTTCACGAGATTCATCGAAACCTGCGCCACGGTATCTCTGCCGGAGTAGTGATCCTTCAGCTCGACGCCGATGGCCTTGATGAAGTGGTAACCACCGCGAATGTTCTTGACCGCATCCGCAATGTTGTTCGCAATTTCCATATTGTCCGTGTCGAGGTTCACATTGTATGCAATGAGCGGCATTCTCGCGCCGATTGCAACGACACCAGCGGTCGGATGAATGTGATCCGGTCCGAAGTCCGGCGTCCACAGTTCCTTGTCCTGAAGCTTCTCCGCCATGCCCTCAAACTGGCCCTTGCGGATCTTTGCGAGGTTCGTTCTGTGCGGCGCGCTTGCGGAATCCTCATACAGGAAGACCGGGATGCCGAGCTTCTCGCCGACAGCCTTTCCGACTTCCTTTGCGATTGCATCCGCCTCTGCGACCGTCGTATTGCGGCAGGGGATGAAGGGAACCACGTCAACCGCACCCATGCGCGGATGCTGACCCTCGTGCTTGGTCATATCAATCAACTTCACAGCGACTTCAAACGAGTCGATGACTGCGTCGCGAAGCGCTTCCGGCTCGCCGACTGCGGTAATTACGCAGCGATTGTGGTTCACGTCTGTCTGGCAATCCAAAAGGCGAACACCTTTTCTGTTCTTGAAGCAAGCGGCAATCTTTGCCACCTTTTCCATGTCGCGCCCTTCGCTGTAATTCGGCACAGTCTCAAGAAGTTTCTTTGCCATTTGTCTCCTCCTTTTTGTATGCGGCGACTCTCTGCCGCCACCGTTATTATTATACTCGGCTTTTTCGCATTGTGCGTATTTATTTCTTTTTGGAGTACAAAACCGAGGAAGAGCCCGATATTTTTCTTGTACCGATGCAGACAAAGCGGCAAATATTGTGCTAAGTACACAAATATCCATCAAACACATCGGTAACTCGGCGCACAGCCGGTACCGCACAAAATCGACCGAAATCTCGTCACAGGCCTACACGAAGTCAACGCGGCGCCCGGTGCGGCAAGAGCGCTGCGCGACTTCCGGTGTTGCAAAAAAGAGACAGCGCCGCAGGGCGCTGTCTCTTTTTTTATAGTTCTTTTTATTATAGTTTTTCTGTTTCTACTGTTCGCCCTTCTCCATCCGTCCGTTTCTTCACGGCGCTCGAAACCCGTTCCGACCGCAATCTCTACGCTTCTTTGCGCCGCGGCGCAAGTACTTTCGCCCGGTTTGCGCGGCCGCGGAAGCAGTTCAGTTTCCGCTGCTTTCCGGAAGCAGTTCCGTGAGTTCCGGTGCTCTCTGAATGAGCCCCTCCTGCTTCATCCAGTCTATGTTCTCTTGCCAGGAGCTCTCGGTCTGGGAGAGGAAGGGGGCCGTCTCGGTCTCCATTTTGGGAAGCAGAACGTCCGCGCTCTTTTGCTCAACACTCTCGCTGAGCGGGAAGTTCTCGGCATTCTGCTTCTCGAGGAGCAGCTTCACCGAGGATGCGGGATTGCTCTTAAAGTCCTCAAAGCCCTTTTTCGAAGCGCGCACAAACTTCTCCGCGAGCTCCGGCTGCTCCTTCAACACCTTATCGTTGGTGATTAGGCAGAGTTCATAGTAGTTCGGCACGCCGTAGTCGCTCGGCGAGAAGTAGTTGAGCGCAAAGCCCTCTTCCTCGAGCTGCGGCACTTCGTGGTTCACAAGGCAGCCTATGGTCGCATCCACCTGCCCCGTGGTCATGGAGCTCATGAGGTCAAAGCCCACGTTCTTTAAGGTAAGGGCGCTCGTATCCGCGCCGACATTGCGCATGAGCACCGTGATCATGGCCTCGGAGAGCGGGGTTCCCGCGTAGCCGACCGTCTTGCCCTCGAGGTCCTTCGGGCTTTGAATATTTTTATCCTTCAGCGAGAGGACTATGTTCAGCGGACTCTGGCATACCGCACCGAGCGACTTCACCTTGACGCCCTGGTCCGCGACCATTTGGATGATATCCTGCTGGTAGTAGAGACCGAATTCCGCTTTCCCCGCAGAGACGAGCGAAATTGCATCGTTCTCGTTCGAGGGGAACTGCACATGGACATTGAGTCCCTCCTCCGCGTAGTAACCGCGCTCAATCGCCTCGTAGATGAAGGCGTGAATCGCATTCGGATACCAGTCGAGGACAATGTTTACGTCCCGCAACCCCGCCTCCTTCTTCTTGGCACCGCAGGCCGCAAGCGAAGCCGTAAGCACCAGCGCCGAAGCGGCCGCCAAAATCCTCTTTCCGAATCCCTTCTTCATCTGTCCTTCCTCCTTTGTTTTACTTCCTGTTCTGTCTCTCGGTTGTTACGGAAACGGAGCGCCCTCGTCTCGATGCGCTTTGCGAGCTCCGTTAAAAGCATGGCCGCGAGACTTAAGAGCACAATCGGCGCAAAGACGCCGGCGCCGTCCAACTGTGTCATCATGCGACGCGAAAAATAGCCGAGCCCCGCCTGCGCGCCGAGCCATTCGCCGATGGCCGCGCCAATCACCGAGAGCGGGATTGCCATTCGTATTGCCGTAAAAAAGTACGGCAGCACCGCCGGTAGCTTGAGTTTCCAAAAGAGCTGACGGCGCGAGGCCCCGAGGATCTGCATGAGCTCCGTCATCTCCGGCGGTATGGCCCGAAAGCCGTCCGAGAGCGTGACCGCAATCGGGAAAAAGGTCATGAGCACCGCCGCGAGTACCTTACTCCAAATCCCGTAGCCGAGCCAGAGCACAAAGAGCGGCGCGAGCGCGGTGGTCGGTATGGTCTGCGAGGCGACGAGGAGCGGATAGAGCGCCCGCTCCGCGGTTCGGCTTTGGTCCATGAGAACTGCGAGAAACACGCCGAGCGCCGCGGAGATGGTGAGCGAGAGCGCCACGACCGCCATGGTCGCAGGCAAATGCACCAGAAAGAGCGGCGTCCTGAGCTCATAGATGCGCCGCACAATCTGCGTCGGCGAAGGCAAAATATAGGCGGCATTCATGCGCCGTGCGAGCACTTCCCAGAGAAGGAAAAAGCCCGCCATGGTGAGGAGGGACGGAAGTCGCCCCGAAAATTTTTCTTCTCTCATGCCCGCATCTCCCGCGACAGGAGTTCTATTAACTCCCGCTTTAATGTAAGCGCCCCCGGCTCGCCGAGACTCTCGACACTCCGCGGATAGGAAAGCGGCACACGGAATTCACGCAAGTGCCGCACCGGCTGCTCGGCAATCACCAGAATGCGCTCCGAAAGAAAGACGGCCTCTTCGACATCGTGGGTCACAAAAAGTATGGTGCGTTTCTCCTGCTGCCAGCGCTCAAGGAGCCATTCCCGCATGGAGAGCCTCGTCATATAGTCGAGCGCAGAAAAGGGCTCATCGAGTAAGAGGAGTTCCGCGCCGGTGAGCAGGGTGCGCGCAAAAGCCGCCCGCTGTCGCATACCGCCGGAGAGCGCAAGCGGACTCTTTTCCGCCCAGTCTCCGAGGCCCACCGCCGCCAGTACTTCCTTAACTCTCTCTTTCCGCTCCGTGACACCGGCGGGACGTTCTCCGAGTTCCAGCGGCAAGCCCACATTTTCCGCAACCGTTCGCCAGGGGAAGAGGAGATCTTGTTGGGGCATGTAGCCGCAGCAGCGCCTCTTTTCCGAAACAGGCAAACCGCCCACCGATATGCTGCCGCTCTCCGGCGCGAGCAGGCCGTTCATCAGACGAAACAGGCTGCTCTTGCCCGCGCCGCTCGGGCCGAGTATCGAGACAAATTCTCCCGCTTCCACACGAAAGGAAAGTCCGTCCAAAAGAAGGGGGCTCTCTGCCGTATAGCGGAAGCGGACCTCCGAAAATTCCAGTGCCGTCATTGCTTCTCCTCAAGATTCCAACCGTGATCCAGGGGCCCGCTGCCCTTTCCGAGCGAGAGCCCGGAAAGCAGCGCGCCGCGCACATAGGCCTTCGCGCGTATCACCGCCTCTCCGAGCGCAGCACCCTTTGCGAGATTCGCCGCGATTGCGCTGCTCATAGTGCAGCCGGTCCCGTGGGTGTTCTCGGTCGCAATGCGCTCGCCGAAGAGCCACTCTCCGCCCTCGGCTCCGCGATAGAGATAGTCGTCCGCACGCGTTTCATCGTGCCCGCCCTTTAATAAGACCGGGGCGCCGTAGCGCGACCACAGTTCCTTCGCGGCCTTCTCCATGGCCGCCGCGCCGTGAATCGGCGCACCGAGCAGCAGCTCTGCCTCCGGTAAATTCGGCGTAATCAAACTTGCGAGCGGAAACAGTTCTTCCGTGAGCGCCTGTACCGCCGTCTCCTCAATGAGTCGCGCGCCGCTGGTCGCGACCATGACCGGATCCACCACCAAGCGCTCGCTTTTGTAAAAGCGGAAGCGCTCCGCCATGGTGCGTATCAGCGCCTCGCTCGCACACATACCGACCTTGATCGCCTCCGGCGGAATGTCCTCGTAGACCGCATCCAATTGCGCCGCGAGAAATTCCGGCGTCACGGTCATAATCGCCGTGACCCCGCAGGTATTCTGCGCGGTCAGCGCCGTGACCGCACTCATCCCGTAGACCCCCAGAGCAAGGAAGGTCTTTAAATCCGCCTGTATGCCCGCGCCGCCGCTCGAATCGCTGCCGGCGACCGTAAGCGCTGTTTTTCGCTCCATATCGCTTCTCCCGTAAAAAAAGACAGAGCTGCCTCTCGGCATCTCTGTCTGTCTGTGAGATTCCTACGTTGGCATTACCCAAATCAGGTGTTCGGGTTCCGGTTTCCCGGTCTCAGCTGCGCGCAGCACCCCGTCTCGTTTCTGTTCTGTTTTATTCTAGTTTGCCGCATTCCGACTGTCAAGTCAGTCTCAGTGCACGTAGACCGGCATGCCGACCGTGACGCGCTCATAGAGCTGCTTTGCAAAGGCCGGCGGCAGGTTGATACAACCGTGGCTGCCGTTCGACTTGTAGATGTTCCCGCCGAAACTTCCGCGCCAGGTCGCATCGTGCAGGCCGATGCCGCCGTCAAACGGCATCCAGTAGCTGACAAAGGCCTCGTAGAGCTTCTGCGAGCCGCGGAGGATGCGATTGCGCTGCTTATAGTTGATGCGGAAGCTGCCGTAGTGGGTTGCGCGCTCGCGGTTCGGCGTTCCCGTCACACAGGCGCTCTCCATGACCTTTCTGCCGTTTTCAAAGAGGATAACTCTCTGCTTTTCGATGCTGATGTCGATGTAGGTCAGGCCGTGTCCCAGCTGGAACTCGGGGTCTGCCGCGAGCACCGGAACGAAAATATCATCCTTTGCCATCACGACTTCGCCGTTTAAGGACTTCGGCGCCTCGCGGCTCGGCTCTGTGCTCTCCGCCGCCTCGGATGACTGGCCCTCGGGGTTCAAACTCTCAACGGTTTCGCTTTCCGCCGGTGCGGCACCTATGGTAATCGTATCGCTGCCGACCGTTTCGACACGCACCGTCTCGGAGGGCGTTGCGAGGTCCGGCTCCGCCGCAGCTTCATCCGGCAAGTTCTCGATAAAAATGCCGTCCCGCAGTTTCGCAATCAAAATCGGGTTCTCGGCATCCGCCGCTCTCTCTTCCTCGGACTTCAGGGTCGCAATCAACTCGGGGGCGGGCGTCTGCTTTGCCTCGGCTTCCCGTAAAATCTGCTCCGCCTTTTCCTTGTTCTTCTCACGCTTTGCCGCGCGCTTTGCCTGTTTCAAAATCTTGGCGTTCGCCGCCTCGCGCGTTCTCCGCTGTGCGTCGGTCTCCCGGGCCGGGCGATTAATGCCGAGCTTGTTGCAGAGAATCTGCATGGTGAGCTCGCTGTCCACGATATAATTCTCGCCGCCGTTTTCCGCGGACAGGCTTGCGAGTGAGGGAGTGAAGCGATCCTGCAGGCCGTTCACATAGGCCTCAATCGAAGCGTAATCCAGTCCGGTCGCGCCCTCGCGCGTCTCAACGAGCCAGCTGTTCAAGGTCGCGCTGTCAAGCTGCTGGGTCACCGGACCGATGAAAAAGGTGAAATTGTGCCGCACCAGCAGATTTCTCGCGTTCATCTTCTCGGTGAGTGCCGCATCGTCCGTCTGTACCGCGGGCTGCACCGCAAAGGTGTCGGTGAGATCCAGTTCCGTCCGGTCCGAAACCAGCGCCTGCTCCACAAGATTCAGAATCTCGTCTTTGTTTGCGCTCCAACCGGTCTCCGCCGGGACAATCGAATAGCCGGCATCCTCCGAAAACTCCGAGAGCGTTGCATCCTTCGCGGGGAGGGAGAGTTCGAAAAGCCCCTGCTCCTCCAAGTGTTTTTCAACTTCCTCGCGGTGCACATCCAGCGTGCGCTTGCTCAAAAGTTCGTGTCTTCGGAACAGCGCAAGCGGCCAGGCAAACGAGCTTCCCTCCGAGAGCGCTTCTTTCCAGTTGTCCCGACTCTCGACCCCGAGCACATCCTTCCGGTGCAAGGAATAACTCAAGTCCTTGACGCGAATCCCGAGAGAGCCCTCGGTCGCCGCCGCAGTGATTAACGCCTGCGCTCTCGTATAGGAGAGCAGAGAAGCATCCTTCCCGTCCACCGTCGTATTGGGGTAGGTGTGCCCCGCAAAAAAAGCAGCGCCGCCCAAGTAACAAGCACAGAGAGCTACCGCAGCGCCACCCAGTATTTTCTTTTGTTTCTGTTCCATCGCCCTGTCTTCGCCTTACCTCCGCCTTAATGAAATCTTTATCCTTCATTCTAGCATCCTCCCCCCGAATTTGGAAGCTGAAGCTGAAAAAACCTTGCACCCTTCTTTCACGCGTGCTATGCTGATACGAAATTTTTATTACGCTCAGCAGAATGGAGGCAAACCATGGCACTGGTCATTCCGGAGCACTACGATCCCGTGCTCTCTGTCCGTGAAACCCAGGAGGCAATTAAGTTTATTCGCGATTTGTTTCAGAAGGAGTTCGGCCGCCAGATGAATTTGGAGCGCGTCTCCGCGCCCCTCTTTGTGACCGAGAAGAGCGGATTAAACGACAACTTAAACGGCGTGGAGCGGCCGGTAAACTTTGACCTGCTTACTCTGCCGGGCGAGAACATTGAAGTCGTGCAGTCCCTCGCAAAGTGGAAGCGCCTTGCCTTAAAGCGCTATCACTTTAAGCCGGGCGAAGGCCTCTACACCAATATGAACGCAATCCGCCGCGACGAGACGCCGGATAATCTCCACTCCTTCTATGTGGACCAGTGGGACTGGGAGCGCGTACTTAGGAAGGAAGACCGAAGCCTTGAGGTGCTCGAGGACACCGTTCAGCGCATCTACACCATCATCAAGCACATGCAGCATGAGGTCTGGTATAAGTACCCGGATGCCTGCTACCGTCTCCCGCGGGAAATCACCTTCATCACTTCGGAAGAACTTCTGAAGCGCTACCCGACACTCAGCCCGAAGGAGCGCGAAAATGCGATTGCGCGTGAGTGCGGCGCGGTTTTCGTGGAGCAAATCGGTGCGGCACTCTCGAACGGCGAGCCGCACGATCTCCGTGCGCCGGACTACGATGACTGGAGCTTGAACGGCGACATTCTCTGCTGGTTTGAGCCCTTGCAGTGCGCGCTCGAACTTTCGAGCATGGGCATACGCGTATCCCCGGAGAGCCTGGATGCTCAGCTGAAACTCGCGGGTTGCGAGAACCGCCGTGAACTTCCCTATCACAAGGCGCTCTTAAACGGCGAACTCCCCTATACCATAGGCGGCGGTATCGGCCAGAGCCGTCTCTGCATGCTCTTACTCGGCAGAGCGCACATCGGTGAAGTGCAGGCCAGCATATGGCCAGAGGAGATGATCGAGACCTGCGCGGCCCACAACATCACCCTGCTGTAACGCGCAAAGACCGCGGCCTTTCGGGCCTGCATCCGTATACAAGGCCAACGGAAGACAAAAAAATCCGCAGACAGTCGACTGTCTGCGGATTTTTTGTATCTGCTTTGTTATCCCAATTTATGCCGTTTCGATCGCGTTTTTTCGAGTTTCATCGTTTCGATTTTTCGTCTTATCGAAATATCGTCTTTTTGAATTCAGCATTTCCGCTCTTTTCCGCTCAGAGTGTGAGCAGCTGCTCCGCCCGGAGCTCGTACTCGCCGAGGGTCTTGCTCTTTTTGAGTTCCCGCACCGCTCTCTCCTGTTCCGGAAAGGCAAGTCCCAGATAGTCCCAGACCTCCTTCATGCGGCAGAGCGTCGCATTCTCATAGAGAAAACTCTCCCGGTAGCCCTGAAGGAGCGCCGCGTGGAAGGCATGGCGCTGCTGCTTCTCTTCTTCTGCGGAGAGCGCTGCCGCACCGCGAAGGCGTCTCAAATAGCGCGCCGGAAGCATGGGGTCTCGCAACAGTCCCCGCCCGAGCATGATATGAGAGACCGCAGGAAAACGCTCCAGGATGCGGTCTATATCCTCTTCGTCGATCAGATCTCCGTTATAGCCGAGCGGCATCTTTGCCCCCTCCGCGGCCAGAGCGAACATATCGAGGTGAACCGTTCCCCGGTAAAACTCCTTCTGAATCCGCGGGTGGACTATGAGTTCCGAGAGCGGAAAGTCGTTGTAGATTTTGAGTATCTCCGGAAACTCCGCTGGGTCCTTTACCCCGAGTCTCGTCTTCACGCCGAGCTTCGTATCCGCAGGCAAGTTGCGAAAAACCTCTTCAAAAAAGTGCCTGAGCGCCGTGAGCTCCGAAAGAAAGCCCGAGCCCTTTTTCTTTGCCGTGACCGTCCCCGAGGGGCAGCCGAGGTTCAGATTAAGCTCTTTGTAGCCGTAGTCTCTCAGAATTTCCGCGGCAAAGAGAAAATCCTCCGCGTTGTTCGTGAGTAGCTGCGGGATCAGCGGCACGCCCGCATTGTTCTCCGGCAGAATATCGCGCCGGTCGCGCTTCGTGATACCCGCACCCGCATGCCCCGGCGAGATGAAGGGCGAGTAAAAGCGCGCAACGCCCCCGTAGCAGCGCTTCAGCGCATTTCGATATACATAGCCCGTGATGCCCTCCATCGGCGCGAGCGAAAAGATAAGTTCTCTCATGCAACACTCCCTCATTTTTACATGCCCACCATTGTAGCGAAGTTCCCGAAAAGACGCAAGACAATGGACAGACGCAAAATCTGTGCTACACTTTTCTTAGAAAGTGAGGGCTCTGCCATGTTGGAAGAAGTAAATCTCAAAACGAAACTCGAGAAAGCCGACTATGAGGCTGTGATGCCCGCGCTGAAACAGCAGCTTGCCGCCCTGGATGCGCCGCTGCGCAGCGCCGGACTCCCGGTCATCATCCTCTTCGAGGGCTGGTCCGCAGCCGGAAAGGGCAAGATGATAGGGCGTCTCATCAAAAATCTGGATCCCCGCTGGTTCAAGGTCGTGAACACCCAGGCGCCGACCGAACTCGAGCAGCGCTATCCCTACCTCCGCCGCCACTGGCTCACCATCCCGGAGGAGGGCATGTTTTCGATTATGGACCGCTCCTGGTATCAGGAGGTCTCGGTTCGCGCGATTGCGGAGAAGCTTACTCCGCGCTGCGTGGAAACCCGGCTCGCCGACATCCGCCGCTTTGAAAAGACGCTCACGGATAACGGCTATCTGATTTTAAAGTTTTTCCTCCACATCTCCGAGCGGGAGATGAAGACACGCTTAAAGGAGCTGGCCGACAACCCGGAGACCGCCTTCCGCGTCGTGAAATCCGACCGGAAGCAGCTCGCGCACTATGAGGACTACTACCGCGCCTTTGACCGCATGATAGAAAAAACACAGTCCGCCGAAGCGCCCTGGACTTTGGTCTCCGGCATGGACAGTCGCGCCGCGACGGTTCAGGTGTTCCGCACGGTAATCGATGCCGTACACGCACGGCTTGAGGCACGGCGCAACGGAGAATCCGAAGACGTCTCTCTGCCTCTGCCCGCCTCCGCGAAACCGCTTTCCCTTTCGGATGTCGACTTAACGCAGTCCCTCACGAGAGAGGAATACAAAAAATGCCTCAAAGAAGAAAAGGCACGTCTCGCGAAGAACCAAAATCTCCTCTACTTAAAGCGTATTCCTCTGGTTGTCGGTTTTGAGGGCTGGGATGCGGCCGGGAAGGGCGGCTGTATTAAGCGCCTCTCCTCCCCGCTCGATGCCCGCGGCTACGCGGCGCTCCCCATTGCGAGCCCGACTCCGGAAGAGAAAAAGCGCCACTTCCTCTGGCGCTTCTATGCCCGACTCCCGAAGAGCGGCCACATTGCCATCTTTGACCGGACCTGGTACGGGCGCGTTCTCGTCGAGCGGATTGAGGGCTTTTGCAGTGAGGCGGATTGGAAGCGCGCCTACGGGGAAATCAATGACTTTGAGTCCTACCTCGCAGCGAGCGGCACCCTCGTGGTCAAATTCTGGATCCACATCAGCAAGGACGAACAGCTGAAGCGCTTCCGCGCCAGAGAGCGCACGCCCGAAAAGCAGTGGAAAATCACCGCCGAGGACTGGCGAAACCGCGAAAAGTGGGCGCTCTACGAGACCGCGGTCAACGATATGCTCCGCTACACCTCGACCGAAACCGCGCCCTGGCACATACTCGCCGGAAACGACAAGTACTTTGCCCGGATTCAGGCGCTCCGCATAGTGAACGAGGCGATAGAGGCGAGACTTAAGGGATAGGGGTGAATTGCGCTTTCCGGAAGCAAAATAGGTTTTATTTATCCTATTCTAAGGAAAGAAACTGTCTTATGAATACCAATACCGACAACAAAAAAAACAATGCCCCCCGCTATCTGCCCGTTGAATTCCGTCAGGCAGAACAGGCACAAACCGCTTCCGATGAGGATATCCTTGCAGTTTCGAGTCGCCTCATCTCACAAAACCGCTCTGCCTACCAAGAGCTGGCAAAATGATTTATTTAACCAAAAAGCAGCACAGCTAGGCATCGGTCTCACACAAAATCATGCCTTTATCGATGGAAATAAACGTATTGGCGCACATGCCATGCTCGTATTCCCCGCTTTGAATCAGATTACCATCACGTATACGCAGAAGGAGCTTTCGGATACCTTTCTCTCCGTTGCTGCCGGACAATTATCCTTCGAAGATTTACTGGAATGGATTCTCGCGCATCAGACCTGACACCATCTTTCATCGGCGGCAGTTTACTTCGCGCAGGTTGGCAAGCGACCTCATCACAGCGGGAACCGGCGCATCGTTGATGAGACGCAGTAGCACAAAAAAGACAGCGACCTTACGGCCGCTGCCTTTTCTCTATCTTACGAATTCTGCTTCTGCTTAATCATAGAGCGCTTACGGAGCGTCGGATCCAGAATCTTCTTTCGGATGCGGAGGTTCTCCGGCGTGACCTCGAGGAGCTCATCCGTATCGATGAATTCGAGGCACTGCTCAAGGCTCATGACCTTCGGCGTGACAAGCTTCAGTGCATCGTCCGAGCCGGAAGCACGGGTGTTGGTGAGCTTCTTCGTCTTGCAGACATTGACCTCGACGTCCTCGGACTTGCCGCTCTGACCGATAATCATACCTGCGTAGACCTTGACGCCCGCGCCGATAAAGAGCTGACCTCTCTCCTGCGCCTGGAAAAGTCCGTAGGCAACCGCCTCACCGCTCTCGTACGCAATGATGGAGCCCGCCTTGCGGTAGAACATATCGCCCTTATAGGGACCGTAGCCCTCAAACTCGGTGTTCAGGATACCGTTACCCTTGGTGTCCGTCATGAACTCGCCGCGGTAACCGATTAAGCCGCGCGACGGAATGTTAAACTCAAGGCGGGTATAGTTGCCGTGAATCGGCGTCATGCCGATCAGCTCACCCTTTCTGGAGGTCAGCTTCTGGATGACCGCGCCGGTAAACTCATCCGGGACGTCGACAAAGGCAATCTCCATAGGCTCCAGTCTCTTGTCGCGCTCATCGAAGTGATAGATGACCTCTGCCTTCGAAACTGCGAACTCAAAGCCCTCGCGGCGCATGTTCTCAATTAAGACCGAGAGATGCAGCTCACCGCGGCCGCTCACCTTGAAGCAGTCCGGCGTGAGCTCCTCGACGCGAAGCGAGACATCGGTGTTCAGCTCGCGGAACAGACGTTCGCGCAGGTGACGGGAGGTGATGTACTGTCCCTCCTGGCCCGCAAGCGGGCTGTCGTTGACCATGAAGTTCATCGAGATGGTCGGCTCGGAAATCTTCTGGAACGGAATGGACTCCGGAGATTCGGGACTCGTAATCGTGTCTCCGATGTGCAGGTCGGAGATGCCCGAGATCGCGACGATCGAACCGAACTCCGCTTCTTTCACTTCGACGCGGTTTAAGCCCTCGTACTCGTAGAGCTTACCGATCTTCACGCGGCGCAGCTTATCCGGCTCATGGTGGTTCACCAACGCAACTTCCTGGTTCACGCGAATCGAACCGTTGTCCACCTTGCCCACGCCGATGCGGCCCACATACTCGTTGTAGTCGATCGTGCTGATCAGAATCTGGGTCGGTGCCTCCGGATCGCCCTCCGGTGCCGGGATGTGGTTGATGATGGCCTCAAACAGCGGCTTCATATCCGCATTGTCGCTGTCCAACGAATTCTTTGCCCAACCGCTGCGCGCGGAAGCAAAGATAAACGGACACTCGAGCTGCTGCTCGCTCGCATCGAGATCCATGAGGAGCTCAAGCACCTCATCCACAACCTCGTCCGGACGCGCCTCTGCGCGGTCGCACTTGTTCACGCAGACCACGACATCCAGCGAAAGCTCTAACGCCTTCTTCAGCACAAAACGCGTCTGCGGCATGGTGCCCTCAAAGGCATCGACCACAAGGACCACGCCGTTCACCATCTTTAAGACACGCTCCACCTCGCCGCCGAAATCCGCGTGTCCCGGGGTGTCGATGATGTTAATCTTAACGCCGTCATAGTTTACCGCTGTATTCTTGGAGAGAATCGTGATGCCGCGCTCTCTCTCAATATCGTTGGAATCCATGACGCGATCCACAACCTCCTGATTGGCGCGGAACACGCCGCTCTGCCGCAGCAGCTGGTCCACGAGCGTGGTCTTGCCGTGGTCAACGTGGGCGATGATTGCGACGTTTCTCACATCCGTTCTCGTACTTCTCATTGAAAAATTCCTCTCTCTTTCTGGCTGAGCATTTCAAAACGCAATGTACTATTTTACTATGCTTTGCGATGTATGGCAAGCGGAAAGGGAAAAGGGCGCGGATGACATCGCTCACCGCTCTTCCGTGATGCGCAAGCTGAAATCGCACAGCGCATCCCCATGTCCTATGGTCTTGGTTCTGCCCCACAAGAGCCTGGGGTGCATATTCCCGTAGCAGATATCGTCCGTGTCGCAAAAGCCCTTCACAAGCTCCGGGCAGCCGTAGCGCACACAGCAGTCTTGGTAAGGACATTTCACCATATCGAAGCGCATCTCGGTCTTCGATAAAAATCGGTTCTCGGTTAAAAACCCCGCTTCGGGGACACAGTGTTTCAGCGCCGTATCAAAGAACAGTTTCGGAACCAGTCTGTATAGGCCCGGAATCTTCAATACCGTTCGGATGACGGGCGCCGCACGCTCGGCAAGCCTGCGGTAGTACCCCGTCACAAACGCTGCGGCTTCCTCGCGCTCCATCCCCGCATCCGCTAAGGCATGGAACAAGGCGATGGACGGATAAATGCGCTCCCGCTTCTGCCCGGAGTACGCCGGTGGGTCGTCCTTGTTTTCCGCAAGAAGAACTTCATAGCGCTTCTGCGCCTTTTTCAGGATATCCTGTGCTTTTTCCGCTCCGTATCTTTCTTTTAAGTGCGGCGCCATATGTCGAAGATAGTTCGCTTGTTTTGCCATATCGCCCCCTTCTTCTGCTCGTTTTCTGCCCTGTATTTACCGAAGTTCCTTCATCGTCTCAGGTATTTTATCCTCTGGCAACAGATTTTCCGGCGTGCAAATTCTGCCCAATCCGCATTTGCAACAAGACACAGTTTTCACGACGCAAATCGTCCGTATTTCCTTACTGCCACTTTCTGAGATCCTTTTTCTCCATTGCAACCAGCAATATCTCATCTTCTTTCAGCTGCTCTTCGGGATTACCGAACCTCCAGTTTTTCCCTTTTCCTTTCAGTGCAACCACATTCATCATGTGTTTTTTCCGGAGTTGAAGTTCTATCAGCGTTTTGCCAATCCACTCTTCCCGCACATTTAGTTCTACCACATACAAGTTGTCATCAATTTCCCAAAAATCCTTGAAAGAGGATGAAAGCAAAATTCTTGCCGACCGCATACCTCCCTCTCCCTCCGGATCAAGAATCTTATCCACACCGATTTTACGAAGAATCGAAGCTGTTCTGTCGGTTGATGCCTTTGCAACGATGAGAGGAACCCCCTGCTCCTTTGCAACCGCAACCGACATAATGGCTGCAGCGATATTTGTTCCCGTACATGAAACGACAATGTCCATATTCTTCAAGCCAAGCGCCGCAACTTCTTCTTCGTTCTCCATGTTTGCCTGTACAACAGACGTGCATTTCCCCGAAAAATCATTCACTACCTTTTCATCGCTATCCACGGCCAGAACATCCGCCCCCATAAGATAGAGATTCTCGGCAAGACTTCTGCCATACTTGCCCAAACCCAGTACTGCAATCGACTTTTTCATAATCTAAATCCCCCTTATCCCACGTAAAACGATCCTTTGGAATGTCTGATTTTGTTCTGAGATGTTACATCGCCTGCAAAGAAACATGCCATTGAAATCGGTCCGATTCTACCGAGATACATCGATACAATGACCACAATTCTTCCGAGCGCGTCAAGCTTCGGTGTAAGCGCTCTTGACAATCCAACTGTACCAAGTGCACTTGTAATCTCGTAGCAGGCATCCGTCAATTCGATATTCTCAACTGCCATCAGAAGCACGGTCATCGTGAATAAGACCGAAGCGCTGACCGCTACAATGGCCGCGGCTTTTCTCATCATCTCGGCCGATACGCTTCTATGAAAAATCACTGTCTCTTTTCTTCCGTTAATATAGGAGTACGCATTCATGAAAACCAGAAAAGCAGTAACCGTCTTGATGCCGCCTGCGGTTCCTATCGGAGAACCTCCGATAAACATTAAAACGTATCCTATCAAACAAGAAATCTCTGTCAGTTTTTCCTGCGGTACCGACGCAAATCCCGCAGTTCTGAAACTTACAGATTGAAACAAGCTGTTGCAGAATTTGTCCCACAAATTCATATCTCCGATGGTTCCCGGATTGTTAAATTCTGCCGCCATGATTCCGACAGCACCGGTAATAATCAGTATTGCGGTGACAAGAAGTACCAATTTCGTATGCTCCGGAAACCGTCTCACCGTTGTGACCGGTCCCAAACGATGACGGAAGCCCTGCTTGATGCCATCGACTACATCAAACCACACAACGAAGCCGATTCCACCCAGAATAATGAGTAGCATGGTGGTAAACATGAGGAAAGGCGAATCCCTGAACTCCATCATACTGTTTGGGCCTGTGACATCCATCCCCGCATTACAAAATGCAGAAACAGACTGAAAACAAGCTGCCCACAAACCTTTCAAAATACCGTACCTCGGTATAAACCTGCTTGCATAGAATAAGGCGCCCATACCTTCAAGCAAAAAAGTCCCTTTAAATACTCGCAACAGGAATGCCAAGTGTCCCCTATTTCGCTCAATATTCAGCGCACCACCCAGCAGTTTTCGATCTCCGAGCGTAAATTTCTTTTTCCCCATCAACATAAACAACGCCCCGACCGCAACGACACCGAGTCCTCCGATTTGTATCAGCAACAGAATGACCATCTGCCCGAAAAGGCTCCAGTGCGCATATGTGTCCACAACCACAAGCCCCGTCACACACACAGATGTCGTTGCCGTAAACAGCGCTGTCAAAATCCCTGTGCTCTCTCCCTCCGCTGTCGCAAACGGAAGCATCAAAAGGAGGGTTCCTAAGAAGATAGCGATCAAAAAGCTCAAGGGAATCAAACGTTCCGGCGCAATTCTCATCTGTCTGCGTTTTATCAATTTTTTTATCATAGACTCTCTCTTTTTAACATTCATCTTATGAAACAACTACTGACAACTCATCCTTATTATACGCACACAATTCTTCCCTGTCACCGTCCTCTCCCCACAGTCCCCCTTCCCGCCTTCTCCCATTCTCCCTGTTCTCCCGAATAGAACTCCCCCGAATAAAAAAGAGAGGCCCCCGCCTCTCTCTTTTGTCTCACTCAGCGCACGGTCTTCACAAGCTGCAGCATCGCTTCTTCCGTCAGCGGATGTGCCTCTGCCGCAACGGAATACGAGTAGCCGTCTCTTGTCCAAGTCGCGAGCGACCAACGCCCGGTCTTCCATGCGTCTTCCTTAGTTCTTCTGCTCTTCGGGGGCAGTCGGAAGCTCCGTGCCGAGCGCCAGGGGCTCTGTGTCCAGCACCTCGGCACTGCCGTCCGCCTTCTTCTGTACGGTCAAAAGGCAAAAGCTTCTATCCGCATTCGGGACGGCCCGATTGCCGCAGAGAAGGGTATAGCATTCATCCGGCTCGCCCGCGCCGCCGATGTATGCAAGCGGCTCATAGACGCTGCCAACTTTGCCGGTGAGCGCCGCCTCAAAGACTTCCGTCACTGCGGGATTTGCCTGCGGATCGCTGTCGCCGCTGTTGTACTTCCACTCCGCCGTCATCTTTGCGGCCGCAACCGGCAGCAGTTCCTTGGTGCCGAGGAGTTCTGCCTTGCCGTCCAAATCCGCATAGACATTCACCAGAAGATAGGCGGGTGTGGCATCCGGTGCTACAACCGTTCCCTTGCAAAGATAGGCGTAATTCGTTCCCGCGACCGGCTGTGAGCCCAGCACGGCAAGCACCTCGTACCGATAGCCTGTCATCCCCTCCACGGCCGCATCAAAGGCCTTCATTGCCTCGGCATTGTCCGCCGGCAGAAGACTGTCCTGATTTGCAAACCAGCCGCCAAGCAGGATATCATCTCCCTCTCTCGTCTCTGTTTCCGCACTGCTCTCCGCGGCTGCTACCGTACTCGCCTGTGTATTTCCGTTTCCGCAAGCCGTGAGCATCACACCCATCATAACAGCCGCTATCATCATTCTCTTTTTCATCTCTTTCGCATCCTTTCTTGTTCCGCCCGCTCGGGCTCTTCTTCTCTGCCTACACTGATTCAGACGGAACGGAACACCGTGAGGTCACAGTTTCGCCAAAAAAATTGTGCAGAACATGTCTGCACAATTTTTCGTTTCACATCGCCCCGCTCCGCCTTTTAATGCTTCTTTTTCTTTTTCGGCGCCGTGGTCTCTTTGGTCGCCTTCTTCTTGGTCTCGGCGCTCGTCTCTTTCTTCGGCTGCACCTTACTCTGCGTTTCATCCGCCGCGTTATCGCCGGGTTTGATGCCCGGAATTCCGATTGCTTCTCCGCCTACACCGCGCGAGGGCAGGAGACTTGCGGCCGAGGTGTGGATGTTGCAGCGCTGGTAGGGCGTCAGTCTCGAATCATCCGTTTCGACTTCCGAATCCGGCACGACCATGACCACGCGTGTCGTGGTCGGGCAGTACGTGGTCGGCAGCAGTCCCGTGACCGAGCAGACTGTCATGGTCGTGTGCTTATCGCACATCTCGGTCGGGATGGTGCCGCGCGCAAAGTATTCGGTGTAGACCGCGTCCCCGCGCGGATCCCGGCTGCAAATACCCTTGACCGGGAGTTTCCCCGACTTTCTGCAGATTTCCGCGCTCACAATGCTGTCCGGCATCGCAAAGCCCGGGTCCGGTTTATCCTGATGAATGCGCTCCATAATCTTGCGCCAAATATCCTTGTGGAAGGAGTTGCCGCCGTTTCCGTCCGTGAGCGGCTGGTTCTCATCGCAGCCGGCCCAAATGCCCGCCGTATAGTACGGCGTGTAGCCCACAAACCAGACGTCCACGTTGTTGCTCGTGGTGCCGGACTTTCCCGCGCTGCTCATGTTCGACGGCTTGGCGCGCGTACTCGTCGTGTTGACGTTGACACCGCTGCTTGCAAACTTGCGGTTCGGCAGCATGGACTGCTGCAGGGCATCCGTGAGCAGAAAGGCCGTGGAGTCCTTGATGACGCGGCGCTGCTCCGGATTATTCTCGAGCAGTACCTTGCCGTTGTGATCCACAATCTTCGTGTAGAAAACGGGTTTCGTATAGACACCCTGGTTCGCAATCGCGGCAAAGGCCGCGGTGAGTTCCAGATTGTTGACACCCTTCGTGAGACCGCCGAGCGCCATGGCCGGGTTGTAGTCCGAGTCCGTGAGGCTCGTGATGCCGAACTTCTTGCTGTACTCCGCGCCGAGCTGCGGGCTCACCGTCTCCATGAGGCAGCGCACCGCGACAATGTTCATCGAGTACATGATGCCGTCCCGTATGCTGGACCAGCCGAGATAATTATCGTCTCCGTACCAGTTCCGGAACTGCTTCTTGTTGGCCTCGTAGGGGCCGTCGTAGTAGACCGAGCCGAGCGTCTGTCCGCAGGCATCGAGCGCCGGCGCAAAGGCCGCGAGTACCTTAAAGGTGGAACCCGGCTGACGGTAGGAATCGGTCGCGCGGTTTAAGGAGAGGGAGACCGTCTTTTCGCCGCGGCCGCCGGAGAGCGCTTTCACCTTGCCCGTGCTGTGCTCCATGAGCACGAACGAATCCTGCGGCTCGAGGATGATGTGCATGCTCTCACCGATAATCTGATCGTCCGCGGGATTCACGACACTCGCCTTAAAGGCCTCGGCATCCGCCTTTGCCTCGGCATCCGTGCGATACAGGCCGTCAAACTCCTTGCCCTTCTTCGCGAGCACATCCTTCTCACTGTAGTTCTGCACCTCACCGCTTGCCCGCTTCACCGAGAGGCGATATTCCAGCGCATACTTGGTGACCGCGTAGTTCTCGGGATTGTTGATCTCGCTGTCCACAATGGCCTGCAAGCCGGGATCCTGGGTCGTGTAAATCGAGAGCCCGCCGCTGTACAAGAGATTATGGGCCTGGGTATCCGTATAGCCGAACTTGTCCTTGAGGTCCTGCTGCACCTGACTCACAAGCTCGTCGGTAAAGTAGCTGTAGGTGTGAGTTGCCTTCTCCTTGGAAACCAGGTCGGCATTTTCAATGCGATCGTAGACATTGTCCGCTAGCGCCTCCTCCTGCTCTTCCTTGGTGATGTAACCCTGCCGCAGCATATAGCGGAGTATCACCTTCCGCTTCTCCTCGTTTGCCTGCCGCCCCGTGATGGGGTTTAGGCGCGAGGGGTTCTGGGTGATGCCGGCCAGCACAGTGCACTCGGAGAGGGTAAGATCTTTAACCTCTTTGTTAAAGTAACGGCGCGCCGCCACCTTGACGCCGAGGGCATTGCTGCCGAGGTTAATCGTATTCAGGTAGTTGGTCAGAATCTCTTCTTTGCTCATCATCTGCTCCAGTTTGAGCGCCAGATACTGCTCCTGAATTTTTCTGGTCAACTTCTCACCGAAGCTCTTTTCCCGACCGCCGTTAAAAAGGTTGTTTTTAATGAGCTGTTGGGTGATGGTGGAGCCGCCGCCCGAACTCGAGGTGCCGCGAAGCACTCCCACAACGGCGCGCATAATGGAGCGCGTGTCGACACCGTTGTGCTTCCAGAAACGCTCGTCCTCAATCGCGACAAAGGCATTCACGAGGTTCTTCGGAAGCTCCTCATACGTCGCCTCCTGCCGATTGGCCCCCGCCATGACGAGGGTTTCGACCAGATTTCCGTCCGCATCGTAGACCGAGGTGGCAAAGCCCATGGGGGCGATGCTGTCCGCCTTGAGTTCCGGCGCGGAGTCCACAATCCCCCGAAGGGCGCCTGCCGCAAAGGCCGCGCCGAGCGCCGCGGTCAAAAACAGCAGCATAATCAAGACGCGCGCTGCCGTTAGGGCAATCAGATTTTTTAGTTTGCTCCGGTGCGCGTCTCTGTCTTTCAGCGCGCGCTCCACGGAATTTCTTCCAAAATCCACAGGGCACTCCTTCAAATAAATTTCGATGGTTCGTTTCATTATAGCACGTGCCCGTATCGAACTCCAGCAAACGCAAAAAAGGACTGTGCTTTCGCACAGTCCTTCTCTGTCACTTCACGAAAAGCCGCGTCACATGCTTTACCGCTCTTTTCTTCTTCTGCCTAAGACCGCGTAAGCCGCAAGCAGGAAGCCCGCCGCGGTGCCCGCAAAGTTCAGCGCAAACGGCGCCTCACCGGTCTTCGGGAGTCGGTCCTTGTTGCTGCCGACCGCCGTGCCGCGGTTCGTTGCTCTCTTGCCGCCGTCCTGCGACAGCGCGTTGCCCTTGTCAAGCGTATCCGCATTCTTCTGCGGGCTCGGCTCGATAACAGGCTTTTTGTCCTCGCCCTGATTCGGGGTCGTATTCGGCTGCGTGTTGTTCGGCTGTGTTGCGCTCGGTGTTCCCGTCGCGACATTGTTCGGGGTCACCGTGCCGCGGCGTCCGCTGCTGCGGCTGCCGCCGCCACCGCCGCCACCGCCGCTGCCACCGCTGCCGCCGACGGCGTTCTCGCCGTCACGGTCCGTCTGATAAACAGCGACCAGGGCAACGTCATGCGTGGTGCCTGCCGGAATGGTGTTTAAGAACTTGCCGCCGACAACCTTCCAGGTCCAGAACTTAACGCCCTGCTTCACAGCGCCGTTCGGGTTAATCTCGTCCTCAATCGTAAAGGTGGTCGGGTTTGCTGCGTCGTTCACACCGCCTGCCGTATCGTAGGTGATGCGATAGCGAATCGGCTCCCAAACTGCCTTGAACGCGACATCGCCGTCGCTGCCGGAGAGAATCTGATTGTCTGCGACACCCGGGGCCGTCACCTTCTCCCAGTGGCTGAAGGTGTAACCGATGCGGCTCGGGGTGGGCAGCGTAATCGTTGCATCCTCAATCGTATAGCTCGTCGGAAGCGTACCGAGTCCCTGAACCGGGCTGTTCGCCGTCTCGCCGGTGTCGTAAGTGATGTTGTAATGATTGAGCGTCCAGTTTGCCGTTAAGTTCTGCTGGCCCGTGGTGCCTGCCGGAATGCTCGTCACGGTCTGTCCGTTCAAGCTCCAGCTGCCCGTGTAACCGCGGCGCACCGGCGGTGCAAGCTGCACATCGTCATCGACCGTAAAGCTCGGCACATTGGAGGCCGGATTGGTCGGGGTGCCGATGCCCGTGCCCGGGTTCAGATTGTAGTTGATGCTATAGCTATTGAGCTGCCACTTTGCATAGTAGGTCTTTGCCGCCGCATCCGCGGTGTGAAGGGTCGTGATCGGCGTGCCGGTAAGGGCTGCGTTGTCATACCAACCCTGGAAGCTCGCGCCGTTACGGGTCGGAATGCCGAGTGCAAAGTCCGCATCCTCAACCGTGTAGGAATTCGGGGTGACCGCAGTTGCCGGGCTGGTCGCCGAATCGTTCATCACATAGGTGATCGGGTAGCTCAGCGCATTGCCCCACTTTGCGTAGTAGTGCTTATCTTCCGCATCCATCGTATGAAGCGTCGTGACCGGCGTGCCGGTAAGCGCCGCATTGTCATACCAGTTTTCAAAGGTATAACCGGTGCGCGTTGCCGGGCGCAGGGTGTAATCCGCGTCTTCAACCGTGTAGCTCGTGAGCAAAGCGTTCGGATTTACCGCCGTAAGACCCGCCGGAACCGTGTCGTTCAGCGTCCACTGCACGTTGTAGGCATTCGGTGCGCTCCACTTTGCGTAGACCGTGTAATTGACCGCAGTCGCCGGGTTGATGGAAGAAATCGGAGTCGTGAGACCCGCATCCGCATACCAGCCGAGGAAGGTGTAACCCGTGCGGGTCGGTGCCTGCAGGTTAATGCTCGGATCCGTCACATCGAAGCCGCCCGGGTTAGCCGCCGGATTGCTTGCCGTGTGGCCCGCCGGCGTCGTATCGTTCAACACATAGGTGATCGAATACGGAAGCGGTGCACTCCACTTCGCAAAGAGATCGGTCGGGTTCGTGTCGCCCTGTGCAGTCAGCAGCGTTGCCGGTGCCGCAGTCGTGAGACCCGCATCCGTAAACCAGCCGAGGAAGGTATAGCCCGGACGGGTCGGGGTGCCGAAGGTATGATCCGGAGACTCTGCCGTGTAAGTCGTAAAGCCCGCATCCGGGTTGTTTGCCGGCTGAGCTGCGGAATCGTTCAGGTGATATGCTAGGTTATAGTTCTTTGCGGTCCACTTCGCATAGTAGTGCTTATCGCCCGCCGGAACCGCACTCGTAACCAGAGTCGAAACCGGGGTGCCCGCGAAGAGCTGGTTGTCATACCAGCCGTCAAAGTTGTAGCCCGGCCAGGTCATGGGCTGAATCGCGACGTTTGGATCCGTGACCTTATAGCTCGTCACGGTGTTCGGGTTTACCGCCGCGCCCGCGGTGCGGGACGCCGGGTTCACATTCGTCGTGTACTGAATGTTGTAGTTGTTTTCGGTCCAGTTTGCGGTCATCGTAATCACGCCGTTATTCGTGGTCACGAGGTTTGCCGGAGTCGCTCCGTCCGCATAGGTCTGACCGTTCGAACCGGTCCAGCCGTTAAAGGTATAGCCGTTCACGGCAAAGTGATTCGTGAGGTTTGCTGTCCCCGTGCTGCCGGTAATGGTCTGATCCGCCATGGTGCCGGTCGCGGTCTGTCCCGCCGGTGCGTTTGCGACAAACTTCACCGTGTACTGGTGCGGGTTTCTGGTCACGGGACCCGGGACATAGGTAATCGTATAGGTACCGATTGCAGCGCTGCCCGCAGCACCGTTATCAAAGGTAGTCGGCGCAAGCGGCGTCGCATTGTCCGTCGTCGTGGTCGCAACCGGCTGGCTGTTGTCAAAGTTCACGCTGACGCCCGTCACGCGGTCGTTGCCGATGAGGCCCGTTGCCGTCACATGGGAGGGATCCCAGGTGAGCGTCTCGGTCGCCGTCACGGTGCGCGGTTTCACGGTAATCGTGAGCGGCACATTGACCGCACCGCTGCCCGCATTGGTGAAGCCGCCGTTCGCGCCCTGCACGAGGAAGGAGCTGCCGCCGGTCACATTGATGGTGCCGTTATTCGTGACATTGCTGCCCGCAGGAACACCGAGGGTCTTGCCGTTCGTGTTGATCACGACACCCGCCGGGATGTTCTGCGTCACAACCGTGTTGTTGGTCAGCGTAATCGCCGGATTGCCGTTCTGGCTAGACCATGCGATAGCGTCATCGAGGTTACTGAAGTAGTGCCTCTGGCCGCCCACTTCCACATAGGCGACATCGCTGGTGACAAGCGGAATCGACTGATCCACCGTTGTTGCGTTCTGATTATAGGAACTGAACTCGACAAAGAAACCAAAAACATAGATAGCCGGGTGCCAGTTATTCAGGTTCGGCAAATCGTTCCATGTGCCGGTACCGTGGTGAACCTGCATGAAACCTTCTTTATAACTTGTTCCGGGCATGTTCGCAGAGTCCGGCTGTCCGGGACCCCAGTTCGTATAGGCTCCGTTGATTGCACCACGTCCGTTGGCTTCATAAAATTCTGTGTTCGTCTCCGGGCCGTCCTGCCATCTCCACTGATGCCAGCTACCACCCGCTGTGTTTCCATGCTGCAGCAGGTTGGAGAAAACGCCTGTGACGCCAGCCGTACTGTTGTCGTACCAGTTCGGAACGCTCGACGCATCGTTGACACCTTCGAGACGCGCACCGCCGGACCAAGCGCCTTTCATTGTAATATTGTCAAGGGTCCGATCTTCCGATTGTGACGTAATGGTCGCAAGATAGCCCTGCATACCGTTCAGCTTATAGGATTTCGCGAGATTATAGCTCTCTGCCCAGCTGATTTCCGTATTGGCCACGGGTTCCACATACATATAATAATGCTCTGCGCCGTCGCCCGCGACCGGATTCGGAATAATTGCCTTGGTGATGGTCGCACCGGTCGGCAGGTTATTTGCACCGTTTCCAAGCGTAATCTTGACCTGCTGCGTAGCCCCTGCGCTCGGCAGATGGAACTTAATGTTATTCTCAATAAAAGTCTGCGCATCCGCCGGTGTAAGCGCCGTCGGGAAAATAATCTGGTAGAACTTATGCGCACTCAGAATGTCCGTAAAGGTCTGAACACCGGTCGGCGTGCTGAGGAGCTCAATGCTGCCCGTATCGACCTGGAAGTTCATCGAGGTGATGCCGGTTCCCGGGGTGTCGGTGACCGTCACATCCTTTAACTTGTAGGCCAGACGATTGTCGTCGTCGTAGTCGAGGCGCTGAAACGCGACCGAGAGCGGCAACGGGGTCGCGGAGGTCGGCGTATAGTTCACGACCGCGAACGGCGAGAAGTGCTCGGCTGCCGCCTGCAGAACCGGCGTATTCTCATTGAGGCCCGCGCGGAGGGTATCGACCTTCTCGTTTGCCTCGTCGATGTGGAGCACGGAGACAGCGTTCTGCTCGACTTCATCCGCAGCTGCGCCCGTCTCGGCACTCGCCGCCGAGACTATCGTGACATTGCGGAAGGAAACCGCAAGCGTGCCCTTCGTGTTGTCCGGCTGAATTTCTTCGCCTGCGGCATTCAAAACCGTGAGGTCGCAGAGGAACTGTGCCGTTGCGGACTTGCCCGACGCCTCCGCGTGCTCGTTGATCTTTGCGAGCACTTCTTTTTCTTCCGCTTCGGTAAGATTTCTCGCCTTCAGGCTTGCACCCTCCGGTAAGACACCGGCCGGCGCGCTGACCTCAATGTCAACGCCGTCCAGACGCGTATGCAGTACCTTCGTCGCATTCGAAGGCGTGCCCCAGCGCTTCGAACCTGCGAGCAGGTCCTGTTTTCCGCCTGCGTCGGAAGGGCTTGCCGCCTCTCCTGCCTGCAACTGCCGCCGCACGTCTTTCGGGAGCGCGAGATCGTTGATGAGCTCCGCATCCTCCCGGAATTCTTCCGCAGACAGCGCCGCAAACGCGGGCGTTGCCGTCGAGACGTTCAGTGCAACCATCGCCGCACTGAGCATTCCGGCCAGCAAACGCTTTGACCAGTTTCTTCGTTTTCTCATACATCCTCCTTTGTTCTGCCTGAAAGCTTCAGCTATAGGGATTTATTCAAGTTTTAACCCAATATTAAGAAATAGTCAATCTTTCTAAATAGAATATTTCGTTTCTATTCTGTTTTTCTTACCAGTTAAAGAGTTCAATCTTCTGTATTTCCCTTCCGTTGCCATATTATCGGGATTTATGTCGTGTGATTTTAGGCATGCAATAACAAAAAGATTATGGCTGTCCGTTTCATCTTCTCCATGAAGCCATTTGCATTTCATGGTATGCTCTTAACGAATCCTTTGAATGAATTCCCTTACCGTTGTCGGCGCGCTTTCTCATTCACCGGCCAAGGAGGTCTTTATGTCGGAAACGAAGCTCTGCACCCTGCTGAAAGGCGCGCAGGGCGAATTTGAGGAAAAGAAATCCCGCTTTCTCTCGCAATGTTTTTGCGTGCGGCGCGAGGAAGAGGTCGCAGAGATACTCTCTACCCTCAGAAAACAGCACTATGACGCACGCCATGTCTGCTATGCCTATATCCTCAACGGAAACCCGCCCGTTGAAAAATCCTCGGACGACGGCGAACCGGCAAAGACCGCCGGTCTCCCCATGCTAGACTTGCTCCGCGCCGCCTCGCTCCGAAATACGCTGATCACGGTGGTGCGCTACTTCGGCGGCACCAAGCTCGGCACGGGCGGCCTGGTGCGCGCCTATACGGCGGCCGCCAAGGAGGCGCTGAATGCCTCGGTCACGGCAGAGATACTCCCCGCCGTGCAGCTTTCCCTCTGCTTGGATTACGGCTTTTACGGGAAGGTAACCCGCCTCGCGGAAGATTGCGCCGGAACGGTGCTCTCCCTTCAGTTTACGGAAGCGGTCTCCTTCTGTCTCCTCTTTCGGGAGGCGGACAGCGCGCGCTTCCTCACCGCGCTCACCGAGCTCTCCGGCGGGAGTGTTGCCCCGGCGAAAACGGAAACGCTCTTTGCCGTGGAAACGGACGGCAAACTCTGTGCCCTGTCCTTATAAACGGACTGAGACGTTTTCCTTAGAACATACCCAACTCTTTTTGTCCTATAACTCTTGATTTGACATCGCAACGAAAAAAGTCCCCCCTCTACCGTTTTTCTTCGGTAAAGGTGGGACTTTTGATTTTGTCTCCCGTCAGAGATTTTTAACGTATTTTTTCGCTCTCCGCCTGTCTCGCAAGCTCCGTTCCCGGGAAACGCGTGCCGACTTCTTCGAAGAAGCTGTTTGCCGTATCGTTGTCGCCGAGCTCCTTATAGGCCATGGCCTTTCGGAAGAGCGCCGGCGCATAGTTCGGGTTGATTGCGAGCGACTTATCATAGAGATCGATGGCGCCCCGATAATTTCCCGCCTGATACTGCACTTCGGCGCGGCTGTAGAGGCTCAAATAGCCCTCGCTGTTCATTCGTCCCGCAATCGACTGATAGATTTCCGTCACCGAGACCCCGCTGCCGTCGTCGATGTCCGTGAGCTGTGACACGTCCAGCGTCGCATAGAGCTCGGCCGCTCGGGCAAAGTCATTGTTCCGGATATCGTTCACAATGCCGACCAATTTCTGGTACTGGGAAATTTTGCTGTTTGCGCCGTCGGTCAGCATATCGACCTCGGCCTGCAGGGCATTTTTCTCCTCCTCGGCACTGCTGTGGTTCTGCTCCGAATCGCGCACCGCACTGTTCGCGGAGGCGAGCTTCCGGTTCAGTTCCCGAATCTCCGCATTGTGCTGGGAATTCAACTCCGCTCGCTTGGTCGGCATATAGAGAAAGACGATGGCCGCCGCACCGATCAGAAGACCTATGCCGATATTCAGCGCGGTCTGCCAGCCCGTGCTCTCCCGGTAGGTCGAGGGAATCAGCACTTCATCGTCCGACATCTCCCGGTGCGAATAGGTTTTCGACCCGTTCTGCACCTCTTCGCGCGGCTTGTCCTGTTTTTTCTGCACGCGGCGCAGTTCCTGTGCCGCGGCATCCGCATAGCGCACCGCTGTCTGGTTCATGCGGTCGGTTTTTCGCACCAGGCGCAGGTAGTGATCCGCGCGCTTATAATCGCCCGCCTCTATGTAGAGAAGCGAGAGCAAAAGCCCCGCCCGCACATAGTTCGGATGCTGCGCCACAATGCGGGCAAGCTGATGAATCGCAAGGTCGTAGTTCCCGCGCTGTGCCGCATCGAGCGCCACATTGTAGCGCTCGATCATCGTAGCGAAGGATTCGAGCTGACCGCCGCGGCGTCTGACATCGTCGAGATAAAAGACCGCTCGGTTATTTTCGGTGCGAAGGTCTATGCTGATAACCCACTGCACGAGCGCATCACCGACCTCTCCCATCTCATAGAAAATGAGTCCCAGGAGATTTCTGGCCTCGATTAAATTCTTATTGAGTTCCAGGGCACGCTTTAAATACGGCACCGCGCCGGATAAATCCCTCTGTTTGGCGAGCCGCAGTCCGCGGTTGTAGCAGCTGTTTGCCGCCCGATCGCAGCGCTCAAATACATTCATGCTTCTGTCTCTCCGCTCCGCTTTAAGAGCTCCATCATAATATCCTTCATATCCGTGAGATCGCTGCGGACGATGGCGTCCTCCACCGCCGAGATTTCAAGGCTCGAGCGGTAGTTGCGAATCTCCTCATCAAAATTAATCATTTGCCTTCCTCCGCCAAAATTTCACCGATCAAATAGAGCGAACCCGCAATGAAGAGGATCTCATCCTCCCCCTGCTCCGCCCTTGCACGCCGGTAGGCCGCCGCGACGCTATCGCTGCCGCAAAGTTCCGTTCCGCCCGCCTCACGGTACAGCGCTTCCAGTGTCTCCTCGGATGTTTTCCGCGCGGATGCGAGCGGTGCGAGGTAAATGCGTGTGGGCTGCAAGACCTTCACAAAGGTCTCGGCAATGGCGTGAAGTTCCTTGTCCTGCACCGAAGTCGTGAGGAGCAGGGGCTTCTTGCCGCGTTGCGCAGCGAGCGCCGCACCTGCTTCCGCCATGCGCTGCACGCCGTCCGCATTGTGCGCGCCGTCCAAAAACACATTGGGCTTCAATTCCTGCATTCTTCCGGTCCATACCGTTGCGCGGACAGCCGCCGGAAAATCGACTGCCTGTAAGCGCTCTCTTGCCTCACCGCCGATAAGCGTCTTCAAAACTTCGAAGGCCGCTTCCGCGAGCGCCGCATTTTCGCGCTGGTAGGCCGCCGGCAAAAAGGAAAAGCGCGTATCCCTCTCCTTCGGCGCGACCGGGTAAGCAGGCGCCTGCATCTCCCGCGCCTTATCGGCAATGATGTCCGTGACCGAAGGCACGGCGTCCAAATAGACCACGGGGACAGCATTCTTAATGATGCCCGCCTTTTCGGCCGCAATCTTCTCGACCGTATCGCCGAGATACTGCATGTGGTCAAGGCTTATGCTGGTCAGGACGGTGAGACAGGGAGCGCAGCTGTTGGTCGCGTCAAGCCTTCCGCCGAGCCCAGTCTCGAGCACTGCGACTTCACAGCCCTCCTCCCGGAAAAGGAGCATGGCCATGTAGTAGAGATACTCAAAGTAGGCGGGAAAATTCCGGCCGGCCCTAAGCTCTGCCTCCCCTTGGCGCTTCACCGTCTCCGCGGCAGCCCGAAAGGCTTCCGAAGAGACCATCTTCCCGTCGATCAGAATGCGCTCTCGTATGTCCACGAGATGCGGCGAGACAAAGGTGCCGACGCGGTAGCCCGCGCGAATCAGCGCCTCCGTTAAGTACGCACAGACCGAGCCCTTGCCGTTGGTCCCCGCGACATGGATGATGCGGAACGCGCGATCCGGCGCGCCGAGTTCATCCAAAAAGGCACGTACCTCCGAAACCGAAGTCTTCTTTTCGCCCCACATCGGCAAATCGTCGGGGCAACGCCTCACTTCCGCCATGGTTTTTCCTCGTCAGTCGCCGAGCAGCTTTCTCTGCTCTCTCACCTTTACAAGCATTTCCTCATACTTTTTACGCTTCTCCTGCTCGGCAGCGACCTTATCGGCCGGTGCCTTTGCGAGGAACTTTTCGTTCCGGAGCATGCCGTCCGCGCGTGCAATCTCATTCTCGAGACGCTCTTCCTCCCGCTTTAAGCGCTCCTTCTCCTTCTCCACATCGACCAAATCCGCAAACGGAATGTAAATCATCGCACCGGGAATGACGGCCGAGACCGCGTCCTCCTGAATGCCTGTCTTGTCCTGCTGAAGCTTTACCTCCGAAGCGCGGCCAAGCACACGGAAGAAATCTTCCGCGCGGCGGAAGCTGTCGAGCACCGCCTTGTCCTCCGAGACCACAAAGACTTCCGCCTGCTGTCCCGGCGCAACGTTCATCGAAGTGCGAATGCGGCGAATTTCGCGCACCGCGTCCTTGATGCGCTCCACCTCGGCAGCGTCCTCCGGGAAGGAGAAACGCGCTTCGCACTCCGGCCAAGCGGAAATCATGATGCTCTCCTCTTCGTTGAGGCTTAAGAACACTTCCTCGGTGATGAAGGGCATGAAGGGGTGGAGAAGCTTCAGCGCGCGGCTTAAGACCTCGCGGAGCGTCCAGAGCGCAGCCTCGCGGGTCGGGTCCTCCTTGTTCCAGAGGCGCGGCTTCACCATCTCGATGTACCAGTCGCAAAACTCCTCCCAGATAAAGTCATAGACCTTCTGGAGCGCAATGCCGAGCTCGAACTTCTCGAGGTTCTCCGTGACTTCACCCGTGAGGCTGTTCAGCCGGTGCAGCACCCAGCGGTCCTGCGGAAGAAGCGCCGAAGCTTCGGGCTCCGCCGGCATGGTCTCGCCGAGGTTCATCTCGATAAAGCGCGCCGCATTCCAAATCTTATTCGCAAAGTTGCGCGCGGATTCCACTCTCTCCCAGTAGAAGCGCATGTCGTTGCCCGGCGCATTGCCCGTCATCAGGGTGAGGCGCAGCGCATCCGCGCCGTAGCGCTCAATGACTTCGAGCGGATCGATGCCGTTTCCGAGCGACTTGGACATCTTTCTGCCCTCGGAATCGCGCACCAGACCGTGAATCAACACCGTGTGGAACGGCAGCTTGCCGGTCTGTTCGATGCCGGAGAAGACCATGCGGATTACCCAGAAGAAGATGATGTCATAGCCGGTCACCAGCACATCGGTCGGGTAGAAGTAGCGGTACTCCGGCGTGTCCTTCGGCCAACCGAGGGTCGAGAAGGGCCAGAGTGCCGAGCTGAACCAGGTGTCAAGCGTGTCCTCATCCTGGCGGAACTTGTGTCCGCCGCAGTGCGGGCAGCTCTCCGGTGCCTTGGCTGCGACCACGACTTCGCCGCAGTCCTCGCAGTAGTAGGCGGGAATCCGGTGTCCCCACCAGAGCTGGCGGGAGATGCACCAGTCGTGAATGCCCTCGAGCCAGTTTAAATAAGTCTTGCCGTAGCTCTCCGGCACAAACTTGAGCTCGCCCGTCTTCAGCGCCTCAATGGCCGGCTTTGCCATCTCCTCCATCTTCACAAACCACTGGGGCTTGATCATGGGCTCAATGACGGTCTTGCAGCGGTCGTGTACGCCGACCGCATGGCTGTGCGGCACGACCTTCACGAGAAGCCCCGCTGCCTCGAGGTCCTTGACCATGGCCTTTCTCGCCTCGTAGCGGTCCATGCCGTCATAGGGCGAGCCCGGGCAGCGCACGGTCGCGTCGTCGTTTAAAATCGTGATTTCCGGCAAGTTGTGGCGCTTGCCCACCTCAAAGTCGTTCGGGTCGTGCGCCGGCGTAATCTTCACGCAGCCGGTTCCGAATTCGGGATCCACATAGCTGTCCGCGATGACCGGAATCTCCCGCTCCGTGAGCGGAAGCTTTAACAGCTTACCGACCAGCGCGGTATAACGCTCGTCCTCCGGGTTCACCGCGACGGCGGTATCGCCGAGCAGGGTCTCCGGTCTCGTGGTCGCGATTTCGACATAGGCGCCGTCCTCCCCGACGATCGGGTACTTGATGTGCCAGAAGAAGCCGTCCTTGTCGACGTGCTCGACCTCCGCATCGGAAATCGTGGTCTGACAGACCGGGCACCAGTTGATGATGCGGCTGCCGCGGTAGATATAGCCCTTCTCATAGAGACGCAGGAAGACATCCTGAACCGCCTCCGAGCAGCCCTCGTCCATTGTGAAGCGCTCTCTGTCCCAGTCCGCAGAGGAGCCGAGCTTCTTCAACTGGTTGATGATGCGGTTTCCGTACTCTTCCTTCCAGTCCCAACACTCCTCGAGGAACTTCTCTCTGCCGAGCTGCTCCTTGTCTCTGCCCTCTTTTTTGAGCTTCTCGATGACCTTGACTTCCGTCGCGATGGCCGCGTGGTCCGTGCCCGGCTGCCAGAGTGCGGAGTAGCCCTGCATTCTGCGGAAACGAATCAGGATATCCTGCATCGTATTGTCGAGCGCATGGCCCATGTGCAGCTGTCCCGTGATATTCGGCGGCGGCATGACTATGCAAAACGGCTTTTTCCGCTCATCTACCTCCGCGTGAAAATAACCGCGGTCCATCCAGCTCTGATAGAGCTTATCTTCAATCTCCGAGGGAGTATAAGTCTTCGGAAGTATTTTCATATTCAGTCCTCTCTGATTTCTGCTGATCTCGGAAGCGCACTCAGACCATGCTGCGGTACTCTTCTCTCCACTGCGCTATGATTTTTTTCTCCAGCGCCCGGCGCTTTTCGGCATCCTGTTCCGCAAGTATGGCCGCGACCTCGCGCACCTCAGGCCCCTCCGCGGCGCGCGCCTTCACCGCGCGGAGTTCCTCGTCAAAGCGCTCCTTCTCTGCCTCCCTTAGGGCGGGAAGCTCTTTTTCAAAGCGCTCGCGCAGCGCCTTATCCGGCTCGCTCTTTGCGAGAAAATACATGCGCTTCACGATGTCCCTGTCTTTTCTGAGTGCATAGGCGCTTTGAAAACATTCAAAGGCGCGCTCCGTTAAAAAGAGGTTCGCGAGTGCCGCGCCCTCTCGGTCGAGGAGCGTACTCTTGGTCGCACGGTCCAAACTCTCCTTGGAGAGCGCGCGCTCATATGCCGCAACGGCCTTTCCGTATTTTCGGAGCGACAAAAAAAGATCTCCCTTTTTCTGCTCCGCGCGCTCCTTCGGGAACGCCAGATATTCTTTTACGCTCTGGGCAAACAGGCTTTGCTGCCTGGGGCTCGCATAGCCGCCCCGCGCGAGAAAGCGCGACAAAATTTCATCGCTCTTCGCCTTTTCGCGCTGCAAACTCCTCAGTTCCCGCGCGAGCTCGCTGTGTCGCGCCCCGCGCGAGAGAAAGGAGAAGAACTTTTCTCCCACGAAGTTGTCGAGAAAGAGCGGCGGGTACTTGAGTATCAGATAAGAGAGCTCTTCCAGCGTCTCCACATTAAGACCGAGCTCCTCGAGATAAAGTTTCTCCCGGGGATTGGTCTCTTTGATCCATATCAGTCCCACAGCTCTACCTCCTGTTTGCTCTCCTTGCCGCTCGGCGGGAAAATTTCACCGAAGCCCGCATCGACCAGCGTAAATTCCGCATGCCTCTCATCCGAGAAGCGGAAGCTTAGGTCGATATAGCAGCTCTTATCCTCGCGTTCCGGCAACACATCGAGCGCCACCGGAAGGCTCTTGACAACGCGCGCGCCGTCCGAAAGAAGGACTTGCAAGTCCTTTCCGTCCTCCGGAAGAAAACGGAAGCGACCTCCCGCCGTCAATAAGGCCGCGCCGCGCTCCGCGAGCACCAGTTCCCGCTCCTGTCCCTCCTGCTTTACGAGCAGCGAGAGGCGCACGGGCGCACGCCCCTTGCAGACAAAGCGTGGCAATTCGCGCTTTTCGACCGCGGCGCGGCCGGCCAGAACAGCCCCTGTCGCAAAGACATTCTTGTCCTGATAGAGCTTTCTCTGCCCCTTACAGACCGAACGCTGAAAGTTCTGCGACCAATCCATGCGGTTAAAGCCCGCTCCGGTCAAAATGACACTGGCAAAGTGGCGGTTTCTCAGCACCTTCTCCGCATTGGTCGCGAGCAAATGATCCGCATAATTCTCTCCCTGACTGTTGTTCAAGAGCTTCAGGGTAAAGGCCTCTCGCATGTTCTGCGTCTCCGCAAGCAAGACGTCTTTATTTTTTTCTTTTTTGCTTCTGCCGGCGTAAAACGCAAACGACTTCTCCTCGAGAGCGTAGAGCCCTACCTCGCCCGCTTCGAGCAGTGCCGGCTCTCCGCGTAAAAAGTGAAGGAAACTCTCCTCCCGGCTGATGATGCGGAGCGTATCCGCCGGAAAATCGTACTGCGAAAGAAGCGTGCGCAATTCCCGCACGAAAGAAAGGCGATATTCCGGCAACACCAGCACCGTGTACGTTGCCTCACCCTTCTCTTCCCCGATAAGCTCCCGCTTCGCGAGCTTTAAAAAGCGCGCCAACAGTTCGATTGCGCGGTACTCTGTCCCTTCGACCAGGATGCTGCCCCCGCGCTCACTCCCGGCGAGCAAATTTTCCGCCATGCTCCCCAGTCCCGCAAGCGCCTTTTCGCAAGCCTCGCTCCCGACGTACCAGTTCTCCTTCTCCTGCTCGCGGAAGATGACTGTGGCAAGGGAGAGCGTGCGCTCACGCTCTCCCGAAGAAAACAGGAGCGTGCTTTCGCTGTTTGAGAGATCAATCCCCAGATATTGCATTGCCATCCGCTCCTCTCTGTGCTCCTGTCAAAACCGTATTTTCCGCATTCAAGGCAAAGAGTTCGCTCCGTGCCTCACGCGCCGCGGCGTAAGCCGAAAGTTCCGCCGCAAGACTCTCCTCCTCACCGTCCAGCATAATTCCCATCCGGTTGAGGCGTGCATAACCGCTGCCCTGTGCCGTGCGCGCCGCACTCTCCCGGAGTACCGCACGCTGTACCACTTCGCCGCTCTCCGCCTCCGTCACGCGATACTCTTCCGTCTCACCGGCAAAGAGCACCGTGCTCCGTTGATAGATGCGCCCAAAGAGCTTTTTGCAGTCTGCGCGGCGGAAGTTCTCTTCCCCGGGCAAAACGCGAGACTCGATGAGGTAGCGCTTGCCCTCCTCTCCGCGGAAGGTGAAAACAGCGCGCTCCGAAAGGCTGTCCGGCAAGTTCACGCTGCCGGAGAGTTTCTTTGTCTCCGGTACGAAAATATCCCGTTCGGCGAGCGACTGTAAAAAGCGCTCGGCGAGTTTCTTTTCTCTGCTTCCGAGGCTCTCAAGCGACACATAATACTTGAGCAGCGCATAGGCGTAGAGTTCCGGAAGCTTCGGCATCTGCTCGGCATAGTCCTCCATGGCCCGCGCCTGGTCTGCCGTGAGCGGAAGGTCCGAGAGAACGTATTCGGCCGCACAGACCGTAAAATAAGCCTCCGCGAGTTCACGCTGCACCGCCCCCTGCTTCTCGCAGCAGGCGAAAATCCAGCGAAGTTCGCTGCGGTCACCGAGGAAGAGCTGTTCCGCGAGAAGACGCGCCGGCAAATCTCCGGCCTCCGCCCCCTGTTCTTCGACCGCGTGGAGCAGTTCGCGCATCTCCGCACTGCCGCCGTTATAATTCGCCGCCAGATAGTTGAGTATCTCGACGCCTGCCTTGCCGCTCCGAAATACCGCGAGCGCAAGCTTGGTGAAGCACTCGTCCGCGGCTGCCTTCTTGCTTCGAAGAAGCTCGGTGAGCAGCTGCCGTAAGGCCTCTGGATCCAGTTTGCGCGGCAGGTACTCCTGTACGAGCTCATAGGCCTCCTGCCACTTTTCGCGCTGCACGAGCAGCGCAAAAATCTCGGCGCGCTCCGCCTCCGTAAAGAGTGCCTTGTCGCTGCTCTGTAAATACGCCTCACAGCGCGACTTGTTCGCAAGGAGGGCGGCGCGTATCTCGCGCTTACAACTCTCCGCGAGCGGCATTTCCTCCAGACCGTAGCGCAGGCTCTTCACAGCCTCATCGTCCAAATTTTCCGCGCCCTCTCGGGCACGCTTTAAGAGTTCTTCCAGCCTTCTGAGCAGTACCGCAGGCTGTTCCGGCTGAAGCAGCTCGCACTGTTCCAGATATTCGGGCAGGTCAAACAGCGCCTCCCGCTTCAACGCCTTCGGCGCGCGCCGGTTGCCCGCGCTGTCTTCCGTGAGCAGTATGACCCGCGGCGAATAGAGCGGAATATAGGCCTCTCCCCGCAGGAAATCGACCTGCTCCTCTTTTTCCAATTCCGGATAGACCGCAATCAGACGGTGCGCCTCGGCCCGCTCGTCCGCGACATAGTGGGTGAGCAGAATGCGCGGCAGTTCCGCCGCAAGGCGCTTGTCTATCATGCCTGGCCAGAGCAGGGCGCGGTAGATTTCCGCAAGGCTGCGGCTCACCTTACCCGAAAGCAAGCGCTTTAAGCCGAAGTCCTCGATTTCCCGGCGGTACTCGCGCCAAATGCCGGACTCGTTTTCCCGGTTCTCGCAGACTTTCTTGTAGAGCTTGGTTAAACTTTCTTCTTCGAGCGTATTGTCGAAGAGGAAGTATAAGAGCAGTTCCCGCGGAAGCGGCTCGGCCTCATCCTCCGGCATACTCTCAAGGAGGGCCTCGTAGAGTCCCGCAATGCGGAGGTCCAAGCGCACGGCCTCGCGGTACCAGCGATAGGCCTCGCGGTCACGCGCGCCGCGGCGCAGCGCACCGCGCACAAAAACTTCCAAGAGTTCCTGCTGCGGCAATTTCTCATAGACCGCGCGAAGCACACGCATCGCCCCCCGGCCCCAGCTGTCCGTTTCGGTTGCAAGCGCAGCCACCCGCCGCGCAAGCGGCTTGGTCATGGCCTGTTCGCGGAGTAAAAAACGAAGGGCCGCAAAGGTATCCGGTCCGAGCGCCGTCAAAGGCTCCTTGTGCTCGCGAAGGCTCTTCGCGAGCAAGGAATAGAGATAAATGCTGCGGCTGCCTTTGCGATAGCAGAGTTTTAAAAGTTTATCCCACTTTGCGGCGCGAACTTCCGGATAGCTCGGGTCAAGGAGCAGCAGGAGCGGCAAGAGTTCCGCATCGCCATCCCGCGTGAGCTCGCGCTCCAGGCGCTCGCTCGCACGCAGTTTTCTCTGCTCGTCTCCGGATAGGAGGCTGCGCAGACTGTCCGCGAGCACAAGCTTCTGCCGCTCCGCGCTGTGACTCACACTTCCCGAGAAACTTCCGTCCAAGAGCGCAAGATACTGCTGCGCCCGGGTCGTATTGCCACGCGCCGCCAAAAGTTCCGCCGAGAGCAGCGCTGCCCGCTGGGCATCTACTTCTTTGTCGCGCTCGGCTTCCCGGAGCGCTGCCTCCGCCTCTCCGAGCTGCTCACGTTTTCCGCTGAGCAGGAAGAGGGCATAGGCGCTCCGATAGCGCAGCATATGTCTGCCCTCCCGCGGCTCGTTCGCACGGTTCTGTCCCGCCGCGCTTCTGCGCTCCTGTGCGCCCGCAATCAGCGTGAGGCGTACCGTGCGGCAAATATCCCCGCTCGTAAAGACCAGTTCGCCGATATTCTTGCCCTCGTGCAGGGCATTTCTGTCAATGTCAAAAAGATACGGAAAGCGCTCTCCGAGCACTTTCTCCGGCGCAATGCTGCGCTGACTCAAGCGGAGAAAGTCTCCCCGCGCCTCGACCGCAATCGGCAAGAGCAGGGCTTCCCCACTTTCCAGAAAGACCTTTCCGCTCCGCGCGGTGCGCGGCAAGAGTTCGCTCTCCGCCGTTGCCCGGAAACTTTCTCCCGGTCTTTCTCCGAGTGCCGCGAGAAAACCGTCCATGCCGCGCGCCGTGTCGCTGCTCTTTGAAAATGCGCGGTAGAGCGCGCTCCGCTCCGCATCCCGAAGGAAGGGCGCACTCCGGAATTCCCGGTACGCAAAAATGCGAAGCGCCGCCTCGCGGTCTGTCTTCGCAACTTTTGCAAAATCCTCTGTGCTCTTTAGACGCTCCAGAAGCTCCGTGCCCTGTCCGTCTGTCACAGTGAAGCAATATTCTATTTTTTTCTCACCGCCGTCCGTCACAAGTAAAATGTGACCGGCGATTTCATCTCCCACTTCCAGGTAGCGAGCGTCCGCCGTGAGACGAATTCGATTTCTGACGCCGCCAAAACTTTCAGTCAGCACCCGAACGCGAATGTCATCCGAGTACGCAAGTCCCTTCAGCTGTATCCCATTTTCGCTGTCCGCATGAAACTCCGCGCTGAGCATCTCCCCGCGCCGCACAGAGAGACGTAAGTTCTCCGGACGCACGGAAAGCACAGGCACTTCTGAGTTCAGTACGCCCCGCGCAAGTCGGTTGATCCTCTCTCTCATCGCCTTCCTCTGTGCCTCCATATTACCGCAAGATATTTTAACACACTTCCCCTTGCTTGCAAAGCTTGCTATACTTGCCGGGATTGGAGGTACGCATGCTGTCCGAACCCATGACACTTTATAAACTCATGATACTGTATCTGTTGAAGCAGGTGAACACCGCGCTCGCGGAGCACCGCATCACCGAATTTTTCCTGTCGCGTGAATACACGAGCTATTTCACCCTGCGGCAGGCGCTCGCGGAGCTCTGCGAGGCCGGGCTCGTTCTGGCAAACAGCACGGCGTACGGAAGCCGCTACACAGCCTCACCCGAGGGACTTGAGACCCTCTCCTTTTTCGGAAAGCGCCTCTCCCGGGAAATCTGCGACGATATGGACCGTTTTCTCTCGGACAATATGCTGCGCATCGAAAACGAACGCAGCGTGCGCGCGGAATACCGCCTGACCGAGACCAAGGAGTACCGTGTCCGCTGTGAACTCAGCGAGGGCAGTACCGCCCTCCTCTCTCTGGAGCTCAGCGTTCCCGAGGAAGCACAGGCCGCCGAAATCTGCCGGAATTTCCCCCTGCACCCGGAGCGCGTGTACCGCCTGCTCCTCAACGAATTACTCCCGCGGGACTGAAACCTCCCCCGCCATCTCCGCGACCAGACGCAGCAAGTCCTCTCTTCCCTGTTTTGTGACCGAAGAGAAGAGGATGAGCGGCGTCTCTCTTGTTGCGCCGAGGGTCTCGCGGAGCAGCTTTTTCTGCTTCTCCAGCTGACTCCGCTTTACCTTATCCGCCTTGGTTCCCACCAGCACGGCAGGCAGTCCCTGCTCCAGTATCCAGTTGTACATCAGAATATCGTTTTCCGAAGGCGCATGGCGAAGGTCCAGGAGCAGGAAGACCGCGCGGAGCTGCTTGTCCTCATTTAGATAGCGCTCTATCATCTTACCCCAACTTGCCTTGACCGCCTCGCTCGCGCTCGCATAGCCGTAGCCCGGGAGGTCCACAAAATACACCGCGCCGTTCACGCGATAAAAATTGATGGTCTGGGTCTTACCGGGTTGCGACGAAGTCCGCGCGAGCGCCTTGCGGTTTACAAGCGCGTTTAAGAGGCTCGATTTGCCCACATTCGACTTTCCGGCAAAGGCAAATTCAGGGAGACTGCTTTCCGGAAGTGCGCTCGTCACGCCAAGCACAAACTGCAGCACGGCATCCTTAATTTGGCTCTTCCCGTCTTCGCCGATCAGCGGGCGGTATACCGCCGGCGGAACTTCAATCCCCTTCTTCTTCTCCCTCTCCTTCTTCACACTCTGCCGCTTTTTCCCAAAGGCACCTGCCACCGAAGGGCGTACTGTTGTCGTCTTTTTCTCCATCTGTCTCTTCTCCCCGTCCTGTCAGCGCAAGCGCCGCAAGTTCCCGAAATTCTTTGATATAGTGAATCGTAAGTCCGGCCGTAATTTCAGGCGGCAGCCCCTCTGCCTCGCCGCGGTTCTCAAAGGGCAGTGCAAGTTCCGTAAAGTGCTCCCGCGCAGCGGCGAGCAACTTCTCCTTGAGCCCGCCAACCGGCAGTATGTGCCCGCGGAGCGTAATTTCCCCGGTCACCGCAAGGTCTGCGCGCACGGGTGCTCCGATGCAGGCCGAGAGCAGTGCAAGCGCCATCGCGGCACCGGCACTCGGCCCGTCCTTCTGCACCGCCCCCGCGGGAATGTGCAGGTGCACATCCGCTTCGCGGAAAAAGGCGGCCGGAAGCCCGCGTCCGATTGCTTCCCGCTTTGCGACCGCAAATGCCAGTTCCGCGGACTCCCGCATCACGGCCCCCATCTGTCCGGTCGGCCGAAAGAGCCCGCGTCCCCGGTTCACATCCACCTCCACCGAGAGCGCCACGCCGCCAACGGCTGTGTAAGCGAGACCGTAGGCAAGGCCGATTTCCGCGCGTCGGTTCATTCTCTGCTGCGGATAACGCGGCTTTCCGAGATAGTCGGACAGCGTAGCCGCCGTCACTTCGAAACGCTCCGCTTCGCGCAACAGCAGTTTTCGCGCGCATTTTTCCGCAACCTCACGGAGCGAACGTTCCGCGGCGCGCACCCCGGCTTCGCGCGTGTATTCCCGTATGAGCTTACGAAGGGCCCCGTCGGTCCAAGTGAGCCTATCCTCGCTAAGGCCCGCGTTTCGTCGCGTTCTCGGCAAAAGGAAGCGCTTCGCAATGTGAAACTTCTCCGTCTCGGTATAACTGTTTAAGTGCACGAGGGTCATGCGGTCAAGGAGCGGTGCCGGGATGCCCTCCGTCGTATTTGCGGTTGCCAGGAAAAAGACCTGCGAGAGGTCCATGGGCAGTTCCGCATAGTGGTCGCGAAAATTTCGATTCTGCGCACTGTCCAGAACTTCGAGGAGCGCCGCCGTCGCCGCCATTCCGCGGTACTCCTTCGACAGTTTGTCGATTTCATCCAGTAAAATCAGCGGGTTCTTGCACGCCGCGCGCCGCAGCGCATCCGCGACCCTGCCCGGCATTGCGCCGACATAGGTTCTGCGGTGTCCTCGAATTTCCGCTTCGTCCTGCACGCCGCCGAGGCTGATGCGGGCAAAGCGCCGCCCGAGCGCCTCTGCAATGCTGCGCGCAATCGAGGTCTTGCCGGTTCCCGGCGGCCCCACGAGGCAAATCACTTCCTGCGCGGCCTCCGGATTCAGTTGCCGCACGGCGAGGGAGTCCAGAATGCGCTCTTTGACCTGTTCGAGGCCGTAGTGATCCCGGTCCAAAATTCGCCTTGCCTCCCGAAGGGAGCTCTTGCACGCCGCACTGCGGTCAAAGGGCAGGGAGAGCACGGTGTCCAAATAGTTCTGCTGCAGGGCATACTCCTGCGTGCCCTGCGGCAGGCGCGCAAGGCGCGCCGTCTCGCGGAGCAGGCTCTGTTTCACCTCGGCACTTGCCGTGAGCGCAGCAATCCTGCCCTCATAACTCTTTGCATCGGTCTCTGCCTCCGCGGCCTCCCCGAGCTCCTCCTGTATAATGCGCAGCTGCTCCCTTAGCATGAATTCACGCTGACTCTTGTCAAGTCGCAAGCGGAGTTTCTGCTCATACTCATGCCGCATCCGCACGACATCGATTTCGCGCGTCAGCTCCCCGGTCAGCACCTCGTAAAATTCCTCACCCGTATTGCACTCGAGCAGGCGCTGTCCCGTCCCCCAGGCCCAGGGAAGCTGTGAAGAACTGGCCCGAAGGAGCTGCATGAGCCCGGTCTCGGAAATGAGACGCGGCAAATACCTCTCCGCAAAGCCCTTGTCCTCGCGCGCATAGAGCTGCAAATAGCCCTTCAGCGCGCGCAACATGGCCTCGGTCTCCTCGCCGTTCTTTTCGATTGCGCGGAGCGGCGCATTGAAAATCTCGGCCTCATAGGCCTCGCCCTCCAGAACCAGCTGCTCCACACTGCAGCGCCGTATACCGAAGAGCATGGCGCGCCGCGTGTTGTGCGAGGTCCTGGTGAGCGACCGAATCTGGCACAAGGTGCCGTAGCGATAAATTCCGGTTTCGCCGGGATCGATCTCCTCCGGATCTTTTTGCGCAACCAAAAAGATAAGCCCGTCCCGTAGCATGGCCGCCTCCACCGCGGCAACCGTCCGACTGCGGCTCAGGTCAAAACGCGCCACAGCGCCCGGAAGGACAACCTGCGCACGCATCGCTACCACAGGATAACGTTTTCTTGTCCTCATGACCTCCTCCTATCTCAGTGCCGCAAATGACTCAAAAGGCGGGCATATGCCCGCCTTCCTGTCACGTGTCTCGTGTTCTTACGCTATTTCGTTGTACCGCTTAAGCAATCTCCCCCGGTCTCGAGGGTTTCTGCCGCTCGCGCTTTACGCTCGCTTCGCGGTGGACAATCTGAGGTCCTTCCTCCCGTTTTACCATCTCCTCGGTGACCGTGCAAATGCCCACGGTCTCGTCGGAGGGAATTTCGTACATCATATCCATCATGACGTCTTCGACAATGGCGCGAAGACCTCTGGCACCGGTCTTCCGCTCCAGCGCAAGACGGGCAATTTCGCGCACCGCACCCTCGGTGAACTCGAGCTTTACATTGTCGAGTTCAAAGAGCTTCTGGTACTGCTTCACCAGCGCATTCTTCGGCTGTGTCAAAATGCTGACCAGCGCTTCCTCGTCGAGCAGGTCTAAGGAAACCGTAATCGGCACGCGGCCGATGAACTCCGGAATCAAACCGTACTTCACGAGGTCCTGCGGCATCACCTGATGAAAGAGCTCGTCGATTTCTCTCGTGTTCTTTGCCATGACTTGGGAGTTAAAGCCCATGCCGCCGCTGCCGAGACGAGAGTCGACAATCTTCTCCAGGCCGTCAAACGCACCGCCGCAGATGAAGAGGATATTCGTCGTATCAATCTGAATGAGCTCCTGATGCGGGTGCTTTCTGCCGCCCTGCGGCGGGACCGAGGCAACCGTGCCCTCGAGTATTTTAAGGAGAGCCTGCTGCACACCTTCTCCGGAGACATCTCTGGTGATAGATACATTTTCGCTCTTTTTGGTGATTTTGTCAATTTCATCGATGTAAACAATGCCGTATTCGGCACGTTTCACATCTTCTCCCGCTGCCTGAATCAGTTTGAGCAGGATGTTCTCAACGTCCTCACCGACATAACCGGCCTCTGTGAGCGTGGTCGCATCCGCAATCGCAAAGGGCACATTCAGAATCTTTGCGAGCGTCTGCGCAATGTAGGTCTTACCCGAACCGGTCGGTCCGAGCATCAGAATATTGCTCTTCTGAATTTCGACCTCAGAGTCCGTATTGGACATGATGCGCTTATAGTGATTGTAGACCGCGACCGAGAGAACACGTTTCGCGCTCTCCTGGCCTATGACATAATCATCCAAAAAGGCCTTAATCTCCTTCGGGCGCAGCAGGTTGATGCCCTGCAATGCCCTCTCCGCAGACTCGTCCCGGTCAAACTCTTCGCTCAATATCTCATTGCAAAGTGCCACGCACTCGTCGCAAATGTAGACGCCGTTCGGGCCGGACAGAAGTTTCTTGACATGGTCCTCTGTCTTGCCGCAGAAAGAGCAGCGCACATGTTCGCCATTCTTATTGGGCATGCTTCTTCCCTTCTCTTTTATACGACTCAGTGATGCGCGATAACCGCGTCAATCAGGCCGTAGGCCTTTGCCTCTTCCGCCGTCATGTAGTTATCTCTCTCGGTGTCGCGCGCAATCACCTCGATGTCCTTGCCGGTGTTCGCGGCAAGAATCTCGTTTAACTTGCTGCGCGTCTTGAGGATCTGCTCCGCCGCAATGCGGATTTCCGTCTCCTGGCCGCGAGCACCGCCGGAAGGCTGATGAATCATAATCTCCGCGTTCGGGAGCGCATAGCGCTTGCCCTTCGTTCCGCCCGAAAGCAGGAACGCGCCCATGCTCGCCGCCATGCCGATGCAGATGGTCGAGACATCGCACTTCACATACTGCATGGTGTCGTAAATTGCCATACCCGCCGTAACACTGCCGCCGGGGCTGTTGATGTAGAGGTTGATGTCCTTATCCGGATCCTCGGACTCGAGGAAGAGGAGCTGCGCGACCACGAGGCCCGCGCTGACATCGTTGACATCCTCATCGAGGAAGATGATTCTGTCCTTTAAGAGGCGGGAAAAGATATCGTAACTCCGCTCGCCCCGGCCGGAATCTTCCACGACATAAGGTACTAAACTCATTTGATTTCTCCTGACATTCACTGAAGCTTTGCCTCTGCAACGAGGAAGTCGACCGCCTCCTGAATCTTAAGATCCATCGCGAGCTCTTCTCTCTGCTCGGCGCCGACATACTCCTTCATCTTCGCGGGCTCGATTTTGTAAGCAGCCGCCATCTTCTCGATTTCAGCGTCGATTGCCTCCTCGCTGACCGCAATGTTCTCTGCCTTCACAATCTCCTCAAGCACCAGTCTGGTCTTTAAGTTTCTCTCGGCCTGCGGGCGGAACTGCTCCTTCAGCTTCTCCACCGTCATGCCGGTGTACTGCATGTACTGCTCAAGCGGCAGGCCCTGAGACTGCATGCGACGCGCATAGTCGTCGAGCATCTGCTCGCACTGCATGTCGACCATCGGTGCCGGAAGCTCGATTTCTGCGTTCTCGACCACCTTCTCCACGACATTGTTCTCGTTCTGCGCAGCAGCTGCCTTCGCCTTTGCCTCTTCGAGCTGCTTCTTTAAGTCAGCCTTGTACTCGTCGAGGGTCTCAAACTGCGAAATTTCGCTTGCGAACTCATCGTTCAGCTCCGGAAGATCCTTTCTCTGGATCTCAAGCAGCTTGCAGGCAAAGACTGCCGGCTTGCCCGCGAGTTCCTTCGCATGGTACTCCTCCGGGAAGGTCACGTTGACATCGAAGCTGTCGCCGGTCTTGTGCCCCACAATCTGCTCCTCGAAGCCGTCGATGAAGCTGCCGCTACCAAGCACCAGCGGGTAGTTCTCGCCCTTGCCGCCGTCAAAGTGAACGCCGTCAATGCTGCCGTCAAAGTCAATCTTGACACTGTCGCCGGTCTCCGCCGCGCGGTCATCGACCGTCACGAGGCGCGCGTTCTTCTCGCGCTCCTTCTGCAGAGCCTCGTTGAGATCCTCCTCGGTCACCTCGGCATCTGCCTTCTTGACCTCAATGCCCTTGTAAGCGCCGAGCTTCACTTCCGGCTTGGTCGCAACCGTAGCCGTGTAGACCAGATCCTGATCCTTGCCAATCTCGGTCACATTGATCTCCGGGCGGGACACGATCGTGAGACCGCTCTCCTTCGAAGCCTCCGGATAGGTATCATTGATGCAGCTGTTCACAGCGCTCTCAAAGAAGACGCCCTGGCCGTAGTACTTCTCGATCACAGCCTGCGGGACATGGCCCTTCCGGAAACCCTGCACCTGATACTTCGACTTCTCGCGGTTGTACGCTGCGGTGATTGCCTTCTGAAAATCTTCCTTCGGCACGGTCACCGTGATCACTGCCATATTGTTTTCTTTCTGCTCTACCTTAAATGCCATCGGGGCTTCCTCCTAGATATCTGTTCTCTCTGAATTAGCATACTTCTTGCAAATGAGACGTATTCAGTAGAACAGTATAGCACAGAGCCCCCGTTGTAACAATGCTTTTCAAGCGCGGCGGGCAAGCATCTTCTCCGCGAGATAGAAGACGCGCGCCGTTCGTTTCGCATTCTCGTCAAAGTGGCCGCCGGGATTCCACTCTAATACCAGAGCACCGGGTTCCATAAGCTCCGAAAGTTCTTCATAGTACTGCCGCATCGCGCTTCCGCAGCTCGCCATCATTTCGTTTCTTGTTTTTTCCTCCTTGTCGCCGAGGCTTAACGAGACCGCTTCTACCCTCGGCTTACGGCCTCGCTGATACTTCATAAAACCTTGGAACCAAAGGGAGGGCGATGCCGCCGCAACCGCCTGAAACGCATCCGTCCGGTACGCCGCCCAGAGCGAGAAAAAGCCCGCGAGCGAGTAGCCGCCGAGTAACACCGGGCAATCCTCCGAGAGACCGAAGCGGCGTTGCAGTTCCGGGATTAAGGCGAGCAGCTTTTCCAAAAAAGCGGGTGCACCGTCGCCGAAGAGGGCACTGCCCGAAGGTTGGGGCGCTTCCCAGGGGGAGAGCTCCGAAGACCAGTCGTTTACACGGACCGCGATCAAAAGGCCGTGTCCGGGAAGCTGCCCCTTGTCCTCAAAGGCCGCGAGCAGCTTTGCTTCTTCTTCGATGCCCGAAAGGTCATGCTCATCCGCGGGTTGCAGTAGCAGATAGGAAGCCCCCGCTCTCCCGCAGGCCAGACATTCACGCTGTAAGAGCGTAAATTCTTCTCTCAAGAGTTCCATTTCGCTCACACCTCACCGGCTTCCCGGAGTATCTCCGCGCCCGCTTGGCAGGCATCGCAGATGCAGTAGTGTTCGCCGCCCGCCTTGGCAGCTTCGGCCGCCTTCCGGGTTGCTTCCGCGCCCTCCTTGCCAAAGACAGCCTCTCCCGCCGGGGAAGACGCAAAGGCAATGAGCCCGTCAATGTCCGTCACATCCTCCTTGAGTTCCTCTACCAGTGCCTTTCGCGCCGCTTCCTCCTCCGGGGTACCGACTGCCTCTAAATAACGCTCGCCCGCCTGCACCGCTTCTTTGCAGGCACTGGGTGCGTGCATCAGTTTCTCGACAACTTCCTTCGAAATACGCTCTGTCATGGTCTCATCCTTTCTAAACGGACACTCTGCGTCCGAACTATCGTTCTGTTTGTATTGTACTCTTTTTTGTACAAAAGTTCAAGTTCGGCGGCCGCGATTCCGCGCTTTGAGCGTTTCACTTCAACATTCAACAAGGAAGCTTGCCGGATAAAATTGCCATGGAAAAATAGACAGCGAACGCGTAAGATAGTACTGCCTACTTCATGACCGATCGACTGAACGGCGCATCGGATTCGCACTTGTCCTGTGACAGCCGCTTTCGCACGATTCACTCGACCGAACACCGAGCGAGACACAATCAGCGCAGTCCGCGTCAGAGAAGGGGCGGTTGGTACGTAACAGAAAGACGGTTTGGTGCGAAAACAAGAAAGCTGTTTTTTTCCAAAAGCAGTTGAGTCGGTTTTTACGAACCCGGGCAAGACGTTTTTTACGAAAACAGATAAGCCGTTTTTTACGGAAACGAGAGGTTATTTTGTATGGAACACACGGAACACATGGAAATAGAACGCAAATTTTTAATCGACGCACTGCCGGAAGCGCTGAACGACTTTCCGCATCAGGAGTATCTACAGGGCTATCTCTCGACTTCGCCGACCCTGCGTGTGCGGCGCGAGGGCGAGACCTATGTTCTCACCTATAAGGGCAGCGGCCTTATGAAGCGGACAGAGTATAATCTGCCGCTCACGGCGGAGAGCTTTACCCACCTTCTCGAAAAGTGTGACGGTCTCCGCATCGAGAAGACACGCTATCGAATTCCGCTCTTCGGCACAGAGCTCACCGCGGAACTCGATGTGTTTCACGGGGCGCTGTCGGGGCTTTGGCTCGTCGAAGTGGAGTTCCCCGACGAAGAGAGTGCGGCGCGCTTTTTGCCGCCCGCCTGGTTCGGTCCGGAGGTGACCCAAGATGCCCGCTACCAGAATTCGTCTCTTTCCCGCTTCGGGCTCCCCGGGGAGGAAAATACATGACAGACAAGCGAAAACGCGAACTGATTCTCATCGCCGTCCTCTGTGTCTTGGGACTGCTTTTGCTCCTTTGGCAGCGACTCGGAAGCAGCAAGCGCGGTATGCGCGTCATTGTCTCGCAGTACGGAACGGTGGTCGGCGACTATCCGCTTTCGAAAGACCGCGAAGATGTATTCCAAACCTCGGACGGCGGCGTAAATACCCTCATCATTCATAACGGCGAGGCCTGGATCAGCGAGGCCAACTGCCCCGACAAGGTCTGCGTGCACACCGGGCGCATCTCCCGCACCGGCGAAATCATTGCCTGCCTGCCGCACCGCCTGGTCGTGCAGATATCGGAACGCTAAAACACGCCTTGCAAGGCAAAAGAAGCGCCCTGTCCGCTACGGACAGGGCGCTTTCGCGTCCGCAAAATTTTGCCAAACCTCTGTGGCTTTACGGCAACAGCGAGAGTCTCTCTTTCTCGGGATTCCAGCCTGCAAATCGGGTTCTCCCGTCACTTGTCTCCACCAGAAGCGCTGTTTGATCCTCGAACACAAAGCAGAGCAGGTTTTTATTCGAGCGGTACTGCCGCCGCAGCGCATCCATGTTCACTCTGCCGAGATCTGCTTTCTTCATGCGATATAGCACCAGCTGCGGCGCTGGATTCTCATAGCCTTCAATCGGCATATCGCTGTAGAGCGGTGTCCCGAGATACGCGGCGCTGTCCTGTTCCTCCGTTCCGACATAGCTTTGATTCTTCCGGCTCTCATATTGCTTCATACCGATGCAACCGAGGAAAACACCTAACAGTAAAGAGCCAAGCAATATTATACGTGCACTACGATATCTCATCAGTCCAAAAATTGCGTGTCACCTTCTCCTTTTAAAAACCAGTTCCCGCTCTTCTTCTTTGATACAGAAATCCGAAGCTGCCTCTTTGGAACCTTCGAAAATGTCACTCCGCCATAAACATCATCTGTTTTTCCACGATAAGAAAACAATGCGCGCCCTGAAGCATCACGGATAGACACTGTATAGGTCATTCTTCCGCTGGCATCCGTCTCTCCTGTTAAATTGTCACGCAGATACGCATGAGTTTGTACTCTCCATTTTCTGTTTCGATTCGTGATGAGAGCCGTTTCGACATAATCATTGATATAAAACTCGAAGTACTCCACAGAGCGCTTCCCTCTTCTTACTTCCGTGTCCGGCTCACAAAACTCAGCATTGCCTATCGTTTCAACAACGATATTCTCACCGTCCACCTGAATAGTCCGGCTGGCTGCAAATACGCTTGTCGACATCAGCCATGCGGAAACAAGGACTCCTAAAGCAAACAGTACTTTTTTCATCCCAAACCTCTCAATTCTCTTGCTAAATCCCACATGTTGTGCAGCTGCAATGTAATTATATATCATATCAATCTGATATATGTTATGCTTTTGTAAATATTTTATAAATTTTCTCTAAACTTTTTTCTGGCCGTATTTTACAGAATTAAACAGCAAAAGAAGCGCCCTGTCCTTTATGGACAGAGCGCTTCTTTGATAGGTATGCGTTGCTGACTTTTCTTGTTGTCGCAGCGCTTTAGTTGATGACGCTGACCGGGCACTTTCTCGCGCAGGCGCCGCAGTTCACGCACTTGTCGTAGTCGATCTGCGCGACGTTTCCGTTCATGTGGATGGCGTCAAACTTACACTCCTTCACGCAGAGCGTGCAGCCGATGCAGCCCGCCTGGCAGACATCCTTGACCGCCTTGCCCTTCTCCTGCGACATACATCTCACGTGGTACTTTGCCTTGTAGGTCGTCATCTCGATGATGTGGCGCGGGCAAGCCTTCACGCAGAGACCGCAGGCCACGCACTTCTCCTTGTCGACCACGGCAATGCCGTCCACCACATGAATGGCATCGAATTCGCAGACCTTCACGCAGGAACCGCCGCCGAGGCAGCCGAACTCACAGCCGAGATCGCCGCCGCCGGGCATGACCGACATCTGGTTACAGTCGATCGGACCCACGTTCTTGGCGCGCTTAATCGCCTTGTCACAGGTACCGGAGCAACGGACCATTGCGACCTTCTTGACCGCCTCGCCCGCCTGGACACCCATGATGTCCGCAATCTTCTGTGCGACCGGCTTGCCGCCGACCGGACATTGGGTGACCGCCGCTTCGCCGATTGCAATCGCGTGCGCGCAGCCGTCACAGCCCGGAAAACCGCAGGCACCGCAGTTGTTGCCGGGCAGCGCCTCGCGGACCGCAAGTTCCTTCTCATCTACTTCTACTTTGAACTTCTCGCTTGCAACGCCGAGACCCATGCCGCAAATCAGTCCGACGATACCGACAATCGCAAACGAGACAATGATAATTGTATAATTCATCTCTCTCCCTCCGCTCAGCTGATCATGCCCGAGAAGCCGGTGAATGCGATTGCCATGAGTCCCGAAATAATCAATACGATGGGCAGGCCGCGGAAGTACTTCGGAATGTCGTTGCCCTCACATCTCTCGCGGATGCCCGCAAGGATGACAATGGCAATGGCATAGCCGGCTGCGGTGCCGACGCCCCATGCGAGACCCTCAATGAAATTGTACTCCTTCTGTACGTTGTCGAGTGCCACGCCGAGCACGGCGCAGTTCGTCGTAATCAGGGGGAGGTAAATACCGAGGGATGCGTGCATGGCGGGCATACTCTTCTTCATGAACATCTCGATGAACTGCACGAGGGACGCAATCAGAAGAATGAACACAATGGTCTGCAGATAGTCGATTTTAAGCGGCCGCAGCACGAACATGTAGACCAGCGAGGAAAGGATGGTCGCGAGGAATATCGTAAAGATAACCGCGCCGCCCATGCCGGCCGAGGTGTCCTTTTTCTTCGAGACACCGACGAAAGAGCAGAGTCCGAGGAATCTGGAGAGCACGACGTTGTTGACCAATGCGCCGCTCACCAGGAGCAATGCTATCTTTGACATCACTTCGCCTCCTCTTTCTTCTCCGCCGCTGCCGGGCTTTGTGCCTCAGCCGTTGCGGGTGCCGCTGCCTGAGTCGCAGCTGCCGCCTGTGTCACCGCCGCCGCCGGCTTTGCGACCGGCTTCACGACCTTGGTCTTCACCTCTTCGAGGGAGGGACCGTTGGTCTTCTTCCGACCGCGATTCTCATCCTGATAGTACTGCATTGCCGCTACGAGGAAGGCCATCACGAAGAAGGCTCCCGGGGGCAGAACGAAAATCGAAATGTGGTAGGCATCCGGGATCAGCTTGATGCCGAAAATCGAACCTGCGCCGATGAGTTCACGGAAGGAGCCGAGGAGCAGGAGCGCCAGAGTAAAGCCGAGTCCCATGCCGATGCCGTCAAAGAGCGCCGGAATCGGCTTCGCGCCAAGTGCGTATGCCTCCGCGCGGCCCAGGATGATACAGTTCACGACGATCAGCGGAATGTAAATGCCGAGTGCCGTGTAAATCGAGGGCGCAAAGCCCTGAATGAGAAGCTGCACGATGGTCACGAGGGACGCGACGACGACAATCTCCGCGGGAAGACGCACTCTTCCCGGAATCACGCCCGAGAGCGCGGAAATAATTAAGTTCGAAAACATCAAAACAACCAGAGACGAAAGTCCCATTCCGATTGCATTGACCGCGGAGGTCGTAACTGCAAAGGTGGGGCAAAGTCCCAGCGCCATAATGAAGACCGGATTTTCTGTGATGATACCGTTCTTCAGGCGTTCCATACATACTTTCACGGAATCTTTTCCCCCTCTCACTGTTTTAAGCCGTTGTTCACAAAGTAGAGCGCCGCGTTGACCGCGTTGGTCACCGCGCGGGAGGTGATGGTCGCACCGGAAATCGCGTTGATCTTGTTGTTGTCAAGTTCGCCGTCGCCGGCCTTGGTCACCTCAAACTTCTCGCCCTTCTTGCCGTTAAACTGCTTGTACCAGTCGGTGTCGCGTGCGTTCATGCCGAGACCCGCCGACTCCGAAATCGAGAGGAAGGCAATACCGTTCACGGTCTGACCGTCTGCCTGAATGCCGACCGAAATCGACACCAGTCCGCCGTAGCCGTCCTTCGAGCTCGCATTGATAATGTGGCCGACCACCTGACCGTTCGCATCGACCGCATTGACCACCTTGTCAATCAGGACATTGCCGAAGCCCTGCTCCGCGAGGGGAGCCGCGTTCGCCTCAATGAGTGCCGCCCCATCCGGATTCTCCTGAAAGTCAGCGGCATCCGGGAACACCTGCTTGTACGCCGCAATTGTCGTCGCATTCTGCGCCGCCTGAATCGGCTCATAGGTCACGGTATAGACGACGCCGAGCAGCAGTCCCGCGATCACCGTGATCAGCATGAGGCGCAGTGCATCGCTCACAAACGAAGTTTCTTTTGTCTTGCTCATGCTTTTTTTGCCCCCCTTCTGCCGAATGCCTTCGGAATGGTTGCGCTCTCAATGAGCGGCGAGAGCATGTTGCCGATGATAATCGAGTACGAGACGCCCTCCGCACCGGTACCGAAGATACGGAAGAGACCCGTGAGTATGCCGATAATCAGTGCGTAAATCATCTGCCCCTTCTTGGTGAGCGGGGTGGACGCGTAGTCGGTCGCCATGAAGAAGGCACCGAAAATCAGACCGCCGCCGAGCACCTGTGCGAGCACATAGTTTGCGTTGTGCTCGCCGAAGATGAAGACAAAGAGCGCGGTCGATGCAATGTAGATGACCGGAATCTCAAAGCTGATCACCTTTCTCCAGAGCAGGTAAGCCGCGCCAAAGAGCAGGGCAATTGCGGAGACCTCGCCGATGGTGCCCGGAATGTGACCCACAAAGAGCTGAAAGAGATTCACATCCGCGGTCGCCGGCGTGCCCGCCTTCATCGCGGTCTTCATAATCGCAAGCGGGGTTGCACCCGTCGTCGCGTCGAAGTTAATCGGCTTCGAGGTGAAGTTATTCATATACTTCGCGAGCGAAATCAGCAGGAAACATCTGCCGGCAAGCGCCGGGTTCATGAAGTTCTGGCCGAGGCCGCCGAACATCTGCTTTACAATCACAATCGCAAAGACAGCGCCGAGCGCCGGTATCCAGAGCGGAATCTCCGGCGGCATGTTGAGTGCCAGGATGAGACCCGTGACAACCGCGGAGAAGTCCGTAATCGTCACTTCTTTTTTCATGCCGCGCTGCCAGAGGTACTCGGAGAGCACCGCCGCAGCGACCGTGACCAAAATCACCCAGAGCGCGTGGAGACCGAACTGCACGACACCGTAAACTGCCGTCGGAATCATGGCAATGCAGACATCCAGCATGATCTCCCGCGTGGAAACGCGGTCTCTCACGTGCGGAGAGGCGGAAACATTCAATAAATTCATCGCTTACTTTGCCTCCTTTCCGCTCGCTGCCTTCTCTGCGGCAGCCTTTTGACGCCGCTCTTCGCCGATGCGGCGCTTCATCTGCTTGAACGCCTGGGTCAGCGGCCGTCTCGCGGGACAGATGTAGGAACAGCTGCCGCACTCAATGCACTCCATGCCGTAGAGCTTCTCATAGCCCTCGCTGTTTCCGGCCATGCAGGTCTGCATCATGAGCACCGGAACCAGAAACTCGGGACATACTTCACCGCAGCGTCCGCAGCGGATGCAGGGACTCTCGGGGTTCTTCTCGACCTCGTCCTCGAGGAAGCAGGTCAGCGAAGAGGAGTTCTTCGTGACCGGGACATCCGTGGTATACATGGCCTGGCCCATCATGGGACCGCCGGAGAGTATCTTCTTCGGCTCGCCGACAAAGCCGCCGGCCGCCTCAATGATGTCGTTGTAGTTCATGCCGGTTCTGACCTTGAAGTTCTGCGGTTCCTTCACGGCATCGCCGGTGACGGTAATCACGCGCTCCAAAATCGGGGTCTGCTTACAGACCGCATCGTAAATCGCCATGACCGTGTTCACATTGTCCACGACACAGCCCGCATCCGCCGGGAGCATGGAGGAGTTGATTTCTCTGCCGGTCACCGCATAAATCAGCGAGCGCTCGCCGCCCTGCGGGTACTTGGTTCTTAAGGGCTCCACCGTAATCTTCGGCTCGTCTTTCACAAGCGCGCGGAGCTTCTCGATGGCCTTCGGCTTGTTGTTCTCGATGCCGATCACAGCCTTCGCGTTCTCAAAGAGCTGCAGCATGACCTTGAGACCGCCGACCAGACGCTCCGGCTCCTCAATCATCATGCGGTAATCGCAGGTCAGATAGGGCTCGCACTCAGCGCCGTTTACAATGACATAGTCAATCTTTGACTCATCCTTCGGCGTGAGCTTTACGTTGGTCGGAAAGCCTGCGCCGCCGAGACCCACAATGCCGGCTTCGCGGACAATGTCCCGGATTTCCTGTTTGCTGAGCTTCGTTGCATCTCTGTCTTCTCCGAGTCCCTCGACCGCCGTATACAGACCGTCGTTCTCGAGCACAATCGAGATGCTCTTCGCGCCGCCTGCGGTGACGCGGGGCTCAATCTTCTTTACCTTGCCCGACACGGAGCTCACCACGACCGCCGAGATAAAACCGCCCGCCTCGGCGATTTTCTGCCCCACCAGCACCTCGTCCCCGACCTTGACGATTGCCTTTGCCGGAGCGCCGATGTGCTGCGAGACGGGATACACCATCTCGCCGGAAGTCGGTTTCAGCACAGTGACAGCTCTGTCCATTGAGAGTTCCTTGCCCTCAAACGGATGGACGCCGCCTCGAAAAGTTGCCAATCCCATCTGACTACCCTCTTTCTTTCGGATTCAGTTACTTCTGCGTTAATATTATAACATGCCGAAACCGTCAAATTAGAAAAAACCACGCAATGCGTGGTTTTTTTTTCGTACAAAGCATACATTTTCACATGCGTTCCGGCACTTCCATGCCGAGAACCGCGAGCGAAAGTTCAATCACACGCTCCGCGGTCGCAATCAGCGCGAGGTAGCCGCGCTTCTTTGCCTCATCCGACTCCTGCAGGATGCGAATCGCGTGGTAGAAGGAGTTGAAGTGATCCGCAAGTCCGTAGAGATACTGGCAGATGCGGTGCGGCGCAAGTTCTTTCCAGGCTCCGCGCATCACCTCCGGGTAGCGCGCGAGGTCAAGGAAGAGGGCCTTTTCGCTCTCGCTCTCCGCCGGGCGAAGGTCGGCCGGGCTCACGGGCGCGCCACCCTGCTCCGCGTATTTTTTGAGTATGGACTTGATGCGCACCGCCGTGTAGAGAATGTAGGGTCCGGTGTTGCCCTCAAAGGAGGCAAAGCGCTCCAGGTCGAAAACATAGTCCTTCGAGGCCTGGTTCGAGAGGTCCGCGTATTTCAGTGCGGCGAGCGCCACCTGCTCCGAAGTGCGCGCTGCCTCCTCCGCCGTGATCTCCGGATTCTCCGCGATGCGGGTAGAAACCGCCTCCCGAATCTCCCGAATCAGGGTCTCAAGACGCATCACGCCGCCCTCACGGGTCTTAAACGGCTTCCCGTCCTTGCCGTTCATCGTGCCGAAGCCTATGTAGATGAGCTCGTGCGCCGGGGGGACAATGCCCGCCTTCCGCGCAACGCGGAAGAACTGCGTGTAGTGGAGTTCCTGGCGCTTGTCCGCAATGTAAATATAGCAGTCCGGCGAGAGCGTCGCCTCGCGGTCGATTAAGGTTGCGAGGTCGCTGGTCGCATAGAGTGCCGCGCCGTCCGACTTCCGGACGATGCAGGGCGGGAGTTCCTTCTTGTCAGTCGGCTCCGCAATGTCGACGACCAGCGCACCCTCGGAAGCTCTCGCAATGCCCCGCGTCTCGAGGTCTTCGATAAGACCGGGAATCAGCGGCTGCGCATCGGACTCTCCCTTCCAGAGTTCAAACGAGACCGCAAGCGCATCGTAGTTTTTCTTTAAGTCTGCCTTGGAAACCGTGAGAATGTGCTTCCAGAGTGCGGTGAACCCGGGGTCGCCGCTCTGCAACTTTACGGTCGCCTGATGCGCAGCCTCGGCAAAGGCCTCATCTTCCTTGGAGCGCTTGCTTGCGGTTGGGTAAATCTCCTCGAGCTCGGCAATCGTAAACGGCGCTTCCGCGGGATAGCTGCCCGAAAACGCCTCGTCAAAGTACGGGAGCTCCGGCTTACGAAGGCGCAGCTCCTCGATAATGAGTCCCATCTGGAGACCCCAATCACCGAGGTGCACATCGCCTATCATCTCGTTTCCGAAGAAAGCGCCCATGCGCTTTAAGGCCTCGCCGATGATGGCGGAGCGGAGGTGTCCCACGTGGAGCGGCTTCGCGACATTTGCGCCGCCGTAGTCGACAACGATCTTTCGACTCTCATCGCGCGCCACGCCGCACTGCGCATCCTCCGCGAGCGCACGCACGTGTGCCGCCAGAGCAGCCGGACTTACACGGAGGTTAATGAAGCCTGGCGGCACGGCACCGACCTCCGCAAAGAGTTCTTCCCGCTTCAGTTCTTCCGCCACGGCCTCCGCAACCTCGAGCGGGCGCTTGCCCGCCTTTTTGGCAACCGCCATTGCACCGTTACACTGGTACTCGCAGAGGTCCGGACGGTTCGAGAGCTGCACCGAGGCCTGTGCGTCCGGATAGCCGGCCGCGGCAAAGGCGCGCGCCACACTCTCATTCATTGCTTCCAAAACAGTCTTTGTCGCCATGTTTACTCCTCAACGTGAAGAAAAGCAGCCCGACTTCGGGCTGCTCTTCGATTTCTGTGTCTTAGTTCTGTGCTCTGCCGAGATACTCGCCCGTGCGGGTGTCAATCTTGACGCGGTCGCCGATGCCGACAAAGAGCGGCACGGAAATCTGTGCGCCGGTCTCAACGATAGCCGGCTTCTGTGCGCCGGTAGCCGTGTTGCCCGCGAAGCCCGGCTCGGTCTCCGTGATCTCCAGCTCGACAAAGAGCGGCGGCTCGACCGAGAACACGTTGCCGTTGTAGGAGACAACCTTGACCATCTCGTTCTCCTTGACAAACTTGAGCGCATCGCCGATCAGCTCCTTGTTCAGAGAAATCTGATCGTAGGTCTCCGTGTTCATGAAGTTGAACATGTCGTCATCGGCATAGAGATACTGCATCTCGACGCGGTCGATGCGTGCGGTCGGGAATTTCTCCGTCGGACGGAAGGTGCGCTCAGTCACAGCTCCTGTCATCACGTTTTTGATCTTGGTGCGCACGAATGCTGCGCCCTTGCCCGGCTTCACGTGCTGGAATTCAATGATCTGATAGACCGCGTTGTCAATCTCAAGCGTGATGCCGTTTCTGAAATCACCTGCAGAAATCATAAAGTTAACCCTCCATCCGTTCGTTCCCAAATAGTCTACTGTATTCTACGCTAGGCAGATATTTTTCGCAAGCTTTTTTCTCTTACTTTCTAGGCGGGAAGCGCCTCTCGCACCAGTTTGAGCAGACTCTCCTCGTCCGCCGCGGTACAGGTTTTGCCCGTCCAGAGCGAAAATGCGTGAATACCCTGCGAAATCAGCATGGGCAGGCCGCCGACCGTAGGCTTTCCCGCCGCGCGCGCAAGCCGCAAGAATTCGGTTTCCGCAGGCGTGTACACAATATCCGCAGCCGCCGAGAGTTTCTCGTAGAAGCGCGGGTCCGCAATCACAGCTTCCTCTGCCTTGGGCCACATACCGACACTCGTGCACTGGATTGCGAGATAGTCATTGCCGGAAAGGCTCTCCCAGGCGTCGAGCCCTTCCGTAAGGACAGGCAGTTCCGGCGCCACGTTCCGCAGCGACTTAGCGAGCGCCTCCGCCCTCTCCTTATTCCGGTTCAGAATCACGAGCTCAGCCGCTCCCTTGAGCGCCGCGAGCACGGCCGCGCTCCGCGCGGCACCGCCCGCGCCGAGAACAAGAACCTTTGCGCCCCGAATCGAGAGCCCCTGCCGCAAAAGCATGCGCTCCATTCCCGCAATGTCCGTGTTGTGACCGACATACCCCTCTTCGCTCCGAACGAGGGTATTCACCGCGCCGATGAGCCGCGCCTCCTCGCTGAGACCGCTTAAGTAGGGGATGACCGCCTCCTTATAGGGTACGGTCACATTAAGTCCCGCAATGCCGAGTGCATGCGCCCCCTTTAGCGCCGCTTCCAGCGTCTCGGGGCGCTTCACCTCAAACGGCAAATAGACCGCGTTCTCCCCGCAGTATGCGGCGAGCGCGTTTTGAAAGCGCGGCGAGAGGCTGTGCCCGATGGGGTTTGCCAGCAGGCCGAACACCTTGGTCTTTGCGTCAATCATGCGCCTCTCCCCCCGCTTTTTTCCTCCGGTAGTACCAAAGGAAGGGGCGCTCCAAGAGGCGCTTTACGAGAATTTGAATCTCCTCCTTCGGCTCCATGGGTTTCACCAGGAGACTGTGCATGCCGGCGCGGTTGGCGCCCCAGATATCCGTGAAGAGCTGGTCGCCGATCGCTATGGTCTCTGCGGGTGCGGTTCCCATGCGCGCCATCGCGCGGCGGTACCCGTAGCGCCGCGGCTTCAGCGCGCGCTCCACATAGGGAAGATTCAGCGCCGTCGCAAAGGGCACAATCCGCGGTCCCTTATTGTTGGACACCAGACAGATGCGAAAGCCCGCTGTCTTTAAAGCGCGAATCAACGCGCGGCAACGCGCATCGACCGGCGCATCCGGCGGCACCAAGGTGTTGTCGATGTCAAAGATGATGCCGCGTATGCCGCGCTCCGTGAGGCTCTCGAAGGGAAAGTCATAGACCGAATTCACCTCATCCTCGGGAAAGAAGGCTCTCATGCCTGCTCCTTTTGCGTGATGAGCTTATTGATTTCCGACATGAAGGTGTTCACGTCCTCAAACTCCCGATACACCGAGGCAAAGCGCACATAGGCGACCGGATCCACCTGCTTTAACTGTTCCATGACCATTTCGCCGATCACGGTCGACGGAATTTCTCTCTCCTCCCGATTAAAGAGCGCGGTCTCTACCGCATCGGTCATCGCCGTAATCTGTGCCGAGCTGATGGGGCGCTTATGGCAGGAACTCACAATGCCCCGCTCAATCTTTGCGCGATCATAGGCCTCTCTCGAATCATCCTTCTTGATGATCATGAGCGGCATGGTCTCAGGCTTCTCATAGGTCGTGAAGCGCTTGCCGCAGCGCTCGCACTGGCGACGGCGGCGTATGGTCGCGTTCTCATCCGCCGGGCGGGAGTCAATGACGCGCGTATCCGGCGCATTGCAAAATGGGCATTTCATCTCTCTTTATCCTCCGTGAGACCTTGCTCTTGATAATAGCGCAGCGCGCCCGGATGCAGCGACAGGGGCAGGTCCTCAAGATAAAAAGACTTGTCCTCCGCGCCCGCAAAACTCGGGTTCGATGCGACGAGTTCCGGCAGCGACTCATATACATGTTTCGTCAACCGATAAACCAAATTTTCATCCATATCCGCGCGCACACAGAGCAGACATTTTACCCCGAAACTCGGGATATCCTCCTCCTGTCCGGGATAGCTGCCCTTCGGGATGACGGTCGGAAAATATTCCGCCTCTCCGGAGAGAATTTTATCGAGTTCCGCGCTTTCATAGCGAAGCAGAACGCTGTCCTTTGTCGAGGCCAATTTCTTGAGTCCCGGCGTCGGAACACCCGCGAGCGCATGTACCGCTTTTACCTCGCCCCGCTCCACCAGTTCCGCACCGTGACCGATGCCCGCGTAGTAATAGTTTCCCGTTTCGGGAAAACGGAGTTTTTCGAATACTCGCTCGGATGCATGCTCGGTTGCGGAGTTCTCGGGACCTATGGCAAGCGCGCTTCCCTTGAGTTCCGAAACGGTGGTGATACCGCTCTCCCGGAGCGCCATCCAGTGGCTGACACTCGGATAAATCGCGGCGATGACGCGGAGTTCTTCGCCGCCCGACTCCTCCTTCGCTTTGGCCGCGATATCCGCGGTGATCAGCGCCAAATCCACCTCGCCGGAGAGCAGGGCTCTCAGGTTCCCCGGAGAACCTGTGGAGGCCTTTAAGTTAAAACGAAGCCCCTCGTCCCGCGCCGTAATTGCCGCCGCAAGTTCCGAGCCGTTCGCGTACATGCTGCCGCCCGCATCCGCCGTTCCGACCGTGAGCCAGGTCGCCTTCGAAGCATTTCGTCCGTGCACGGCACAGGCGGAAAATAAACACAAAAAAACAAGGGAAAGCGCAATTGCTGCGCGCTTTTTCCTCGCGGCAAACCCTCTCCTCATTCTACAACTCCTCTCCGGTTTCTGAAATAAAAAGTCTCAGGAAACGCTGATGAAAAGTATGCGGAATCAGGTAGTGTGTGCTCAGCGTTCTACGATTATATCATTTGAATTTCTATGCTTCAAGTTTCGAATAAAAAAACACCCTGTCCACGGGGACAGGGTGTTCTGCAGAGTTTGATTTTTGATTTACTTTCCGAAGAAGCTTCCCATCAGAGAGAGGCAAATCGGGTTGTAAATATCGTCGATGATGACGGCGAAGGAGGGATAGAGCACCCATGCGATATCGTGGTAGCCGTACTGGTCCATAACCGCCTTCTCGTTTGCAACCGCGTTCGGTCCGGAGCCGCAACCCCAACCGCAGTTTCCTGCCGCCATGACCGCTGCGCCGTAGTCTCTTCCGAAGAGATTGAAGGAGATGAAGATTGCAAAGACAGCCATGAGAGCCGCCTGTGCAACGAGGATGATGCCCATCTGGCCCGCAACCGGCGCGAGCTTCGTGATGTCGATGGTCATCAGCACGAGCGCGAGGTAGAGCTCCAGGAACATGTGCTCGATTGCCTCGGTCTCCGGCACTCTCGTGTCAACGCCGAGCGCTTCCATCACGTTTCTGCCGATGGCACCCGCGAAGAGGCAGCCGATGAACTTCGGCATCTCAATCATCGGGATCGAGTCGAGGAGCATGTAAATCGGCATGCCGAGTGCCGCAAGGAGCAGGCAGGTCGCAAACGCGTAAATCATACGCGTGTTGTCGAGGGTCGGCTTCACACCGGTTCTCTGTGCCTCGGGCTTATCGTTCGGGTCGGACTTGAGGCCCTTGCTCGTGATGAGGTAAGCCGCAACCGGTCCGCCGATCAGGGAGCCCATGATGTTGCCGAGCGTACCCGCAGCGACACCGACCGTCGTCGCGTCCGCAGCGCCCATCTTCTCAAAGATCGGGCCGAAAGCGGAAGCCGTGCCGACACCGCCGGACATCGAAGCCGAGGAGCACTGAAGTGCGAGCAGCGGATTCATGCCGATCACATGCGCGAGCACCACGCCGAGCGCATTCTGAAGGGTAATCAGCAGACAAGCCGCAAACGCGATCATGATGCAGAGCTTGCCGCCTGCGTTCTTCAACATCTTTGCGCTGAAGCCGTAGCCCACGCAGAGGAAGAAGAGGTTCTGGCAGAGATCCTTCATGATCTTTGCGTCAAAGGTAAACTCCATGATGCCGGCACCCTTGATGCCCGAGATCACGAGGGAGAAAATGAGTCCCGAAACGACCGGTGCCGGGATTGCATACTTCTGCAGTGCCTTCGACTTCGAAACGATGAAGCGTCCGAGGAAGATGACGATGGCCGCAAAGCCGAGGGTCGTCAGATACTCGAACTGGAAGTTGGCAAGCTTGCCCGCCTCTGCTGCGGTGAACTTACCAAAGTACGCCATGAGTGTTTCCATAGTATTCTCCTTTCACTCATCGGAAACAGTAGCGTTCATAATTATAAAATTTTCATAAAAAGTATCAACCCTTTTTTGAGCAGGAAAAAAAGAGCGGACTCTCCTTCCGGAAAGTCCGCTCTTTTCCTGCTATTTCTCGGGCCGATAGCAGCGTCATCGGCATTTTTCACTGAAATTCCCTATACTGATACAGGATTCCGGGTCTACCGCCGGTCTGGTAATCGATGGTGCTCGTGAGCTCGCCGCGCTCCACAAGGAAGCTCACATAGCGACGCACCGTGATGCGGGAAAGACCGATCTGGGTCGCAATCGCCTCACTTGTGAAGCGCTGTCCGAGATGATTCCGAAGATATTCGCGCACCAGAGAGAGCGTCTGACGGTTCATGCCCTTCGGAAGCGGCTCGGAGTCCTGCAATCTCTCCGCGGCGCCGCGGGAGAGCATGCGGTCTATCTCCTCCTGACGCATACCGGTACCCGCATCCTGCAGCACTTCTCTTCTTCTGCGGAAACGCTCCAGGCCCTCGCGGAAACGGTCATACTCAAATGGCTTCACGAGATAATCGCTGATGCCGCGGGACAAGAGCTCCTGCACAATCTCCACGCTGTTCGCGGAGGTCACCATAATGACTTCCGGTCGCATACCGGTCTCGTGAAGCTTGTCCAGGAACTCATCTCCGTTCATACCGGGCGTATAGTAGTCCAGCACGACAAGATCGATTTCCTCGGTCTTAAACAGCTCCAGCGCCTCCACGCCGTTCTTACAGACGGCAACAACCGTAAAGTCTGCGGTTCTCTCGACATAACTTCGGTCAATGGATGCCACCATCGGGTCATCTTCTACAATCAATACTCGATACATCACTCTGCTCCTTTCCGGCGCTCTGCGCTCTGCAAAGCGGTCAGACTTACCGTGAAACAACTGCCCTCACCGGGCTCGGTCTCAACGGAAATTTCACCGCCGTACTTGTCCGCCACCTGTTTGACCAGGTAGAGACCCGTGCCATGATTCTTTCCCTTGGTACTGACCCCACGCTGAAAGATATGATCCAGGAGTTCGGCGTTCACGCCGCGACCGCTGTCCTCGCAACTGATCACGTTGACACCGGGCTTTGCGAAGATACCGAGACGTATTTCGCCGTTCTTCTCGCCGCTCTCCTTGAGCTCTTCGATGGCATTCTCCAGAAGGTTGCCGACCACGGTCACATACTCCCTGGGCTCCATCAGAAGATCCCGCTCCATCAGACTGCTGCCGGGCTCAAGGCTCAGCCGTATGCCGCTCTCCGCCGCGTGCATCATCTTCCCGATGACGAGCGCGCAGACCTCCGACACCCGAAGTGCGTTCGCCGTGTCCCGCACCGACTGACTGGAAACAAGATTAGAGTTTATGATAAACTCCTTAGCTCTGTCAATTTCTCCCGTCTGTAAATATCCGAGGATGATGTGCAGCTTATTTAGGAATTCATGATTAAAGGCGCGCAGCGTCTCCATCATATTATGTGCGCCGGAGAGTTCATCCGAGAGGCGCAGTGCCTCCGTTCTATCCTGCAATATGAGCAGCACTCCGCCGGGGCGCTTATCCGGCTGGTTCACCGGGAGCTCGCTGATTAAGAGCGTCTGATCTCCCTGTACATAGACCTGATTCATCACCGCGTTTCCCTCGCGCATCACCTCATCGAAATGCGTCTCGGGAAATACCTCTTTTAACGCTTTTCCGACCAAGCCGCGTTCCCGCCCCGCGAGCAAGGCCTGGGCAGGCTTATTGGCAAACAGAATTTTACCGTTTGGCCCGACCGAGACAATGCCCTCCGCAAGCGAATTGATCACGCCGTCCTGCCTTAAATACAGGCTGAGGAGCTCCGTCGGCTCATGGCCGAGCAAAGTGGAGCGCTGAAAGCGGAAAAACGCGCCGGTCAGCAAAATGCTGAGCAGCAGCATCGCGAGAAACATGGCGACATAGACCAGCATAATCTGCCGGCTCTGGCCCGTGATTTTAGAAACTGCAACCGAAACCATGACGAAACCTTCCGTCTCACCTTTCTCGTTTTTGATCCCGTGAAAGGCACAATGCAGTGGGCCTCCGGTTCCGTCTACGGTTGTGATGTAAGGCGCCGTCCCTTTCAGGATGCGCGCTTCGGAACCGTCTACGAACATATCGCCCGCCATATGACGACTTGTCTGATAGAAGCGCAAGCCCTTGCGGTCTGCAATCAGAATGGAGTCGATGCCCGAGACAAACTCGGTAATCGCCTCGAGCTGTTCGGTCACCTCTGCGTCCGGATATCCCGCATCGAGCATGTTGCGAACGCCGCGGAGTTCGGCGACGTAGACGGCGGCGTCGGAAATCTTGCGATCCAACGCCCTTCGCTCTCTGGCAATATCCATGGCAAGGGTAAACCCCAAACTGCAGAGAAGAATCACCGTGACCAAAACTGTCATGGTCAGGTAGAGGCGGTGTTCCATTTCGTATCTGCTGCCCTTTTCCCTCATTCTGTCCCACCTTCGCACTGTTTCTGCTGTTCGTTACTTCGAGTTCAGCTGGCAAGTCCCAAAGCCGGACGCAAGGCTTACAGGGTGCTAGTTTGTCATAAAATGCTGATAAATGCAAGTATTAGTTTCAATATTCTGTTTGAACTTACAATTCACCGACATTTTCAGTACTTTCCCTCTTTTTTTGTTCGTATATTTCCTTTTTATCACATCTGTCGTTTAAAAGAAAGTATTTGCGGCGCTTTTCATCTCGCGCACATACTGCCCGAGTGCCTTATCCGCCTGCTGTCCTTTTTCGCCGATGATGCGCATAATCGCAGAGCCCACAATCACGCCGTCCGCAATGGCCCCCATGCTCTTTGCCTGCTCCGGTGTCGAGATGCCGAAGCCGATGGCCGCCGGGAGTTCCGGGTTTGCCGCGCGCACCTCCGCAAGCATGGACTGTAAGTCTGTCTCGATTTCCCGCCGCTCTCCGGTCACGCCGAGCGAAGAGACCACATAGAGAAAGCCCTTTGCCTGCGCCGCAATTTCCCGGATGCGCGCCTTGGAAGTCGGCGCAATCATGGAGATATAGTCAATACCTCTGCTTTCAAAACTCGGCGCAAATTCGGTACTCTCCTCGAACGGAACATCCGGAATGATGATGCCGTCAATACCGACCTCCTCGGCCTTCGACGCAAACTTTTCAATCCCGTAAGAAAAGACAACATTTGCATAGGTCATAAAGACCAGCGGTGTCGTGAGTTCCGTTCTGAGTTCGCGCACCATTTGAAAAACACTGTCCGTCGTGACACCGCCCGAGAGCGCACGCAGATTCGCCGCCTGAATCACGGGGCCCTCCGCGGTCGGATCGGAAAAGGGAATGCCGAGCTCAATGAGGTCCGCACCGGCCGCGACCGCAGCCCGCACATTCCGCTTGGTACTCTCGAGATCCGGGTCGCCGCAGGTAATAAAAGGAATGAATGCCTTGCCGTTTTCAAATGCCTTACGAATGTTACTCATGGAGATCCTCCCCTCTGTAGCGCGCAATTGCCGCAACGTCCTTGTCGCCGCGCCCCGAAAGCGTGACCACAATAATCTGATTTTTGTCCATGGTCGGCGCGAGTTTCTTCGCATATGCGACCGCATGCGAACTCTCGATGGCCGGAATAATACCCTCGGTGCGGGAGAGATACTCGAACGCATCCACCGCCTCATCGTCCGTAATTGCCACATACTCGGCGCGCTTCACATCGTGGAGATAGGAGTGCTCCGGTCCCACACCAGGATAGTCGAGTCCCGCCGAGATCGAGTAGACCGGCGCAATCTGACCGTACTTGTCCTGGCAGAAATAGGACTTCATGCCGTGGAAAATGCCGACCGAGCCCACATTCAGGGTCGCCGCGGTCTCCTTGGTCTGAATGCCTCTGCCCGCCGCCTCGCAGCCGATTAAGCGCACCTCTTTGTCGTCAATAAAATGATAGAAGGAACCGATTGCGTTGCTGCCGCCGCCCACGCAGGCGATGACGGCATCCGGAAGTCTGCCTTCCTTCTTCAGAATATCCGCCTTAATTTCCTCGGAGATGACGGCCTGGAAGTCACGGACTATGGTCGGGAAGGGGTGGGGACCCACACTGGAGCCGAGGCAGTAGTGCGTGTCCTCGATACGCATGGTCCATGCGCGCATGGCCTCCGAGACCGCGTCCTTTAAAGTACGGGTTCCGCTCTTCACCGGAACAACTTCCGCGCCGAGCAGACGCATGCGGTACACATTGAGCGCCTGGCGCACCGTGTCCTCCTCGCCCATGTAAACGACACATTCCATATTTAAGAGCGCCGCGACCGTCGCGGTCGCCACACCGTGCTGCCCCGCACCGGTCTCCGCAATGAGGCGCTTCTTGCCCATGTACTTAGCGAGCAGGGCCTGGCCGAGCGCATTGTTGATCTTATGTGCGCCGGTGTGATTGAGGTCCTCTCTCTTTAAATAGATCTTTGCGCCGCCGAGGTCTTCGCTCATATGGCGCGCATAGTAGAGGCGGCTCGGTCTTCCCGCATACTCGTTCAGAAGTTCGCTGAGCTCGCGCTTAAATTCCGGGTCATCCTTATAACGCTTGTAAGCGGCCTCCAGCTCCTGCACCGCATTCATCAAAATCTCGGGTATGTACTGTCCGCCGTGAACACCGAAGTTCCCGGCTCTCTCTGTCTCATGTGCCATCTCTTCACCTCTCTGTTTCTCGGTCCGCTCTCCGGACCGCTTCCGCAAATGCTCTCATTTTCTCGGGGTCTTTTTGCCCCTCTGTCTCGAGGGCCGAACTCACATCGACCCCGAACGGTGCCAGCGTTTTGATCGCCGTAGCGACATGTTCACAATCCAGACCTCCCGCCAGCATGTAAGGACGGGCAAAGCCTGCGAGTAATTCCCAGGCAAAGCGCTCACCGCTCCCCTTCCCGCTGTCAAGGAGCAGAAGGTCCGCCCGGCTCTCCTTGGCCCGCGCCAATACTTCGGGCCCCGTGACCTGAAAAGCCCGCCACACGGGTTTTCCGCTCAAAGCTCTCACCCGCTCCAAACTTTCCCCGCTCTCATCGCCGTGCAACTGAATACAATCCAGCGGCACCAGCGCCGCAATCTCCGCAATCTCTTCCGGGCTTTGATCCACAAACACGCCGACCGCTCTGATGCGGGAATCGAGTGCGCCCCGCAGTTCTCTCGCGGTCTCCGGCGTGACAGCCCTTCTTGCGCCTACCGCAAAGACAAAGCCGATGTAGTCCGGAAGGAGTTCGTTCGCAACCCGGATATCCGCCTCTCTCCGCAGGCCGCAGAGCTTTATTTTCGTTCCGGCCATCTCAGCCCTCCGCATAAGCTGCGCGGAGCGCCTTTAATAATTCCGCCTTGTTCTCCGCGCGCATCAGCGCTTCGCCGACCAGAATCGCATCCACCCGACTTCCCCGAAGCGCCGCCGTGTCCGCGGGGCCGCTTACCCCGCTCTCCGCGACAAAGAGGCAGTTTTCCGGCGCCGCGGCGCGGAGTCTCTTGCTGTTATTCATATCCACCGAAAAGGACTTTAAATCGCGGTTGTTGACGCCGATTACGCGCGCACCGACTTCCGCCGCAAGCCCCACCTCATCCTCGTTATGCGCTTCGACGAGCGCCGTAAGCCCGAGTTCCTCCGCAATGCCGAGATACTCTTCCAGTTCCGAGCGACTAAGCAGCGCACAGATGAATAGCACCGCCGAGGCACCGAGTTCCCGCGCCTCGTAGATCAAATAAGGATCCACCGTAAAATCCTTGCGAATACAGGGGAGGGAAACCGAAGCCGCAATCTCGCGGAGATAGCGGTCATCCCCGAGGAACCACTTAGGCTCGGTCAGCACCGAGATGCAGGCCGCGCCGGCCGCCTCATAGGCCTTCGCAATCTCCGCATAGGGAAACTCTTCGGCAATCACGCCCTTTGAAGGGGAGGCCTTCTTGACCTCCGCGATCACCGAAAGTCCCGGTTCCCGAAGCGCCGCTTCAAAGGGAAAGCCGCTGAGCGCTTCTCTTTCTTCCAGCCGACGCTTCAGTTCCGCGAGCGGAAAACGCCGCTTCTTTTCTTCCACCCGCTCCAGGGCGTGTGCCGCGAGCGCATCTAAAATATTGCCCGTCATTCCGCCGCCTCGTTCGACAAGCGAATGTAGTTCTCGTAGGTCTTAAGCACCTTGCCTTCGTCGATCAATTGTCCCGCGAGCTTCACACCCTCCTGTAAGCTCTCCGCCTTGCCGCCGATGTAGAGCGCCGCGCCCGCATTTAAGAGCACCGCCGTGCGGCGGGTTCCGCGCTCCTCACCCGAGAGGATTTCCCGCGCAATCTTTGCATTCTCCTCCGGATTGCCGCCGATGAGCTCTTCCTTCTTGCCGCGCAGTAAGCCGAAGTCCTCGGGTTTAATGATGGCCGAGTGAAAGCTGCCGTCGCGGAGCTCGCACACGGTGCTCGGTGCGCTCGCCGAAATCTCATCCATCTTGTCCTGACCGTAGACCACAAGCGCTCTCTTAACCCCGAGCTTCTTTAAGACGTTCGCAATCGGCCACACAAGGTACTCGTCGTAGACACCGAGCACAAAGTTTTCCGGCGAAGCCGGGTTCGTGAGCGGCCCGAGAATATTAAAGACCGTGCGGAAGCCGAGTTCGCGGCGAATCGCACCGACATACTTCATCGAGCTGTGGTAGTGCTGCGCGAAGAGGAAGCAGATATTCACCTCGTCGAGTAGCTTCTTGCAGAGTTCCGGACTCTGGTTAATGTTGATGCCGGAGGCCTCGAGGAAGTCCGCCGAACCGCAGTCCGAGGATGCCGCGCGGTTTCCGTGCTTCGCGACTTTGATGCCGCCCGCCGCCGCGACCAGCGCGGAAATCGAAGAAATGTTAAAGGTCTTTGAGCCGTCTCCGCCTGTCCCCACGATTTCAAGCGTCGGCTTGTCGTATTCCACCTTGGTCGCATGCGCGCGCATCGCAGCGGCACAGCCGGAAATCTCATCCGTGGTCTCCGCCTTGGCGCTCTTCGTGGACATGGCCGCCAAAAAAGCTGCGTTCTGCACCTGCGAGCTCTCGCCGCTCATCACCTCGTTCATGACCGCATACGCTTCGTCGTAGCTTAAGTCCTCTTTGTTTACGATTTTAATGATTGCTTCCTTAATCATAGTCCGCTTTCTCCTTTCGATATGCGTTTAAGCGAGGACCTTGGCCGCCCGCAGGAAATTTTTGACCATCTTTGTCCCCTCCGGTGTGAGTATGGACTCCGGATGAAACTGCACGCCATACATCGCTTTCGTTTTGTGTTCTACCGCCATAATCTCGCCGTCCGCCGTCCGCGCCGTCACGCGGAGCTCATCGGGCAGGCTCTCTTCCACAGCCGCAAGACTGTGGTAGCGCGCCACCGCGACTTCCTCCGGCAGTCCGCGAAAGAGTATGCTGTCGGTGTCCAGTTTCGCAAGCGACTGTTTCCCGTGCATCAGCGCCTTCGCGTAGCCTACCTTGCCGCCGAGCGCAAGGCACATGGCCTGCTCGCCGAGGCAAACACCGAGGAGCGGAATCTTGCCGCCCAGCTTTTGAATCACTTCGACCGTGACGCCCGCATCCTCCGGACGCCCCGGTCCGGGAGACAGGATAATGGCCTCCGGGCGCTTTGCCGCAATTTCTTCGACCGTCAGCGCATCATTTCGGACAACCTCCATCTCTCCGGCAAGACTGCCGATCAACTGGTAGAGGTTATAGGAAAAGCTGTCGTAGTTGTCAATTAAGAGTATCATCCGCTGCCTCCTCGATTGCCCGCAACACCGCCGCAGCCTTATTGCGGCACTCCGCGTATTCCTTTTCCGGCACCGAGTCCGCGACCAGACCCGCGCCGCTCCGCACATAGACCTTCCCATTCAGGCGATACGCCATGCGTATGCCGATGCAGGTGTCCAGGTTGCCGTTAAAATCCAAGTAGCCAATTGCGCCGCCGTAGATGCCGCGCTTTTCTCCCTCCATCTCAGCGATCAGCTCCATCGCGCGGTACTTCGGCGCGCCGGAGAGGGTGCCGGCCGGGAGCACGGCGTCGATTGCATCGAGCGCGTCGCAGTCCTCGCGAATCTCGCCCCGCACCGCCGAACCGATGTGCATGACATGCGAGAAGCGGAGTATCTCCCGGAGCCGCTCGACCGTGACCGTCCCGAAGCGGCTTATCTTCCCGAGGTCGTTTCGCCCGAGGTCCACGAGCATATTGTGCTCGGAGAGCTCCTTCTCATCCGCGAGGAGCTCCTGTTCCAGGGCCGCATCCTCCGCCGCGCTCTTGCCGCGCGGTCTCGTACCGGCGAGCGGGAAGGTGTGAAGTTCCTTGCCCTCGAGCTTCACAAGTGTCTCGGGCGAAGCACCGGCGACCTCAAGCGTCGGGCTCGACAGGAAGAAGAGATAGGGCGAGGGATTCAGGCTGCGCAGGGCCCGGTAGGTATCGAGGAGGGAACCCTCGAACGCGGCCTCGAGGCGGTTACTCAGCACCAGCTGAAACACATCTCCCTCGTAAATGTGGCGTCGTGTCTTTTCGACCAAGGCCGCATACTCGGCCTCCGTAAACTGGCTCCGGAAGGGAGTAAGCGCACGCCCCGAAGTGCCCTCGCGCGGCGGCTCGCGGTGCACCAGCTCCCGCAGTTCTTCGAGTGCGCGGAGCGCATCCGCGTAATTTTCTTCCAGGCGGTCCAGCGCTACGTTCACGATGAGCACCATCTTCTGCCGGTAGTGGTCAAAGGCGATGAGTTTCGTAAAGAGCATGAGATCCACATCCTGAAAGCCTTCTCCGCCGCCTTCCGCAAGGCGCAGGGTCGGCTCCGCATACTTGATGTAGTCGTAGGCAAAGTAGCCGACCAGGCCGCCGGTAAAGGGCGGCAAGCCCTCGATGCGCGGTGCCCGGTAATCCCGCATGAGCTCCCGTATCTCTTTCTTCGGGTGTGCCGTGCGACTTGTTTTCTCCCCGATCTTCAGCTCGCCGTCTCGGCAACTGACGGTCAGTCCGGGATCGAGTCCCAGAAAACTAAATCGCCCCCAGCGCTCCTTATCCTCCGCGGATTCAAAGAGGAAGCAGTGGGAGCCGCGTGCGCGCAGAATGCGCAGCACTTCCACCGGCGTTCTGATGTCCGCGTAGAGCTCCGTTGTGAGCGCCGCCATTGTGTAAAGACCGCTGTCCCGGTATTCCCGGAGCTCATCAAGACTCGGAAAAGTTTTCATACTTTGTCTCCTTTGTTTGTTCCGCGCCGTCCGCCGTAAAACAAAAAGTCCCCGGCAGACATGCTTACGCAAGCTGCCAGGGACGAAATCTAAATTCCGCGGTGCCACCCTGTTTTATGGTAAAACCATACCCTTGTCGGGATACCATCATATCCCCGGCAACTCACGTATGCCCTCACGTCGCGGAATACTTGCCTCCCGGCTTTCCCCGCGCCCTCAGCGGTCCATTTGACGACTTGTGTTTCATCTGCATCTCAGCACCGCAGACTCTCTGTAGAAGCATGATCGCCTTTATCTCCGCATCAACGGTTTGTTTCGATTTTCGGATATTTTAGACGAAGGAGGCCGCTCTGTCAAGCGGGATTCTCCGTGATGATGCGATTTAATTCGCGCTTCACCTTGAAGGTGCTGAGTCCGTGCACACGGCAGGCCTCTGCGAGCGTCTCCGAAGCGGCAGCCGCACAGCCCAGGCAGTGCATGCCGAGGCTCATCAAAAATTCCTGCGTCTCCGGGTAGAGATTCGCAATTTCTCCGATCAGATCCTCACCGCTCACCGGTCCCTCTTCCAATTCAAACTCGTCCATGGCGAAGTACCTTCCTTTCCGCCGCGAAATGCCGCGACTTTTTCAAAAGTATACTGTGTCGGTCCGAAAAAGTAAACACAGCGTTTTCTTTCCGCTTGACGACACTCAGACCGGTAGTGCATAATAACTATCGTTAGGGAACTGTAATTAGTTGTCACAAAAGGGGGTTCTGTATATGAGAAAACAGCTCTATCGCATCCTTCCGGCACTCGCTGCGGCAACCTTGCTCGCTGCCTGCGGCGGTCAGAAGGCGGAGACCACGGCTTCCGCCGACAGCAGCGCGGCTTCCACGGCCGAGGCAGGTTCTTCCGCCGCGGCGGAAGAGGTTCCGGCGCTCTCCGCAGACGAATACGTGTTCGTCAAGATGAATGTGCCGTACGCGGATTACTACTACGGCGAACTGAAGGACGTGCAGCCGGAGGCGTACTCGAAGGACGCAAAGGCGCAGCTTGACAAGGCGGATGCCGTTGAGGCTGCGGGCTTCCGGAAGGAAGGCGAGTACGACGCGGTCACCTCGCCGACCGTCGGCAAGTACAAGAAGTTTAAGGGCGCTTACGCCGAAGAGCAGGGTGAGACCTCTGTCTACAACGGTGTCGCGGAAGTCAATGTCGCAATCGCAAAGCCCCTCTACGAGGACGCAAAGAAGGCCATCGAAGAGAAGAAGGAAGCAAAGAATCCCATTCTCACCCTGGTCGGCAATGTAACCGGCGAAGAGAGCGCTCAGCCCGCGGAGTACAAGGTCCTGAATTCCGACGGTACCCTCTCCAAGACCTTCGGCAAGGTCACGAAGGCAGCGGATGTCAAGGCTTCGATTACGACCACTTCGAACTACGGTAACTACGAGCTTGATCTGAAGGGCATCGATGTGGACCCGGACAATATGCAGGGTGCGATCCTCGAGACCTCGGACGGCGCAAAGTACGGCTTAAAGCACCTCGACAACCTCTGGCTGAAGCCCGAGGAGATTGCGTTCTCCGCAGTCGCGTTCGAGGACAAGTCGCACAAGTCCGCAAAGCAGTACGAGAGATTCGCGGACATCGGCGGCAAGACCATCAAGAAGGTCACCTACCTCGTGAAGGACGGCGACGATGTCGAGGTTGATCTGGATCTCTTCGTGAAGAACCAGGCTCCGGCAGACTACGCGGTCACAGGCGACGAAAAGGTTACCTACTCCGCGGAAGGCACCAAGATCAACTATCAGCTGAACACCGGTTCCGATGAGTACAAGCTGGAGCGCGTCGTGTACCGCCGTGCGGACTCCGATGTGAAGGTCGACACTGCGACCGCGGGCGTGCTGGCACTTCCGAAGGAGGCAAAGCCGGGCACCTACCAGTTCATCTTCACGAACGACAAGCTCTCCGATGTCTCCTTCAGCTGCACGGTCGACTCCGGTCTCAGCGCAGAGGACTTCAGCTTCGCGGACAACAAGCTCTCGCTCAAGGAGAATGCACAGGGTCTCACGGTTGCCGACTACTTAAAAACCACGAGCTCCGCAAAGATCGGCGAGACCGAGTACAAGGGCGGCAAGGGACGCAAGTTCGGCACGACGGCGTTCAACGAGGACGGCAGCGTGAAGCTCGATGCGACGACCGCGGGCGACAACGGCGATGTCAAGGTCTTTGACGGCGCTTCCTCTTACCCGGTCACCCTCACGGCCGACGGTTATCCGGAACTCAGCTTCACCGTGGAGGCAAAATGAGTTTAGTGCTTTGCCTGGCCGTCACCGGCCTCTGCTTCTCCCTTTTGGAGAAGCAGATCCGGCGGCGGCCGGTTTTTTTCTATCTGTTCTTTGTATTGCTCTCGCTGCTCAGTCTTTTTCTACCGCACAAGTTCCTGACACCGCCCGTCGCCTACGTGGTAAACCGCCTCTTAAAGCGCGGCGTACTCGCCGGCAGTATGTTCCTCTGGGTCATGTATGCGATTGTGCTGCCGCAAAAGAGCCGTCTGCAGCGCGTCATGATGACGCTCCGCGCGCAGATTGCGATCGGCGCCTCAATTCTGACCCTCGCGCACAATATTGCCTACGGACAGCGCTACTTTGTGCTGCTCTTTACGAATGCGGGGAAGCTGAAAAGCTACGAGCTGATTGCGGCCTGCTTCTCGCTCGTGATGATACTCCTTCTTCTGCCGCTCACCGTGACCTCCTTCCAAGTCGTGCGGCGTAAGATGAACGCAAAGCGCTGGAAACAGCTGCAGCGTCTCTCCTATCTCTTCTACGGCCTCCTCTACCTGCACATCGCCTTTATCTACAGCAACGGGCTCCGGCAGGGAAAGACGGAATACCTCGTGCAGTTTGCGCTCTACACCCTGCTCTACGGGGTCTATCTCATGCTGCGACTCACGAAGGCCTTTTTGAAGAAACCGCTCCCGAGCGCCCCCGATTATGAGGCAAAGCGCGCCGCGAGACGGCGCAAAGTCCTTTGCCTGCACGGCGGCATCAGCCTTCTCATGCTCCTCGTCCTTCTCTTTGCCTTCCGCACGGTGCAGGCCGGTAAGCAAGGCAGCGCGGACACGGCGCAGGCGCAAAGCACTTCCGCCGCAGAAAGCGCGAACAGCGCTTCCTCCGCTTCCGAGTCGGCAAGCAAAGCCGAAGACACAGGCGCGGCGCCTGCATGCGGCAACGGCATTGCCGCCGCTGTCCCGGACGGCGAATACGAGGGCAAGGGCGTCGGCTATAACGGCAACATCAAGGTCAAGGTGAGCGTTGCCTGCGGCAAGATTACAGCCATCGAAATCCTGAAGACAGACGACGACGAAGAGTACTTCTACGACGCCAAGAAACAGGTCGTCAACGCCATTTTGGAACAGCAGACCACAGAGGTGGACGCCGCGAGCGGCGCGACCTCCAGTTCCGAAGGTATTATGAAGGCCGTCGAAAACGCCTTGAAACAGAAAACGAATTAAATTCCGAAAGGGAACGTCCCGGGTCGATGATACGACCCGGGACGTTCCCCTTTCATGTTATATCGGCTTCGAAGCCGAAATCGGTTTAGGCGCGTATTGTAAACTGCGTCTCGTAGCGCGCAAGCGGCAGGCTGAACTTCTCTCCGTCGAGCTCTGCCTCGCAGGTATCCTTGCCTTCATCGAGTACCAACTCCGCAAAAGCACGGTAAGTACCCGGCTCCTTCGGCGCGCCGGTAAGCTCCGCACCGCGTTCGCCGTTCTTATCCTCGTAGTAGCGGATGCGGTAGGGCACCTTGACTTCCTTGCCGTGTACATAGGTGTGGAAGTGGGCGCTTAAATCCACCGGCTCTCCCGTCGCCTTGAACTCTTCTTCATAGGCCCGGCTCAGGATCGGCGCGTAGTCGTACTCTTCCCACTGGCGGTAGAGTGCCGAGAGGAATTCCGTTCTCTGCACGGCCTTTTCTTCCGCGGTCACGGCGCGCACGCCCTCCGGCTTGCCCGCGAGGTAATTGAGAAGTTCCATTGCCGCAAAGCGCATGCCCTTCTCATCGACCGGCGCATAGACAATGAAACGCTTGTTCGTCACCGTGGTCCCCACCACATCGTAGACGCCGTTCACAAGCACAACGGCAGCCTTGTAGAACGAAGTCACACCGTTGTTTGCCATGTACATGGCCGCGCGCGTGCCCGCTTCGGTCTGCACGAGCTTGCCCTCGTCGCTGCGGCTCACGTGGTAGTAAGTGTTGCTCGGCTCCTTGCCGATGTGAGTGCCCTCCGACACCGCCTGCACCGTGTAGTAGTTAAAGTACTGATCTGCCTCTTTGTAGAGCGGCAGGGAGCGGAAGTAATCGACAAAGCGTCGCGCATCTGCCTCGAACTTGTCAAGTTCATTCGCGCTGTAGCCCTCGCCCGTAAAGACGATGGTCTGGTTGTTGTAATACGGCTGTGCGCCCGGATATTCGAGCGTGTTGTGATCCGCTATGCAGCTCGTGTGCAGGGAGATTTCAAACTCCTTGCTCTTTCTGCTGAGCAGCTTCCCGCTGCCCTTTTCATGCGCGGTGACCGTCACTGTGTAGCGACCCGGGAGCACCGGCGGAAGCGTGTCCTCGTAGAGGTGGGTAATTTCCGCCGCATAGGGCATGGTGCCGCTGTAGGAATAGCGGAGCTCCGCAGGTGGCGCATCGTGCAGCACGGCCTTCACCGCGATCGGCTTGCCGTCGCAGACCTTATTCTCCACCTCGAGATCAATGAGGTCCGGCGGCTCGATTTCAAAGCTCGTCTCGAGCACGGCATCGCCGTAGACCGCATCGCCGATCAGTTCCGCGCGGAGGCGGTAGCTTCCCGCCGCGGTCGGTGCCGCCGTGAGGGCCTTTCCGGCCTCGTCAAAGTAGCTGAGCTTTAAGCGGTCGCCGAGTTCTTCTCCGGTCTCCTTCTTTCCGCCTCTCCGGACAATGACATATTGTCTGAGATTCAGTTCGCCCTCTCCCTCGCGCAGCGTGTCCGCGTACTGCTGCCAGAAAAGCTTGGTCACATTCGAGTGTGCGGAGAACTGGTCGCGCAGCGCCTCCTTGCAGACCTCGCAAAAGGGGAACTGCCGTCCGAGATAGCGCATCTTGCAGTTCTGGTGCGGCTTAAACCAGCCGTCGCCGCCGTTGTCGTATTCGTAGACGCCGATGCCGTTTTTGCCGATGAAGCGGCTCCAGCGCACCTTCTTCGGGTCCGACTCCGCCGACATATTCACATATTCGCCCGCGTAGCTGTTGCCGGCAAAATACTCGTCCGAGAGTATGCCGATCGTATGACCGAGCTCGTGGAGCAACATCTCAAGCGACTCGTCGTTTCGCGAGACAATGCTGATTTCGCCGCCCGAACCGCCGTATACCTCGGAGTTCACCATGACAATCGCGTAGTCCGTTGCCGGCAATTTCTCGCGGTAAATGCGACGCACCCGCTCCATGTCCTCTTCTGCAATCTCGACCAGGCGCTGCATGCCCGAAGTCCAGAAAGACGCGCGGAAGGCGCTGTCGCGCGTATCCGCATCCGCCTCCGCCTGGGTTCGCGCATGGTCCGCGCGCACACCGCTCTCATTCGAGCACACACCGATCGCGTAAATTTTCACCGCATCGGCATACTCGTCCCACGGGGGCGTAGCCATCATGTACTTTGCCATGCGCTTTGCCTCGGCAAAGAAAAGTTCCTGTTCACTCTCTGTAAATCCATCGCCAAAAAAGGTGAGAATCAGCGCGTCCTTATCGTTCAGCTCCGGCTGCCCGTAAACCAGACGCGGTTCTCCGTTCAGAATTGCCTGCTCAGCTTGATTCATATAATGCCTCCTTTCGGTGGATGAGACGAATAATGAAAAAGTGCAGGGATATGCCCTGCACTTTTTTAATCCTGCAAAAGTGCTTCAATGTCAACGCATTGTCAAAGCGCTTTTCGCTTACATCTGAGTGAACTTGCCTCTCAGGTACTCCAGATAGTACTTCGTGTTGACGTCCTCGCCGGTCGCCTTGATGATGGTCTCTCTGGTCGTATAGGTCTGGCCGAGGCTGTGAATGTGCTCCGCAAGCCAGCTGTTGATATCGGAGATATCGCCCTTTGCGAGCTTCTTCCAAGCGTCCGGATGTGCCTTCAGAATGCTGTTGCGGTACTGGCAGGAATAGACCAAGCCGAGCGCATAGCCCTGGAAGTAGCCGACAAAGCCCGTGCTCCAGTGAACATCCTGCAGGATGCCCTCGGAAGCGTTCTTCGGGGTCACGCCGAGGTACTCCTTGTAGCGCGTGTTCCAAGCCTCTTCCATGTCATCAATCGAAAGCTTACCCGAGAAGTAGTCTCTCTCCATCTCGTAGCGGAGAATTAAGTGCAGCGGCACCGTGAGCTCGTCCGCCTGCATTCTGGACCAGCCCGGGTTCGGCTTGTTCAGCGCTCTCACCACGGTCTCGACCGGGATGTCTCTGAACTTCGGCACTTCCTTCTGAATCTCCGGATAGAACGCCGTCCAGAACTCGAGGGAACGGCCGACCTGATCCTCGTAGAACTTGGACTGGGACTCGTGCATGCTGCCGTCAATGCCGCCCCAGAGGCCCGCATCCACGACTTCCTGAGAGGAGCCGTAGTTGTAGATGCCGTGTCCGGTCTCGTGCGCAGCGCCGAGCAGGGTGTAGAACAGGTTTCTCGAGTAGTTGGTCGACGGACGGGAGTCTCTCGGTCCCGCGCAGACGCAGCTCGGATGCTCCTCCTCGTAGAGAATGCCCTGGTTCCAGTTAAAGCCGTAGTAATCCATGAGCTTTCTGACAATTCTCTCCTTCGTCTCTCTGTCGACATCGCAGTCGATGACGGAGGGGTCAATGCTGTCTCTGTAGCTCTCGGTCTTCTTGAGAAGCGAAACAATCTCCGGCTTCACCTCGCCGAAAATCTTATCAATCTCTTCCAGTCTCCAGTCCGCATCCCAGCAGTTCACGAGCACCTGGAACGCAGACTCGTTCGGGTTGATGGCATCCGCAACGCGCTTCTGCACCTCAAACTGCTTCTGCAGATAGGGCTTGAAGCCCTTGAAGTCGTTGTTCTTCTTGCACTCGTGCCAAGCCTTTCTGCCGTCGTTGTTAATGCGGCCCAGCTCCTCGCCGAGCTCCAGCGGAATCAGGGTTGCATTCTTATAGCGGTCGCTCAGGTAGCGCACCATGCCGCGGTCGATGTCGCTCTTGTACTGATCCTTGTCAAAGTCTGCGAAATCCGCGACCAGCTGCTTCACCTCGTCGTTCTCAACCAGCTGCTGGGTGAGCTCGCTGAGGTACATTTCCACATTGGTGGTCTGGTCGAAACCGGCCTCCGGGCCTGCATGCCACTGGTCGCAGAACATGATATTGTTCGCGGTCTCCAGCATGCGAAGTCTCACCATGATTTCGCGGATTCTCTTGATATTCGCATCGTAATTCATTTGTTTCTCCTCCTGTCATGGATGCTGTGATTCAGGATCAGCGGACCTTCCGCCGAGGCTTAATCGTACCCGTGGCAAAGCGCCTCTTTTTCACGTTTCTGCCACAAAAATGCTCCTCGAGTTCCGATTGCTTGCGCAAATTATATGGTGCGAGGAGTTTTTCCACCTGTTATTCTAGCATAACAGCCAAGGGATTACCACCCCTCCCCGAAATGCGCAGTCATTTCTTTTCAATATAGCGGCAGCGCACGCGGCGAATACCGCGTGCGCCGTTTGTCTTATTCCTTGGAGCTGAGTCCCATGCCCCGCGCGAGACGGCGGCTGAACAGAAGCACGAGCACACCGACCAGAACGACCGGGATACCCATGCTGAAGAAGTACGGAATCTCCGCTCCTTCCTTGTAGAAGTTAGCGACCAGGGCGCAGAGACTTGCGCCGGTCGACTGTCCCATGAACCAAATCGTCATCATCTGCGTCGAGAACGCGAGCGGTGCCACCGAAGTTGCCGCCGAAGTTCCCGCCGGATAGCAGATGGCCTCACCGACCGTCATCACGACATAGAAGCCGACCAACCAGAGCGGGCTTGCCTTCATGCCCGGCGCGTAAATCTTAAAGGGCGCAATCATGATGAGAATCGCAAGGCCGTAACAAATGGTGCCTATGCCCATTTTGGCGGGTGTCGAGGGCTGCTTCTTGCCGAGTGCCGCCCAGAGTGTCGCCATGACCGTGCCGAGGATGACAGAGCAGACTGCCTGCAAGGTCTGGAAGGCCGCCGGGGTAATCTGAACGCCCAAAATATTCAGGTCAACCGAGGTCTCCGCGTAAATCGAAAGGATGGTCTGACCCTGGTAGCTGATTAAGAGGGTGAAGCAGTAGGCAATGAACATCGGGAGCAGGAAGAGGATGTGCTGCTTCTCATCCGGCTTGGTCTTGGGGCTCGTGATCACGTAGATAAAATAGACCACGGGCAGGAAGAGCGCGACCGAACTCACGCTGTTCGCAAAGCGCGTAATGGTGAGTATCCCGCTGCTGAACAAGAGATAGAGCGTCACCGCCGTGATTACGACCGCCGCAATCAAAATGTAGACAGCGCGCTTTCTCGCTGCCGGCGGCATGGGATCGTCCGGCTCTTCGCCTATGGTGCCGAACACCTTGCGCTCCATGATGAGGTAAAAGGCGGAACCAACGATTGCGGCCGCCGCCGAGAGGGCAAATGCCGCGTGATAGCCGAAGAGCAGGGCAACCGTACCGCTGATACTCGGAATCGCCGCGCCGATGTTCGAAATGACATAGACATAGGAGAAGGCACCGTCGCGCCGCTCATCTCCCTTGGCATACAGTTTTCCGGTGAGGGCCGTCATGGCCTGCCCCGCAACCATACTGCCGATCAAGTGTATGCCCATAGCCGCCGCATAACCGATCAGGCCGGAGCCCGGAATTGCGAGGATGATATAGGGCAGAGGACCTATCGTGACGACAATGCGCAGGGACTTTCGAACGCCGAAGACACGGTCGGACATATAGCTGCCAACCACGCCGCAGACGACAATCAGCGCAAAGTAGAGCGACAAGAGCTGTGCCGCCTCTGTTTTCTCAAGGCCGAGACCGCCCTTTGAAACTTCGGTATAGAGATAATAAATCAGAACTGCCGTGAAGCCGTAATACGCAAAGGAACTGCAGAGATTCTTGACGCAAACGGTGAACAAGCCCTTCGGATGTCCGAGGAAACTTTTATCCCGGTACAGGGCCTCGTTCGGATCTGCCGTGCCGTTGACACTGCTGCTACCCATTTTCTTACTCCTTCCGGTTTTGAATTCTGTATTCAGTTGTAAAAACGGCGCAGGGCGGGCGGCGATTCAGCCGCCCGCCCTACGCGTGACTCTCTTGTGACGCGTTTCACGTCATTCTATTCGCTATTTGCTGTCTTAGCTCGACGGATACCGCTGCCCTTATGCCGCTTCCGCCGCCGGGCCTTCGTTCAGACCCATGCCCTTTGCGAGACGCTTCTCAAAGAACAGGAGGATAAGGCCGGCAAGCGCCGTGCTGAGGCCGATGCCGAGGAAGTAAACGCCCTCCGAACCCTCGTGGTAGAAGTTCGAAACCAGGTTCGCGAGGTTTGCGCCCGCGGTGACCGAGAAGCCCCAGATGGTCATCATCTGCGTGGAGAACGCCGCCGGTGCGAGCTGGGAAGCTGCGGAAGTTCCCGCCGGATACGAAACCGCCTCACCGATGATCATGACAAAGTAGAATGCGATCATCCAGAAGGGGCTCACCTTGACGCCCGGTGCGTAAATCTGGAAGGGAATCACCATGATGAGGGCGCCGAGACCGTAGCACATGGTTCCGAAGCCTGCCTTCCACGGGGTGGAGGGCTGTCTTCTGCCGAGTTTGCTCCAGAGACCGGTGCAGATGATGCCGATCACAATTGCCATAATCGCCTGAATCGTCATGAAGACGCTCGGCGGTGCCTGGAAGCCGAAGAAATTCAGATCGACCGAGGTCTCCGCATAAATTGCGAGTATGGTTGCGGACTGATACCAGACCATCATCGAGAATGCGCCCGTGATGAACATCGGAATCAAATAGGGCAGGCGCTTCCGCTCGCTGTTGCTGGTCTTCTTACTTCTCAGCATGTAAACAAAGTAGATTGCCGGCAGGCAAAGGGTCACAACGCTGACAATGTTCGAGAAGCTCGAAATGGTCAGAATCTCATTCGTGAACAGGAGGAAGAGCAGACCGCCGAAGGCCAGAACACCGAGTACAAGGCAGGTAACCGCCTTCTTCTTCTGCTCCGGGGGCAGCGGATCGTCCGGCTCCATGCCGATCGGGCCGAAGGCACGCTTCTCAAGCGCCAGGTAGACCGCACTTCCGAGTGCACCGACAATGCCGAGGATGAAGAAGGTCTTCTGATAGCCGACCACCAGGGCGATGGAACCGATGACCACCGGGAACATAGCGCCGATGTTCGAGAGCACATACTGAATCGAGAACGCACCGTCTCGCCGTTTATCGCCCTGGGCATAGAGCTTGCCGAGCAGCGAGTACATGGAGCTGCCGGCGACCATACTGTTCAGGTAGCCGATGCAGCAGTAGAGAACCACGCCGACAATGCCGAGTCTCGGAATCGCGAGAGAAAAATAGAAGAATGGCCCGGTGATGGTACAAAAACGATAGGCCCTTCGATTTCCGAACACGCGGTCTGCCATGAAGGAACCGACAATCGAGAAGATCGAGGCAAGTGCCGCATCGAGGGTGATAATCTGCGATGCCTGCACCTTCGTGAGGCCGACACCCTCGGGAGCTGCCGCATAGAGGTAATAGATGAAGATGGCTGTCATACCGTAGCCGGTAATCTGTCCCATCATAAACTTGAAGTTCATGACGCCGACGCCAAAGGGATGGCCGATGAAACAGGTTTCGTTCTGCAGCTTCTTGATTTGTTCCTGCCGCTCTCTCTCCTTTTCATCGAGTACTGCTGTTGCAACTGCTTCCATAAACAAGAACCTCCTATCGCAATGAAAAAGTTACTTCAACCAGTAAAAAAGAAACAGACCTCCTTTCCCATCCGATTTTCATCGGCGAAACCGCCGTTGTAACTGCGTCTCGCTGTGACTGGGAAAAATTACCTCTCTCTATCTGTATTGTATCACTCTATTGTTTAAATTCAAGGATATTTATCCTACCGACCGGCTATTCTTTGTCATAATTTTAACAATTATAAAAATAAAATAAACCTCTGTCGTCATTTTGCCGACAGAGGCTTATTTGACTTATGCGGCTTCCGCGTTTTCGTTGAGTCCCATGCCCTTCGCAAAGCGCTTGGAGAAGATGACTAAAATCAGACCGACCAGGAGCGTGCTGCCGCCGATGCCGAGGAAGTAGAGGCTCTCCGAGCCCTCGCGGTAGAAGTTCGACGCCAGGGTCGAGAGGTTGGCACCCGCCGTGCCGGAAAAGCCCCAGACCGTCATCATCTGCGTCGAGAACGCGACCGGTGCGAGCGCCGAGGCCGCCGCATTGCCCGAGGGATACGAAATTGCCTCGCCGATGATCACAATGAGATAAAAGCCGACCAACCAGAACGGATTGACCTTAACCCCGGGGGCGTAGAGCTGGAAGGGCAGAATCATGAGCAGGGTGCCGAGACCGTAGCACATGGTTCCGAAGCCCATCTTCCAAGCTGCCGAGGGCTGTCTTCTGCCGAGTTTACTCCAAATGCCCGCGCAAAGTGTTCCGATTGCAATGGCAAAGATTGCCTGCAGAGTCATGTAAATACTCGGGGCCACGCGATGTCCGAAGAACACCAGATTCACGCTTGTCTCCGCGTAAATCGAGAGTATCGTGGTCGCCTGATACCAGACCATCATCGCAAACGCACTCGAGATGTACATGGGAATCAGATAGGGCAGACGCTTTCTCTCCGCATCGCTCGTCTTTTTGCTTCTCAGGATATAGACAAAGTAGATGACCGGAAGAATGAGCGTAAACACGCTGACGATGTTTGCAAAGCTCGTAATTGTAAGGAGCTTGAAGTCAAAAAGCAGGAAGAGAATGCCGCCGAACGCGATGAAGAACGCAATGAGAAGGGCAACCGCCTTCTTTCTCTGTGCGGGCGGCAGCGGATCGTCCGGTTCCATGCCGAGCGGGCCGAAGGCGCGCTTTTCAAGTATCAGATAGACAATACTGCCGAGGGCACCGATCACACCGAGGATGAAGAAGGTGACCTGATAGCCCGCAACGAGGGCAATGCCACCGATTACAACCGGGCACATGGAGCCGATGTTCGAGAGCACGTAGATGACCGAGAACGCACCGTCTCTCCGCTTATCGCCCTGCGCATAGAGCTTGCCGAGCAGGGAGTAGAGCGAGCTTCCCGCGACCGCGCTGTTCACATAGCCGACCACGCAGTAGAGAATGAGGCCCATCATGCCCACATTCGGAATCGCGAAGGAGAAATAATACATGGGCGCCGTAATCGCGCAGAAACGGTAGGCTCGCCTGTTTCCGAAGACGCGGTCCGCCATGTAGGAGCCGATGACGCCGAAGATGGAGCCGAGGGCTATGTCGAGGGTAATGAACTGCGAAGCCTCAAGCTGGGTGAGCCCGAGTCCCTGCGGCGTCGCCGCATAGAGATAATAGATGAAGATGGCGCTGAAGCCGTAGCTTGTGACGCTGCCCATCATGTACTTGAAACTGACAATGCCTACACCAAAGGGATGGCCGATGAAACAGGTCTCGTTTTGCAGTTTGCTGATTTCCTCCTGCCGAGTCCTCTCCTTCTCTGCCGTTGCAAGCGCTTCCATACCGAAAACCTCCTGTTCAAAGTTGAATCAATGCCGAACAAAACGCCCGTGAAAAACGAACCTCCTCTCCTCCTTGATGCGCGCCCGGTTTTATGCATAATCCGTGCTGTTTTGCATAAGCGTATCATATCTTTCAGCATTTACAAGTACAATCCCGGCTTTATTTACAGATTTTTGTGTACTATTCCCGAAATATAAAAAAAGAATGTCCGCACACCGGCATTTCGCCGGAGTGCGGACATTCTTACTCTTGTATCTTACTTTGCGGACGGGCTCAGTCCTTCTTGTCCAGTCCCATGCCGTGTGCCAGCGGCTTCTGCAGCACCAATATGGTAACCGCCGCCGCAATGACCGCAATGCCGATGACCAGGAAGTAGACGGACTCACTGCCCTCTTTGTAGAAATTGGCCGCGAGTGCAGAGAGGCTGGCGCCGGTCGACTGGCCCATGGACCAGATGGTGAGCATCTGCGTTGCGAAGGCTGCCGGTGCGACAATGGTCGCCGCCGATGTTCCGGCCGCCCAGCAGATGGCCTCGCCTATCGTGTAAATCGCATAGAACGCGACGAGCCAGAGCGGGCTCGCCTTCTCACCCGGCGCATAGATCTGGAAGGGCAGGACCATGATTAAAATCGAGATGCCGTAGCAAAGCGTACCGATGCCCATCTTGCCGGGGGTGGAGGGCTGCTTCTTGCCGAGTTTCGCCCAGAGTCCCGAAATCGCGGAGCCGAGCAGAATCGAGAAAATCGACTGCAGGGTCACAAAGGATGCCGGGGTGATCTCCTTGCCGAAGAAGTTCATGTTCACCGAAGTCTCCGCATAGATGCTGAGCACGGTGTTACCCTGGTAAGAGACCAGGTTCGTGAAGCAGTAGGCAATGAAAATCGGGATAATGAAGAGCACGCGGCGCTTCTCTTCCGGCTTGGTTTTCGGACTCGAAATCACATAGACCAGGTAAATCGCCGGCAGGAAGACTGCGACCGAGCTCACCGTGTTTGCAAACTGCTTGATCGTGATGATGCGGTTGCTGAAGAGATATGCAAGGATTGCCGCGACGATTGCAACAATGCCCGCAAGCACGAAGACCGCCTTCTTTCTGGTCGCCTCCGGGAACGGATCCGCAGGCTCCTCCGCGATGCTGCCGAACACGCGGCGCTCCGTCGAGAGGAAAATCGTGGAACCGACCACAGATGCCGCCGCGCAGAGCGCGAATGCAGCGTGGTAGCTAAAGAGCAGCGCAATGGTTCCGGTCACAGCCGGAATTGCGGAGCCGATGTTTGCAATGATGTAGATGTACGCGAAGGCGCTGTCTCGTCTCGCATCGCCCTGCTGATAGAGCTTTGCGGTCAGGGTGTTCATGGACTGGCCCGCAATCATACTGTTGCAGAGCAGAAGGCCGGTTGCCGCCGCGTAACCGATGACGCCGGAGCCCGGAATCGCAAGGATCATGTAGGGAATCGGCGCTATTATATTCATGATGCGCAGGGCCTTCCGGACACCGAAGACACGGTCCGCCATGTAGGAGCCGACCACGCCGCAGATAACCACGAGCGCAAAGTAGAGCGACAAAAGCTGTGCCGCCTCGGTCTTATCGAAGCCGAGACCGACCGGCGCTTCCTTGTAGAGATAGTAGATCAGGATTGCCGTAAAACCGTAGTAGGAAAAGGAGTTACACAAATACCGTAGACATATCGTGAGCAAGCCTTTCGGATGCCCCAGAAAACTGCGATCTTTGAAAATCGCCTCATTGTCAAGCATAGGTCTGCCTGCCATGGTCTTTCCCCTTTCTGTTGGCTCTGATTCGCGCAGAGCGTCGCGGTGTACTATCCCGAAAAACAAAGGCTGCCGAACCCGTTTGACACGGGTCCGACAGCGCAACTTACATTTTAAATGTGCTGAAGTTTATTTCCGTTTTGTTCGGTTGTTTAAGCCGCCTGCTTCGAGAAGCCCATCTCCTTCGCGAGCTTCTTGGAGACGAGGAGAATGATGAAACCGACCAGGAAGGTGCTGCCGCCGATGAGCAGGAAGTACGTGGTCTCGCTGCCTTCCTTGTAGAAGTTCGAAGCGAGGTTCGAAAGGCTTGCGCCTGCGTTCATGGACATAGTCCAAGTCTGCATCATCTGGGTTGCGAACGCTGCCGGTGCGAGTGCGGAAGCGGATGCGCTACCAGCCGGATAGGAGATACCCTCACCGATGATAACGACCATGTAGAATGCAACAAGCCAGAACGGGCTTACCTTCACGCCCGGCGCATAGAGCTGGAACGGAAGAATCATGATCAGGGTGCCGACACCGTAGAGCATGGTACCGAAGCCCATCTTCCACGGGGTGGACGGCTGCTTGTCGCCGAGCTTGCTCCAGAGACCGGTGATGATGGAACCGAAGACGATTGCCATGATAGCCTGGAGCGTCATGTAGATGGTCGGGGAAACCTCGTGGCCGAAGAAGTTGAGGTCAACGCTGGTCTCCGCGTAGATTGCGAGAATCGTGGTAGCCTGGTACCAAACCATCATTGCAAAGGAAGCTGCGATGAACATCGGGATGATGTAGAGGAGCTTGTGCGCCTCTTCTCTCGTGGTCTTCTTGCTCTTGTACATGAAGACAAAATAAGCAGCCGGCAGGAACAGGGTGATGGTGCTGACCGTGTTCGAGAAGTTCGCAATGGTAGCGACGCCGCTCAGGAACAGTGCAGCCAGAATGCCGCAGAACACCAGGGTGCCGACAATCAGGTAGATGACAGCTTTCTTTCTCTCAGCCGGCGGAAGCGGATCGTCCGGCTCCATGCCGATCGGGCCGAAAGCTCTCTTCTCAAAGAGAAGGTAAACGAGAGAGCCGAGTGCGCCGAGGATACCGAGCACGAAGAAGGTGAAGTGGTAACCCGCAACCTTAGCGAGCGTACCTGCGACGATCGGAGACATAGCACCGATGTTCGAAAGCACGTAGGTGATTGCGAACGCACCGTCACGTCTCTTATCGCCCTTTGCGTAGAGCTTACCCATCAGGGTGTAGAGCGAGCTTCCGGCGATCATTGAGTTGACGTTACCGAGCGCGTACTGCAGGATAACACCCGTCATGCCGAGGCCCGGAATTGCAAGCAGGAAGTACAGGAACGGTCCGGTAAAGTTAACAAAGCGATATGCTTTTCTGTTACCGAAGACGCGGTCCGACATGTAGGAACCGATGACGCTGAAGATGGAACCGAGTGCCGAGTTCAGGGTGATCATCTGAGACGCCTGAACCTTGGTGAGGCCGAGGCCTTCCGGTGCCGTTGCGTAGAAATAGTAAATCAGAATTGCGCTCATACCGTAGCTCGTGAGCGAGGTCATGAAGAACTTAAAGCTCACAATTCCGATACCGAACGGATGGCCGATGAAGCAACGCTCATTCTGAAGCTTTTCGAGCTGAGCCTGCTCCTCCTTTCTCTTTGCATCCAGTTCTGTGTTTACAGCTGCTTCCATAAAATCCTCCTGTCTGAATTAAAACGGTAATTCTGATAGAAAAACAAAAGTAACTGCAAGTATTACTTGCTCCCCCTCCTAGTTACTCCCTGTCATTTTACGGACAGAGCCGAGCTCGCAACTCGCTGCCCCACAGGGTTATCTGCATTGTTCCTCCTCTCTCGAAATATCATATCGCAGGCAGAGAGCGCCGTAGCGCCCTCCGAGCTGCGGATACTGTTGTGTTTATTGCTCGTCTCCGTGGCCGGTGCCGATGCCCATGCCCTTTGCGAGCTTTTTGCTGAAGATCACGACAATCGCGCCGCAGAGCGTTACCGCCGCGCCGATTGCAAGGAAGTAGAGCGGCTCGCTGCCCTCGCGGTAAAAGTTCACCACGAGCGAACTCAGGCTTGCGCCGGTCGACTGTCCCATGGCCCAGACCGTCATCATCTGCGTCGAGAATGCGGCCGGTGCCACATGCGATGCCGCCGACTCTCCGGCCGGGGTGACAATCGCTTCACCGATGGTCATGATTGCGAAGAAAACGACCAGCCACATGGGGCTCACCTTGACATCCGCCGGGAAGAGGCTGAACGGAATGATCATAAAGAGAATCGAAATTCCGTAGAGTGCCGTGCCGATGCCCATCTTCGCGGGTGTGGACGGCTGCTTCTTGCCGAGCTTACCCCAGATTCCGGTCAGAACCGCACCGAAGATGACGGCGAAAAAGGCGTTGAGCGTCCAGTATGCCGCCGGGGTGATTTCAAAGCCGAAGAGGTTGCGGTTTACGTTGGTCTCCGCATAAATCGCAAGCACCGTGGTCGCCTGATAGTTCACAAGTAACGTAAAGCTGGCAGCGATAAACATCGGAATGATGTAAACCAGACGAGCCCGTTCCTCTTTTGTCGTCTTTGGGCTCAACATAATATACAACAAATATGCCACGGGCGCAACTACACCTACACTACTTACCGCATTCGCAAACTGGGTGATGGTGATAATCCGATTTGTAAACAGGAAGCTGAGCAGCGCTGCGACCACCGCGACGCCGGCAACCAGCTTTAAGACAGCCGTGCGACGCGCCGCAGGCGGCAGCGGATCGTCCGGCTCCGTGCCGATGATGCCGAAGGACTTCTTCTCACTCACGATGAAGAAGATGGAACCGATCAGCGAGAACACCGCGCAGGCAAGGAAGGCCGTGTGGTAGCCCGCCACAATCGCGATGGTTCCGGTGATGCCCGGAACGCAGGCACCGATGTTCGAAATGACATAGGTGATTGCGAACGCGCTGTCTTTTCTGGTGTCGCCCTTCTTATAGAGCTTTGCCGTCAGCGCGTCCATGCTGCGGCCGCCGAGCATGCTCGAGAAGAGCATCATACCCTGCGCGCCCGCATACCCCGCAATGCCGAGGCCCGGGATTGCGAGCAGGAGGTAGGCAATCGGCATTACGATACAGGTCAGCCGAATTGCCGTACGCGGTCCGAATACGCGGTCTGCCATGTAAGAACCGATGACGCCGCAGATGATAACCAGTGCGTAGTAGAGCGAGAGGAGCTGCGAGGCCTCGGTCTTGGTGAGTCCCAGTCCCTCCGGAAGTGCTGCGTACAGGTAATAAATCAGAATCGAGGTGAGTCCGTAGTAAGAAAACGAATTGCACATGAACTTGAGTCCGATGGTGAGCACGCCGACCGGGTGTCCCACGAATCTCTTGTCCGCCTGAATCTTTTCAATTTCTCTCTGTTTCTCTTCCGCTGACAAAACTTTTACGTCCTGCATAGCCTTATCCCCCTACTGTATTCGACTCAGACCTGATTCTCCTTGCACCATGTTGCCAGTGTTTCCGCAATTTCCTTCATGCTGCCCTCGCCGAAGGGATTCTGGAAGCCCGCCTGCTGCAGAAGGTCGGAGTAAGTCTCGCTGCCGCCCTTCTTCACGAGTTCCACATAGCGCTTCCAAGCTTCCTTCTCATCCTTCAGGTGAAGGGCAAAGAACTGGAGTGCCGCGGTTCTCGCGAGGCAATAGTCGATGAAGTAGAACGGGAATTCGTAGATGTGCTTCTGCTTCTGCCAAGCGCCGCCGTCCGCGTAGAACGGAAGACCGTCGTTGTCAATCCACGGGCGATACTTCTTGTCGAGCTCAAGCCATACCTGATTCCGCTCCGCGGGGGTGAGCTCCGGCTTCTGGTAGACAATGTGCTGGAACTCATCGACCTGGCAGCCGTAGCAAGTTGCAACCAGCGCATCCTCTGCGTGCTGCAGCTGGTACTTCGCCGTATCCTTGCCGAAGAAGAGGTGGTGGAAGGGCGAGGTCAGGAACTCCATCGAGGTGGAGTGAATCTCGCAGGTCTCCATGGCCGGCTCGACGAGCTCAAGCGTGAGGCCGAGCTTGTTGCCCACATAGCCCTGGAACGCATGTCCCATCTCGTGGGTAATCGTATCGACGTCAAAGGCGCTGCCGTTCCAGTTCGCAAACACGAAGGGACCGTAGCCGCTCACATTGTACATGTAAGCGCCGAGGAGCTTGCCGGGCTTGGTCAGCACGTCGAAGCTCTCGTTCTCAAACATCCAGTCGATGAACTCGGCGGTCTCCGGGCTGAGCTCGTCGTACATCTTCTTGCACATCGCGAGCATGTAGTCGGAATCGCCTGCCGGCTCCGGGTTGCCGTCCTTAAAGCAAATATCGAGGTCGTAGAGCTTCGGGTTCTCGATGCCGACGCGCTGCATGCGAAGATCCATGAGCTGCTTTGCGACCGGGACCAAGTCTCTTGCGACCTGCTCTCTGTAGTTCTCGATGTCCTTCATGTTATAGCCGATGCGGCCCATGCGGAGGTAGGAGAGCTCGGAGTAGTCGCGATAGCCCATGCGCTTTGCCTGCTCGTTGCGGTTCTGAATCATGCGGCTGAAGATGTCGTCGAGCTTCTCGTGGTGCTCGTCGAACCACTTGCCGTCGGTCTCGCGCGCCGCACGGCGGGTCGCGGAATCCTTGCCGCCCATCATGTAAATCGCAAGCTGCGGGAGCGTCATCTGCTTGCCCTCAAACTCGACCATGTAGCTTGCGTAGAGCTCGTCATACTCCTGAACCAGTGCGTTGTCCTCTCTCTGGAGGTCAATGACGCTCTCATCCGCAGCGTCCAGCGCGACCTGCATCTTCTTTGGAAGAATCGATCCGAACTTATCCGCGAGAACCTGCAGCTTCGGGTGCTCGAGGAGCGCCTTGTAAAGCTGGTTCTGCGTGTTGTAATAACTCGGCGAGACACTGTTGAAATATGCCTTCTCGCCAAGATAAAACTCATCCTTGGTGTTCATTGTATTGCGGATATAGACGGTTCTGTCCGAGAGATTGAATTCGGTGCTGAGGCGCTGGTGCGCTGCCCAGATATCCAAAATTTCCTCGTCGGTCTCCGCTTTTTTGACCCGCTCAATGAGGGCTTTGTAATCCTCCTCAATGCGCGCGACATCCGGACGGCGGTATTCAAGTTCGCTGAATTTCATGCTCTTTCTCCTTCCACAACTGTCTGATGATCCCCGTATTGCTTCAATTTTGGTCCAGGATGTTTTGTCTTTCTTTATGAATCCCGCGCTTTTGCACGAAATGCCACCCTGATAATCAGGCGTATTATAGCACTATTTCCCAAAGCTGCCTAGTCATAGCGGCAGCGCTTCGGATATGGACATTTACGCTATCTGCTATCGGCTTATAAATATCCGTTCTAAGTTTTCGCACCTCGCCGTTATAAGCGATACAAAATCGGACGAAAGCCGGAATATACGCGGATTCATTCGAGCATAAAAAAAGAGAGAACCGAAAGGTTCTCTCTCTCCGTATCGTTTTTACTCACTGTCAGAAAATCGGGACAACCGCGCCCTGGTACTTATTCTCAATGAACTGCTTGATCTCGGCGGTCGTAAGTGCCTTCACCAGCGCCTGGATCTTCTCGCTGTTCTCATCGCCCTCGCGAACCACAACGATATTTGCGTAGGTCTTCGCCGCGACCGAATCCGCAGCCTCGGTTGCAAGCGCGTCCGTAACTTTCAGGCCGGAAGCAATCGCAAAGTTGCCGTTCACAACGCCGAAGTCGACGTCCTGGAGGGAACGCGGAACCTGTGCCGCCTCGACCTCGACAATCTCAATGTTGTGCGGGTTCTCGACAATGTCCTGCTTGGTCGCATTGATGTCCGTGTTGTCCTTCAGGGTAATGAGCCCCTGATCCGCAAGGAGCAGTAGCGCTCTCGCCTCGTTCGTCACATCGTTCGGAACCGCAATCTTTGCGCCGTCCGGAAGGTTCTTCAAATCCTTCGACTTACCCGCATAGATGCCGAAGGGCTCGTAGTGAATTGCCGCCACACTGACTAACTTCGTGCCTCTCTCCTTGTTGAAGTTCTCAAGGTAGGGCAGGTGCTGGAAGTAGTTTGCATCAAGGCTCTTCGACTCGAGCGCAAGGTTCGGCTGCACATAATCGGTGTACTCAACCACCTTGAGCTCATACCCCTCTGCCTTCAGCGCGTCCTTTGCAGCCTCCAGAATCTCCGCGTGCGGGGACGGGGAAGCGCCGACCGTGATGACCTTGTCGCCGGTAGCCTCTGCCGCGCTGCTGCCTGCCTCACTGCTGCCCGCTGCGCTGCTGTCTCCCGAAGCGCTGCTCTCCGCCTTCTTCTGGCTTCCGCAAGCCGTGAGCAGAGACAGTCCCAGAAGCGTTGCCGCTAAAAATACCTTTTTCTTCATTTTTGTTTCCTCCCAAATCTTGTTGTTTGTTTGATGTCTATGATATGCCGCCGACGGCGGAATCAAAGCGTGTTGTCTCAGCGCGCGCGCTTATCGGCGCGGCGCGACAGGAATAAGAAGAACTCCTGTATCAGTTGGACGATGATCACAAGGACCACGACGGTCACCATCATCACATCCATGCGATAGCGGTAGTAGCCGTAGTTGATGGCCAGGGTTCCCAGACCGCCGCCGCCCACAAAGCCGGCCATGGTGGAGTATCCGAGTATGGTCGTGATGGAAATCGCGGCACCGGTGAGCAGCGAGGGCATGGACTCCGGCAGCATGACCTTCCAGATAATCTGGAAGTTGCTTGCCCCCATCGACTTTGCCGCCTCAACGATACCGGCGTTCATCTCCTTTAAGGAGCTCTCCACCATGCGGGCAATGTAGGGCGAGGCCGCAATGACCAGCGGCACGACCACCGCGCTCGGTCCGAGTGTGGTCCGGACAATGAAGCGGGTAATCGGTAGCACCGCGAGCAACATGATGATAAAGGGCACCGAGCGCAGAATGTTGATGATAATACCGAGCAGGGTGTTTACGATGATGTTCGGCTGTATGCCGTCCCGGTCCGTGACAACCAGGAGAATGCCGAGCGGTATGCCGATCACATAGGACAGAAAGGACGAGAGAAAGACCATGTAGACCGTCTCTTTTAGGCCGAGCAACAACATGTCTACAATCTGTGAATTAAAAATCACTGTTCTTCACCTCCTCCAGGTTGACGCCCCGATCGCGCAGGTAGTGGATGAGCTTCATCGCATCCGCCTCGTTCTCCGGAAGCTGGAGCACCATCTGTCCCGCCGCCTTACCGCCGATTTCCTTGGTCGCCGCAAAGAGGATGTTCACCGGCAATTGACAGCCGAGAATCATGTTTGCGATGACGGGCTCAAAGGCGGAGCGTCCGTCGAAGGTCACGCGTATCTTCTTCGAAGCGCCGAATTCTTCCTGGCGCACATCGCCGCCCAGAATGAGCTCGCGCCCTATCTTGGACTGCGGCGCGGAGAAGATGCGCTGCACCTCTCCCTCCTCCGCAATGCGGCTCTGGTCGATGATGGCGACGCGGTCGCAGACCGCCTCGATGACCGACATCTGGTGGGTGATCATGACGACCGTGATGCCGAGCGTCCGGTTGATATCCCGGATGAGATTCAGAATAGACTCGGTCGTGTTCGGGTCGAGCGCCGAGGTCGCCTCGTCGCAGAGCAGCACGCGCGGCTCGGTCGCAATGGCTCTCGCAATCGCAACGCGCTGCTTCTGTCCGCCGGAGAGCTGTGCCGGATAGGCCTTCTCGCGATCCGCGAGCCCCACCAGATTCAGAAGTTCTCTGGCCCTTGCCTCCGCCTTCACCCGTTTCATGCCGCCGAGTTCCAAAGGAAAGCAGACATTCTTCAACACATTTCTCTGCTCCAGGAGGTTGAACTGCTGGAAAATCATGCCCATCGAGCGGCGCACTTCGCGCCTGTCCCTCTCTTTCATCTGCGACAGGCTCACACCGTCAAAAAACACATCGCCCGAGGTGGGGCGCTCCAAATAGTTGATACAGCGGACCAGCGTCGACTTGCCTGCGCCCGAGAGTCCGATGATGCCGTAAATCTCGCCGTGGCGTATGCTTAAGTTGACATCATCCAATGCGTGGACTACGCCGTTCGCCGTCTTAAATTCCTTGACCAGATGGCTGATTCGTATGATATCGACTGCCATACCCGCCTCCTCTCTTTCACTGATATGTGGCATTGTAAAGAAATGCGCGCGCCCTGTCAACGCGGGCGCGCGCATTTGCTCATACTATATCTCTATCTGATTCTATTACTTTTTTTAATAGCTTTCATCAGCCGCAGAGATCCACGATGACCTGCGCAAAAATCTTTGCCGAAGTCAGGAGTTCCTCTACGTTTGCCTGCTCATCCGGCGCGTGCATACGCGTGTCGCTGCCCGGGTAGAAGGCACCGAAGGCAACGCCGTTCTTCAAGTCGTGAACATAGGTGCCGCCGCCCATTGCGACCGTACCGCCCGGCAGACCGGTGTAGGCCTCAAAGACGCGGTTCAGTTCCCGCACAAAGGGCGAATCCGCCGAAACCGCGTGCGGCGCGCGAAGCCGTCTGCCGTCGAAGACAAGGCCGTAGCGCCCGAAAGCCGCCTCGCAGGTCTTCACGAGACCCGCGCCGTCCATCGTGACCGGATAGCGGCAGTCAAAGAGACCGTGCAGGGAAGTCTCGTCAATCGAGAGTTTCGAGAAGGCCAGGGTGAGCGGGCCGCTCTCCTTGTCCTCGAATGCGACGCCGAGCGATGTTCCGTTCGTCTCGCCGTAGGGCATGAGGGCCACGAGTCCCTGAATTGCCTCCGTGAGCTTATTTTTGGTGAGCGGCAGGAGGGAGACAAAGAGCAGGAGGCCGGTCAGCGCGTTCTTGCCGGATTCCGGCGCCGCCGCGTGTGCATTTCTGCCGCTGACTTCCACCTTCTGCAGGGTCACGTGACCCTGCTCTTCGGCCGCCGTCCCCTCCCGGGCGCTGAGCGCCGAGATCTCGATTTTTAAACCGGTCTGCTTCCGCACCGTGTCCGCGGTCACATCGAGCACCATGCGCGGAACGCCCGCGAGCACGGCACTTGCCCGCGGCGGCACCGCATTCTCAATGCTGCCGCCGGTCAGCGAAATGAGGCGCGCGCCGCTCGTCTCCGCGGTAAAGCTGAGGGAAAACTCACCTGCGAGTCTGCCCTTCTCCATGTTGACCACCGGGTACTCCGCATCCGGCGAAAAGGTGCAGGGCGCTTCCTTCTCGCTCGCGTAGTAGTGCGCAATGCAGCCGGAACCGCTCTCCTCGTCGGTGCCGAGTATCAGACGCACGCTTTTTTTGAGCGGAATGCCGAGCTCCTTGACCGCGCGCAGCGCGTAGAGCGCCGCGACCGCCGGGCCCTTATCGTCCGCGACACCGCGGCCGTAAAGAACGCCGTCCTTCTCGATCGGCTCGAAGGCCTCGGTCACGGTCCAGTCGCCCTGGCCCGGCACCACGTCGAGGTGCGCCAGAATATCGAGCTCGCGCTCGCCCTCGCCGAGGTCCGCCGCAAGGACATAGTTCTCGTAGTTCTTGGTTGCAAGGCCGTAGCCCTTCAGCATTTCCTCCGCTGCCAAGAGCGCGCGGTAGGGGCCGTCTCCGAACGGCTTGCCGGGCTCCGCGGCGCCCTTACTCGAATCAATGCGGCAGAGGGTCTTCACATCCTCCAAAAATGCCTCTCTGTGTGCATCCACCCACGCCGAAATCTGTTCCTTGTGATTCATACCGGTCGCCTCCTTCTCACTGCCTCTGTATTTGTCTTATATCTTCAGGATTTGCCAAACTCAAGAAGCTTGAGCCCCGGATTGCGCTCTTCCACCATTCTGACACTCCAGGGGTGGGTAAAGAGCAGCAGGGGTTCTCCCTTCAAATTCTGAATCGCTTTCATGTCGCTGGTGCCCTGAATCTTATCGACATCCACCTTTTCCGGCTCGTCGATCCAACGGATGTACTCGTAGGGCAGGGTATCCAACCTCACCTCTACATTATACTCCGCTTTGAGGCGGTACGTCAGCACTTCAAACTGAAGAACGCCGACCGCACCCACAATAATCTCTTCCATACCGGTGTTGCGCTCCTGGAAAATCTGAATCGCACCCTCCTGCGCAATCTGCTCTATGCCTTTGGTAAACTGCTTTCGCTTCATCGTGTCGATCTGGCGCACTCTCGCAAAGTGCTCCGGGGCAAAGGTCGGAATGCCTTCGAACTCAATGCGTTCCCGCGCATTTTCCAGCGTGTCGCCGATCGCAAAGATGCCGGGATCGAAGACACCGATGATATCGCCCGCGTAGGCGGTCTCGACGATCTTCCGCTCGTCCGCCATCATCTGCGTCGACTGGTTCAGACGTATCTTTCGACCGCCCTGCACATGCGCGACCTCCATGCCGGCCTGATACTCGCCCGAGCAAATGCGCATGAAAGCAATGCGGTCGCGGTGTGCCTTGTTCATATTCGCCTGGATTTTGAAGACAAAGGCAGAGAAGAAGGCATCTTTCATCGGGTCCACCTCACCCGTCGTCGTCTTTCTGGCGAGCGGAGAGCTTGTCATCTTTAAGAAGTGCTCGAGGAAGGTCTCGACACCGAAGTTCGTGAGTGCGGAACCGAAGAAAACCGGCGTCAAATCGCCGCGGGACACGCGCTCCATATCGAGTTCATCGCTCGCACCGTCCAGGAGCTCGCTCTCCTCAAGGAGCTGCGAAAGAAAGTCCTCGCCGATCACAGAGCCGAGCTTCTCATCCTCGAGGGAGAGCTCCTCCGTCTCGATTTCCTGCATGCCGGCGTGCGCCGCCCGGAAGGTCGTGATTTTCTTCGTGTTACGGTCAAAGACACCCTTAAAGTTCTTGCCGGAACCGATCGGCCAGTTCACCGGGCAGGTGCGTATGCCGAGCAGCTCTTCGATCTCATCGGTCAGCGCGAAGGGATCTCTCGCCTCGCGGTCCATCTTGTTGATGAAGGTGAAAATCGGGATGTGGCGCAGGGTACAGACCTTAAAGAGCTTCCTGGTCTGCGCCTCCACGCCCTTCGAGGCATCGATCACCATGACCGCCGAGTCCGCAGCCATCAGCGTGCGGTAAGTATCCTCCGAGAAGTCCTCGTGTCCCGGCGTGTCCAGAATGTTGATGCAGAAGCCCTCGTAATTGAACTGCAGCACCGAACTCGTGACCGAGATACCTCTCTCCTTCTCGATGTCCATCCAGTCACTGACCGCGTGCTTGCCCGTCTTTCGCCCCTTGACCGAACCGGCCAGATTGATGGCGCCGCCGTAGAGCAATAATTTCTCGGTCAGCGTCGTCTTTCCCGCGTCCGGGTGGCTGATAATCGCAAAGGTCCGCCGCTTTTTAATCTCCTCAAATTCGCTAGCCACTTGCGCCTCCTGTCGTTGTTTTTCCAGCCGATCTATGTTATAAAACCCTAGAATACGCTGTTTTTGCGCGGGAAATTATACCATATTTCGGCGCGGAAAGGAAGGAATCATGATACTCGCCATTGATATGGGCAACTCCAATATTGTAATCGGCGGCATCGACGAGACAAACACGCACTTTATGGAGCGCATCACGACCGACACGCGGAAAACGGACCTCGAATATGCCGTGAGCTTAAAGAGCATACTGGATCTGCATCACATCGCAGCCGAGGATCTCGAGGGTGCCATCCTGTCGAGCGTGGTTCCTCCGCTGAACGCCGTCATCACCGAAGCGGTCCGCAAGGTCACGGGACTTGCCTGCAAGCTGGTCGGCGCCGGCATGAAGACAGGCATGAACATACGCATGGACGACCCGAAGCACATCGGCTCCGATTTGATTGTCGACTCCGTCGCGGCCAAGGCAAACTACCCGCTTCCCATCATTGTGATTGACATGGGAACGGCGACCTCGATCACCGCCCTGGACAAAAACGGCGACTATGTGGGCGGCGTCATCCACCCCGGTCTCCGCGTCTCGCTGAACACCCTGAGCGGCAGCACCGCGCAGCTCCCCTCGATCGATCTCGAGTCCCCGGGACGGGCCCTCGCCAAAAACACCATCGAGGCCATGCAGAGCGGGATTCTCTACGGCACCGCCGGCATGCTGGACGGCATACTCTCCCGCATGGAAAAAGAACTCGGCAGCAAGGCGACCATTGTCGCGACCGGCGGTCTGGCGCGCTTTGTGACCCCGCTCTGCTCACATCAAATCGAGTTCGACGATCTCCTGCTCTTAAAGGGCCTGCTGATCCTATACCGCAAAAACAGCTGAGCGCGGCGGTGTTTATGCCGCCTTCCGCGGCACAAAAAAAGAGAGCCGAGGCTCTCTTTTTTTATGCTCACTTCCGGCTCTTTAAGAAGTCCGGAATATTGATCTGCACGTTTTTATTCTGACGCGGCTCAAAGCTGTAAGCGCCCTGCTGCGGCTGCTCCGGCTGCTGGAACTGCTGCTGCGGCTGCTGATACTGCGGCTGTGCCGGCTGCTGGTACTGGGGCTGCTGATACTGCGGCTGTGCCGACTGCTGCGGCTGCTGCTGGAACAGCGGGTTCATGGTCCCGTTGAAGCCCGCGGTCTGCTGCTGCGGCTGTACCGGCTGCTGCTCCTGCTGGGGTGCTGCCTGTCCCTGCTGCGGCTGTGCGACGCGAATCGGTGTGCCCTGCTTCGCTGCGTTGGCCTGCGCGTTTCTGCGATAGCCCGCCGCGCGCTGCTCCTTTGCCTGCTGGCTTGCCGCCTGGTCGAGGCCGGTTGCGATAACGGTAATCGAGCACTCATCCTGCGCGTTCTCGTCGTACATTGCGCCGAAGATGATGTTCGCATCGTCTCCCGCCAGCTCCTGTACGTAACTCGCCGCTTCATTCGCCTCGATAAGGCTGATGTCGCCCGAGATATTGATGATGATATTGCTTGCGCCGTCAATCGTGGTCTCAAGCAGCGGAGACGCGCAGGCAATCTTGACTGCCTCGAGCGCCTTGTCGTCGCCGTGCGCCTTACCGATACCGATGTGCGCAATGCCCTTGTCGGTCATAACGGTCTGCACATCCGCGAAGTCGAGGTTGATGAGACCCGGCATATTGATGAGATCCGTGATGCCCTGCACTGCCTGCTCGAGCACCTCGTCCGCCTTGCCGAAAGCCTCCGGCATAGAGGTGCGGCGATCCACAATCTCAAGGAGCTTATCGTTCGGAATCACAATGAGGGTGTCGACCGAATCCTTGAGATGCTCGATGCCCGAGAGCGCGTTGTTCATGCGCTGCTTGCCCTCAAAGTTAAACGGCTTGGTCACGACACCGACCGTGAGTATACCCATCTCTTTTGCGATGCGCGCAATGACAGGTGCCGCACCGGTACCGGTTCCGCCGCCCATGCCGCAGGTCACAAAGACCATGTCCGCATTCTTCAGCGCTTCCGTCAAATCTTCGGTGCTCTCCTCCGCCGCTTTTTCGCCGACCTCCGGCTTTGCGCCGGCACCGAGGCCGCGCGTAAGCTTCTCTCCGATCTGCATGACGGTCGAGGCCTTGCAGAACTGGAGCGCCTGCTTATCGGTGTTGATGCCGATAAACTCTACCCCTTCGATGTTCTCGTCGATCATGCGGTTCACTGCATTGTTGCCTGCGCCGCCAACGCCGACTACGATGATCTTTGCAGTATTATCGTCTTCGTTCAGTTTGATCTCTAACAAGGTACCTGCCTCCTGTAACTGCTTATTCACAGATTCTTTCACACTGGATAATATGGTCTATCATACTTATTTTTCGGGAAAAGTGCAAGCAGCTTTGCGATTTTAGGGCTGTGCGGGCCGAAACGAGTAGGTTCCGTCCGCCCTCCTCTCCTGAAAATCCAAAATTCCGGCCGCATCGCCCAATCTGGGAAGCGCCGTCGAGAGATCCTTACACCTCTCCTCCGTCTCCTGCGCGCCACCGAAGAGCACGGTGATTTTGCCGCAGGAAAGGGTTGCGCGGTAGGCGCTGTCAAAGGAGACCTCTTCCGCACGGATACCGTTTTCCCGGAGGTTGTAGAGCAGATTGCCGACGATGGTTCTTCCGTTGCGATCGTCCGAGAGCAGATACTCGCCGACACCGACTGTTCCGTTCTGCAGACCGGAAACCAGCGGATAGCCCGGAATCGCCTCCTGCACACTCTCCACGACACGGAGTTCGCGGTCAAAATAGAAATCCGCACTCATATAACGCACATAGCCGAGCACGTTTTTTTCGTGCAGCACGAGTTCCACGGAAAACGGTGAAGTAAATCGAATTTCATAGTCGTCGAGAAACGCCGGTTGCTTTTTTTTACGCTGACGGCACTCGAGAAAAAGCTCTGCCGTGCGCATACCTTCCGCACGGGGCAGGAGCAGTTTACGCGCCTCTTCCTCGCTGTAAATCCGGTTGCCCCGCACGGTGACCTTCTCGATGCGGACAAAATAGATTGCCGCCGCGGCGAGCACCGCCAGCAAAATCAAACTGCCGAGCAGGATTTTGATTCGCAGTTTCATAGCGATTTCTCCGGGCGCACTTCTCTGGAAACCGAGAGCACCAATGCAATCTCGGCCATAAAGCAGAGCAAGGAGGTGCCGCCGCTGCTCACAAAGGGCAGGGTAACACCGGTATTCGGCATGGCGCCGGTCACAACCATGATGTTCATCGCGGTGTGCAAGAAAATATGAATCGCAACGCCTCCGCAGAGCAGCGCCCCGTAGCGATCCGGCGCCTTAAGCGCGGTCTGTATGATGCAAAACAAAAGGCTCAGGTAAAAGAGCAAGAGGATGCAGATTCCGACCAGGCCGAGTTCCTCGCCGATTACCGCGAGAATGATATCGTTTGCGGCTTCGGGGAGGTCCCGCTTGATATAGCCTCTGCCGATTCCGGTTCCCAGCCAGCTGCCGATGCTTAAGCCGAACTTACCGCCGGTCACCTGATCCGGCTGTCCCCGCAACTTTGTCACCGGATGCAGCCAATTGTCAATGCGCCCAATCTGGTAGGCCTTCAAAAACGGCATTTGTTTGTAGTAGTTCACGACAATCCAGAACGCAAAGGCCGCCAGTAGGATAATCCCGATGTGTATGCGGGTGCTCTTGACGCCGAGAAAGGTAATGAAAAACACCAGACTCGCGATCAAAAGACCGGTGCTCAGGTTTTGACGCGACACCAGGTAGGCCGGCACCCCGCCGAAAACTGCCATGACCCAGATAATCTGCTCGGGCGTTCGCGCAAAACGCCGATATTCGTTGACCAGATAGACCGCAAAAAACAAAATCAACGCGGTTTTCATAAACTCGGAGGGCTGAAAACTCACGCTGCCGATCTGAATCCAGCGCGCCGCACCGTTTGCCCGTCTTCCGACCGCCATGGTCGCGACGACCAAAACGAGTCCGGCACTGTAAGAGGTACACCAGCCGAGACTCAGTAGGCGGTGGTAATCAATGAACGGTAAAAAAACCATGAGCGCAAGCCCGAGTCCCGCGTACATCGCCTGTTTTTTGACCGCACCGAGCGGATCGTCCAGACGAAACGAGGAGGCTGCGTAAATCATCGCGAGACCGTATAACACCAGAAGTACGGTAAAGCCGAAAATATAGCGGTCCGCCCGCCTGCGGGTCTTCTTTGCCTGCGCCCCGCTCGCACAGGGTACCGCAAAGAAGAGCGTATTCCACGGCTCTCCGATGCGTTTTTTTGTTCCGACCCGCTCCGGATAGACCGCTCTCACCTTGGATGCGCCGGCAACCTTGACGCGCGGCCCCGCCGCGACCGGGCGCGGTCTCGCACTTCGGTTCTGCGAAGCGGCACTCCGTCTGTTTTGCGGCGCAACCGGGCGCGGTCCCGCACTTCGGTTCTGCGAAGCGGCACTCCGTCTGTTTTGCGGCGTAACCGGGCGCGGCCCCACGCTTCGCCGCTGCGCCGCTCCCGGCTGTTTCCCGCGCGGCTCTCTCTGCTGCGCGTTCCTTGTCCCTGTTCCCTTGGACGGTTTCACCGTCATAATGCCCGCACGCACTCCTTAAATACTTTGCCGCGCACCTCGTAGTTCGGAAACATTCCCCAACTTGCACAGGCGGGAGAGAGCAGCACATAGTCGCCCGCGTTGGCATAGGAAGCACAGACCTTGACGGCCTCCTGCATATCCTCGGCGAACATGATATTCGTAAATCCGTGGCGCTTTGCGCAGTCCGAAATGGCATCTCTTGTCTGGCCGAGCAGTACCAGATAACGCACTTTCCCGTCAAAGGCATCGATCCACTCGTCGTAAGAGGAGCCCTTGTCATAGCCGCCGCCGATTAAGAGCGTCGGTCCCGGCATGGCCTTAATCGCCTGAATCGCCGCATCCGGATTGGTGCCTTTCGAGTCGTTATAATACTTGACGCCGTAGCGCTCCGCAACAAACTCAATGCGATGCTCCACCGCCTCAAACTTGCGCACCGCATCCAAAATCGCATCCATCGGCGCCTCCATGCAGACCGCAATCGCAATGGCCGTCATCACGTTCTCAAAGTTGTGGCGGCCGAGCAGCTTGAGTTCATCCGTACGGATCAGTTCCGTCTTTTCGCCCTTTTCTTTGCGGCAGATGACACCGTCCTCCAGGTCATAGCCGTCCTCGAGCAGCTGCGTGCTCGAGAAAAAGACCACCTTCGGCTTTAAATCCTTCCGCTCGCCGAAGGCGCGGAGCACCTCGTCGTCGTAATTCAATACAATAAAATCATCCGCAGTCTGGTTGGAACTGATGTCCTCCTTGATGCGAATGTAGTTTTCCATGCTGTGATGGCGGTTCAGATGATCCGGCGTGATGTTCGTAATCGCCGCGACATGCGGTCGGAAGTGAATGATGGTTTCCAGCTGAAAGCTCGATGCCTCGAGCACCGTGACCGACTTCTCCGTGGTCTTTAAAGCGACCTCGGTATAGGGTAGGCCGATGTTGCCGACCGTAAAGCTGTTCCCGAACGCGCGCTCCATGATGGCACCGGTCAGTGCCGTCGTCGTTGTCTTGCCGTTGGTTCCGGTGATTGCGACCAAGCGCCCCTTGGCAACCTGGAAGCCCAGTTCGATTTCGGACCAAAGCTGAATCTTTCGCTCGGTCAGGGTTTTCACAAAGGGAGTCTCGAGATCGATGCCGGGACTCATCACGCAGATCTGAACGCCCTGCAGCAGCGTCTCATCGAGCTCGCCGAGGCAGAGTGTGATGCAGGCGTCCTCCGGAAATTCCGCGAGCAAACGCTCCTCGGAAAGCGCTTCGTTGCCGTCGTAGAGCAACACCTCACCGCCCGTTTCCAGAATCAATTTTGCCGCTGCGATGCCGCTTTTGCCGGCACCGGCGACCATGATCTTTTCATTCATAGAGTCTCCTCCCTTCATTCTCCGAGTCCCATCCATGCTGCGAGTGACAAAATCAGTGTGAAAATCGTAAAGACCGTGACAACGCGCGTCTCGGACCAACCGCCCAACTCAAAGTGATGGTGCAGCGGCGCCATGCGAAACAGGCGTTTCCCCTTCGTCGCCTTGAAGTAGCCGACTTGCAGAATGACCGAGATGACCTCCGCCATATAAATGATGCCGACCACCATGAGGAAGAGCGGCATTCTCTGCACCAGCGCAATCGCAGCCGCGTAGCCGCCGAGCGCCAGCGCGCCGGTGTCTCCCATGAAAACCTTGGCCGGATAACAGTTAAAGAGCAAAAAGCCGAGCAAGGCCCCGATAACCGCTCCGCTCACCGGTGCGGCGCCGGGCGTGAAGCGGCAGGCAACCGCCGCAAAAAAGAGCGCCACGACTATGGTCACCGAGGAGCAGAGCCCGTCGAGTCCGTCCGTAAAATTGACCCCGTTGTCCGTGCCGAGCACTACCAGAAACACAAAGGGCACAAAGAGCGCGCCGAGCGGCAACATGAGTCCGGTCTCCGTGTTTCCCGTAAAAGGCACCAGAATTTCACTGTAAGCGCCGGAAGCCAACAAGCGCCATGCAAGCACGCCGGTCGCAAGCAGCTGCAGCGCAAACTTCTGCCAGCCCTTTAAGCCCTCCGACTGTTTTCTCTTGATTTTGAGGAAGTCATCCAAAAAACCGATGAAGCCGAAGGCCAGCGTGAACAAAAGGACCGGAAGTGTCTCCGGCGCCTTCTTCAGAAAAGGCAGGCAACCGAGCGCAATCGCAATGACGATCATAATCCCGCCCATGGTCGGGGTGCCGCTCTTCTTTAAATGTGACTGGGGTCCGTCGTCTCTGACCTGCTGGCCGAACTTCATGCGGTGAAGCAGCGGTATCAGCAGCGGGCAGAGTGCCGCGCAGGCAAAAAATGCGATAAAAAGCGCCAATATGGTGTCAGTCAGCATGCGCCGTGCCTCCGGTTTCTCCGAGATTCATTCGTTTCTTTCACAGTATACCCTTGCCAAAAGCCTTGCGCAAGCCTACCGCCTTGCAGCGCTTGCGCTCTCCGTGCGGCTTTCCGCGCTTTTGTGCTTCGCGCTGCTTTCGGCAGCGGCACTCTCCGCGGCGGTGCTTATCTCCGCCGTGCCGCTCTCTGCGGCCGCACTTGTCTCCGCAGCGCCCTCCGAAGACGCTGCCGTCTCGCCGCTGCCACCCGCGACCGCTTCTTCCCGGCCGGAGGCAATGCCCTCGTGAATGCCCTCGAGCAGCGGCGTTGCCTCCGCACTCGGCGCTTCACCCGGAAATACATTCAGAGAGGGCAGGATATCCGCCATAATGTTCTGGAACAGCACCGACGCAAAGGTACTGTGTGCCTGATCCTTCACGTGCGGCTGGTCGACAACAACATAGCAGAGCACCTGCGGATTGTTTGCGGGCGCATAGCCGCAGAACGAGAGCAGGTAGTTTTTCTTGTTTCTGGGCCACTTCTCCGAAGTTCCGGTTTTACCGGCGATCTCATAGCCCACAACCTCTGCCGCGTCTCCGGTACCGTTGGTCACAACGCCGCGCAGCGCCTTACGAAGAAAGAGCGAAGTCTCCTGCGAACAGGTCTCTCGCACCAGCTCCGCGCCGTAATCCCGAATGACCGTGCCCTGGGAATTCAGGACCTGCTTCACCACATGCGGGCGGTAGTAGGAACCGCCGTTGATTGCGGAGGAAAAGGCCGCCGCCAGCTGAATCATCGTGCAGCCGAAACCCTGGCCGAAGCTGTCGGTCGCAAGCTCAACCGGGCCGAGGCGCCGATTCTCCGCGTTTTCCGGCGGATTCAGAACGTGAATCTGGGACGAGGTATCCGGCTCGCCCGGGAGATCGATTCCGCTGCTCACACCGAAGCCGTAGAGATTCTGGGTCTTCTGAAAGCTCTCTCGTCCGAGCTTCTGTGCGATGCGCACCAAAGCCACGTTACAGGACTGTTCGAGCGCGCCGGTCACATCGACGATGCCGTGACCTGTCCTCTTTCCGCAGTGAATGAGGGTATCCTGTACTTCGACTTCTCCCGTACAGTTATAAGTCTCGGTCCCTGTGATCGCGCCGTTTTCCATTGCACCCGCAATCGTAAAAATCTTGGCCGTGGAACCCGGTTCGAAGACAGTGCTCACACAGAAGTTATTCCAGAGTTTTTGGGTCGCCTCCTCGCTTGTCATCTGCTTCAGCGCATTGACGCTGTAGTACTTCTGCAAATTGCCGGGATCGTTCAAATCAAAGGGATGGTTGGTCGCGAGCGCCAGAATTTCTCCGTTGTTCGGATTCATCACAATGACGCCGATATTCTCCGCGCCGGTCGTCTCCATGTACTCCTTGATGTGGCGCTCCACGCTCTGCTGCACCTTGATATCTATTGTGCTCACGACGGAATTTCCGTCCTGCGGTTCCCTGGTCACACTTTCGGTGTCACCGCTCGCGTCCATATAGCGATAGCGCAGTCCGTCCGTGCCGGAGAGCTGACTGTTGTAATACTGCTCGATTCCGGTCACGCCGACTCGCCGATCGTCGTAACTCCGGTAAAAGCCCAGCACATTGCAGGCAAGTTCGCCGTAGGGATAACTGCGCTCGTAATAGTCGTTCAGATTATCGGCTCCGACCAAACCCTTGTAGCGTGTTTTTTGTTCCTCCGTAAACCCTTCGTAGCTCGGATCTTCTTTCTTTTTTTTCGCCTCGTAGTCCCCGAGCCGGTTGATGTGCTCCTTAAAATCCAAATAGCGAAGCCGGTCTTCCGGCGAGAGCGGCGCGCCGACCTTTAAGCTCTGACTCGTGGAATTTTCCTCGATTTGTTTTCGGAGTTCATTTTCCGGAAGTCCGAAAAAATCGGTGAGCGCATTGACAGTACAGTCATAGTACTTGTCGCGGTCCGCGGGACTCAGCAAGTCGCGCGGCGAAACGGTCATCTGGTAGCGCTTTTCGGTGGTCGTGAGATACGTGCCGTTCCGATCCAGAATGTCGCCGCGACGATAGGGAATCTCCTTGGCTTTTCCCAGTTTCCTGCCGAGTACATACTGGCTCGCCGCCTTTTCGTTCTCTTGCTGCACTCTGTGAACATAGAAGCCGAGCAGCACGAAGGAGGCTGCGCTGAAAATAAGAAAGCCGATCAGCCTGGCTTTGAGCCCCCTGCCGACCGCGTAGCGCTCCGAGCTCGGTTTCCTAATCGGATTTTTTCGGGATGTTTTCATATTGCCTCACGTAGCCTTGTTCTACCCGTTTGTAATAGCGTATTTGATCCTGGCCGGGCTGCACCATACCGTAGCGGTTCACCGCCAAATCGCGGATGTGATCCAAATCTTCCTTGCGGTTGATTTCCACCTGCAGGGTGTCGTTGACTTCCCGCTGCGCTTCCAGCTTGCTCTGTGCCTCGTTGCGGGCGCGCTCTGCCTGTGCCACACGCTTTTCGCTCTTCAGATAAACAGAGCCCAGGAAGCCGAAAAAGCCGACCAGTACCGCGGCTGCAAGTATGCTGCCGAAGAACTTGCCCGCACTGTGCTTCGGTGCGGGAGCCGGGGCCGGCGTCCGCTTTTCGGCCGGCTTTCCGCGCCGCTTCGCGCTCGCCGCCCGCCTTCTGCGTTCTTCTCCCTCCGGCTCCGGCTGCCGCGCCGCGCTCCCGTAGTTATAGCCCGGCAGGCTGCCGCGCCGTTTGACGCTTCTCTTGTTATCCTCTCGATTCACAGCGCGCCTCCTCTCTCAAACACGCGGAGTTTTGCGCTCCGCGACCTCGGGTTCTCTTCCACTTCCTCCGCTGTCGGCACGATGGGTTTTCCGGTGATGACACGTCCGAGGCTCTTTTTTCCGCAGACACAGACCGGGAAATCCGGCGGGCAGGTACAGGGCGAGGCGCTGCGCCGAAAGCCCTCTTTTACGATTCTGTCTTCCAGCGAGTGGAAGGTAATGATGGAGAGGCGTCCGCCCGGTCTCAGACAGCGTATCATCTGTTCCAGCGCCTCTTCGAGCACCGTGAGCTCGCCGTTCACCGCAATGCGAAGCGCCTGAAAGGTGCGCATCGCGGGATGTCCTCCCGTCTTCTGCAATCGCATGGGAATCACGCTTTTAATCAGCGCGGCGAGTTCACCCGTGGTCTCGATCGGCTTTCTTTCGCGCTCGCGCACGATGCGGCGCGCAATCTGATTCGAGAAGCGATCCTCCCCGTAGACGCGGATGATGCGGGCCAATTCCTGCTCGCTCGCCTCGTTTACCAGTTCCGCCGCCGTTCTCTCCTGCCGCCGGTCCATGCGCATGTCGAGCGGAGCATCCGCCATGAAACTAAAGCCCCGCTCCGCGGTGTCCAGCTGATACGAGGAGACGCCGAGATCCAGGTAGATGCCGTCAACCTCGGAAATTCCCAATCCGAGGAGCACCGCAGGGATATTGACATAATTATCGCGCACGACGGTCACCCGATCGCCGAAGGGCGCAAGCCGCTCTCCGGCCGCGACTATGGCATCCGCATCCTGATCGATGCCGATCAAACGCCCCGCCGGGCCCAGTTTTTCCGCGACCAGAGAGGCATGTCCTCCTCCCCCGAGTGTCCCGTCCACATAAATGCCGTCCGGGTGAATTTGTAAACTATCGATGGTCTCCCGCGGGAGCACCGAGATATGCTGGAAATTCATAGGCTGTCCTTTTATTTCAAAACACATTCGCTTTGGAAAAATAATACCAAAACAGGCGCCGTTTTTCCATAGCTATGGCGTATTCCGTTATTTTTCCGCCTTGCGCGCCGCGCGCTTTCTCCCGTAAAAGAGGCAGAAAAGCGCGAGCAGCACACAGAGCCCCGCAAGCGCCTGCGAGACCGCAATGCCCGTACCGGGCAAGAGGAGAGAGTCTGTCCTGAGCCCTTCGATCCAGACTCTTCCGAGCCCGTAACCGCCGAGATAGAGAAAGAATATCTCGCCCTCAAAGCGCTTCTTGTCGCGGTATCGCAGCAGGAACAGTAAGAGGCCCAGGTTCCAGAGCGACTCATAGAGAAAGGTGGGGTGCACCTGGATATATTCGACCCCGTTGACGGTGACGAGATGCTGTAAGAGCGCCGCATCTATCATAATCGGGTTTACGACGGCGCGCTTAATTTGCATGGCAAACAGACTGTCCGTATAGCGCCCGAACGCCTCCGCATTGAAAAAATTACCCCAGCGTCCCAGAATTTGGCCGACCAATACACCGAGTATCAGCGAATCCGCGAGCATCAAAAAATTCTTGTTCTTCCGTTTGCAGAAGACCGCGAGGCTCACAATGCCGCCGATTACGCCGCCGTAAATCGCAAGTCCTCCGGCTCTCAAATTCAGGATTTCGAGGAGATTTCCGCGGTAATTTTCCCACTGAAAAATCACATAATAGAGACGTGCGCCCATCACCCCGACAATGATGCCAAAGAGCGCAAAATCATATATCGTATCCTCTCCGATGCCGCGCCTTGCCGCATCCCGCGCGGCGAGCGTAATGCCGAGCAACATGCCGATGCCGATGATGATGCCGTAGAAGGCAATCGAAAATCCGAATATCGTGATGTGATTTTGCAAGTGTTGAATCGTAATGCCGAGATGCACAAAACGTAAATCGTAAGCCATAATGATCCTTCCTTTCCGTTTTCCGGCTTCGAGCATAACAAAAAGCCCCGCCGCTTTCCACGCAAATCTTCCTTGAGAGCACTGCGCCTCTCTGTTACAATGAAGCCCAAACGCACACTGTTCTCTCGCGGACAGTCATCGGAAAACAGTCAAAGGAGACTCCCAATTTATGAAACTCGGTATCGTAGGACTTCCGAATGTCGGAAAAAGTACGCTTTTTAACTCATTGACCAAGGCGGGCGCACAGGCCGCGAACTATCCTTTCTGCACCATCGACCCGAATGTCGGCGTGGTCGCAGTCCCGGACGCCCGCTTAAAAACCCTCGGCGAAATGCACCACTCCAAAAAGGTGACGCCCGCAGTCATCGAATTTGTCGACATCGCGGGACTTGTGCGCGGTGCCAGCAAAGGCGAAGGCCTCGGCAACCAGTTCCTCGCCAATATACGCGAGTGCGACGCAATTGTCCATGTGGTGCGCTGCTTTGAGGACGAAAATGTGATTCACGTGGACGGTTCCGTGGACCCGGTGCGAGACATCGAGACCATTAACCTGGAGCTCATTTTTGCGGATCTCGAAGTGCTGGAACGCCGCATTGCGAAGACCCAGAAATCCGCAAACAACGACAAGAGCTTAAAGAAGGAGCTCGAAATTCTGAAGGAGCTGAAGACCCTGCTCGAGGACGGAAAGCCCGCCTCCGCCTACGAAACGGAGGACAACGACAGCGCAAGCTTTGTCGCCTCTCTCTGCCTTCTGACCGCAAAGCCCGTGATTTATGCGGCCAATGTGAAGGAGGAGGATCTCGCGGACGACGGCGCTTCCAATCCGCATGTCGCAGCGGTTCGGGACTATGCCGCGGCACATCGGAGCAAGGTGTTCTGTGTCTCCGCTCAGATTGAAGAAGAGATTTCCGCCCTCGACGAGAGCGAAAAGGCCGACTACCTCGAGGCCCTCGGCATCTCCGCTTCCGGTCTTGACAAGCTGATTGCCGCGAGCTACGAGCTCCTGGGCCTCATCAGCTTCCTGACGACGGGCGAGGACGAGACCCGCGCCTGGACCATCAAAAAGGGATCCAAGGCGCCGCAGGCGGCCGGTAAAATTCACACCGACTTCGAGCGCGGCTTTATTCGCGCGGAGGTTATCTCCTACGACGATTTTGTGAGCTGCGGTTCCTCGAATGCCGCAAAAGAAAAGGGACTCATGCGTCTCGAGGGCAAGGAGTACATTGTCAAGGACGGCGATGTCATCCTGTTCCGCTTCAACGTCTGATTTTCGCTCGGCAAAAAGCCCCGGTACCGAAAGGTACCGGGGCTTTTTTCTTTTATTCAGTGAATCCAGTCCGTCCCCGGCGTCGCATTCCCGCCGGTATTCGGATTGAACCACCACTCGCCTGTGCTCGGATAAGGGGACGTCGGGTCCGTCGAATCGGGCAGCGGAACATCCGTCGGAATGTTCGGCGGAAGATCGGGTTGGGTAACCCAAGCGGTCTCCGTTTCCGTTTCCCACTCCGTGGACTCGCTCGGTGCCGCACTCTCCCGGCTGCTCTCCGCAGTCGTTTCCGGCTTACTGAACTCGCTCGTCTCCGCGGCCGTTTCCGGCTTGCTCTCCGGTACGCTCTCCTTTGTCTCGGCCGGCAGAGTATCCGTCGGCGAAGTCTCGTTCCGACCGCCGCTGCCGCCGCGTCCTCTTCCGCTTCCGGGCTTCGTGATGCGACGCACCGTCTGCCGCTCGCTCTCACGCGTTGCGCTGCTCTCTTCGCTGCTGCTCTCGCCCTCCGTGCTCGCCGCCGCACTTTCCTCCGGCTTCGGACGGCTCTCGGCGGTCTGCTGTGTTGTCGCCGCCGCGCTCGTGCGCCGCACGGACGCACTTGTCTCGCGCCGTCTGACAGCGCTTGTCTCTGTCTTTTCCGTGCGCCGCTGTATTTCCGTTGCCTGTGTGCTTTCTGCCGCACTGCTGCTCTCTGCGACAGCCGTGCTTCTTGCCGCCGTGCGACTCCCCGCAATTCGAAGCTTCGTCTCGTTCGCGGCTCCGGTCGTAAACACCAGGGACATATCCTGCGTCGACTCCGTTTTATCGCTCTCGGTCAGCCGTATCTGTGTCGGATAGCGAAGGCGCAGCCGGCACTGCAATTCCAGGCTGTTGCCGGAACTGCCGAGCGCTTCCGCCTGAAAACGGGTCGTATAGCGGTACTCCACTTCGACGCCGTCACCGGAAACGCCTGTCTCGCCGAGTTTTTTGAGACTTGTCAGCTCGGTGCGCTCCACGGTCTTTTCCTCCGGAAACTGCGTGGAAAATGCCGCATTCTCCGGGGTCAGATACAGATTGGCCGTAAACTTTCCGTCCTCTCTCTCCTCGACGCTGCGGAAGAGAAGACAGGCGAGTGGCTTTTTGAATTCCGGCAGGCCCGCATCATACTGATAGCGCATGCCGCCGATTGCAAGGGCCGGCTGCCCGCTCTTTAAGCGCATGGACTCGCCGTCACCGCTTAAATTGGGCTGCTCGAGGCGCACGGCGCTACCGTTCGCACGGAGCGGATAGGACAGGCGCAGATACACGCCCTTTTCCAGCGCATCCGCGGGGATTGCGTCCCTGAGACTCAAATCCACCCGCCGGCCGTTCTGGCTCCGGTTCACATCGACCGCAAAACTCTGCAACGACTCGCCCTGCTTGCTGACGAGTTCCGCCGTATAGCGCTCTTCTCCGGTCTGCTGCGTTCCTTGGTTGTTCTCCACGGCCATCAGCACCAAGCGTGACCTGTCCGACCCCCTTATATATTGTTTTCCGATTCCCCAAACGCACAAGACAAGCGCCGCTCCGGCAATCCAGAGCCGGGCTTGCTTGAGCACTCCGATTATTTTCATGAACTCACCATATCATCTAAGTTAATATTATGTCTACGCTATACTATGACAGAGAATCCGGAAAAACGCCAGCATTTTAGAAGAATTTCTTAATATTTCTTATTATGTTCTTAGTTTTATACAAAAAAGCGCGCCTCCCGGCGGAGACGCGCCCTTCGAGAAACGTTAAGCTTCTCTTAAATTCAATCCTCGTTGTCCTCGGCATCCTCGCCTTCCATGAGTTCCTTGAACTCTTCCTCGTCGAGAATCTCGTCAAAGGCATCGCTGACAATCTCATACTCTTCATCGCTCTCGATGTTCGTGAGATCCGGCTGACCGTCCTCTGTCTCCTCGTAGCGGTACAGGTAGACATTGCCGTCCTCATCCTCGCCGCTCTCCGGCATCAGCGCAATGTACTCCTTGCCCTCATTGCCCGCCTCAAAAATCGTGAGAACCACGCACTCCATGGTACTCCCGTCATCCAGCGTCAGCGTGACCGTGGTGTCGCCGCCGTCAAACAGACCCTCGTGCTTCAGTTCTTCGTGTTCGCTCATTTTGCTTTTCCTCACTCTCAGAAAGATAAAACGATTTCCGCTCTTCCTACTATAGCGATGCCCCGCCCCTCTGTCAACGTGACTCGTACTCCCGCACAAAACGACTCTCCTCCGCCTGCCGCCGAAAACGGGTCTTACAGGTCAGAATGCGGAGTTCGTCCTTGGCGCGCGTCATCGCGACATAGAACATGCGTCTCTCCTCTTCCAGTTCTTCCCGACTGTTCGCCTTGCGGTGCGGCACAATGCCCTCGTTGACATCGAGCAAAAAGACGGTCTGAAATTCCAGTCCCTTGGAGGCGTGGTAGGTCATGAGCTGCACTTCGTCTCCGTCCTCCTGTGCCTTGCTGCGCGCGGAGATAGCCGCGTTGAAGGCCTGTCCGTCCGCCCGCCAATCCGCAAGCGTCGCAAAGCCCTCCGCGGAGGCCTCGATTTCTTCCAGAATATCGAAGAGTTCGCTCTCTTCGATTTCTCTCTCTTCGGCGTACTGCCTGAGAAAGCCGTCGTAGCCGACTTCGCCGCGGATATAGGCAATGGCCTCGGCGGGGCGCATGCGCGAGAGCGCTCTGAGTTCCCTGCCGAAGCGCCCCAGTCGCTCATCCATCCAGTGCTCGCCGCTCTTCTCATAGTGCGCCCTGAGTCCCGCGAGGCTCTCCCCCTCCATGCGCACGGCCTCGCGGCGTATGTAGCGATTCGGACGGTTCATGATGCGCAGCAGGTCTCCGGGCTCCGCTGTGTCGCCCGCTAAGCGCAGATAGGCGAGGAGATCCCGTGCAATCCAGTGTTCGCCGAGATCCGGCAACATTTCCCGCATGCGGAAGGGGATGTTCTCGCGGTAAAGCCGCCGCGCTAAGAGACGCGGCTGCAAATTGGTGCGGTAAAGGACGGCGATGCTGTCATAGCGGGCCCCCTGCTTTGCAAGCGCGCGTATCTCCCGCACCAAATAATCCGTCTCCGCCTGCGGGGTCGGGCAGACCACCGTGTTCACCGGCCTTCCCGAGGGGCGAGCGGCTTTGATTTCCTTCGGGAAACGCGTCTTGTTCCGCGCAATCAGTCGCCCCGCCGTCTTAACGATTTCCGGGGTCGAGCGATAGTTCACGTTCAACACGACTTTGGCGGCCTTGGGATAATCCTTTGTGAAATGCAGCATGAGCTCCGGCGCGGCGCCGCGGAAACGGTAAATCGACTGATCGTCGTCCCCGACAATCATGAGATTGGCCTTCTTCCCGGCAATCATGCGCACAATTTCGTACTGCAGGCGGTTGATGTCCTGAAACTCATCGACCAAAAGCCAGGTGTAGCGCGCCGAGAGGGCCGCGCGGATATCCGCCCGCTCTTTGAGAAGCTCATAGCACATGCGGAGCATGTCCTCATAGTCTATCTTTCTGAGCTCTGCGAGCGCGCTTTCATACTCGCGGTAAATCTCCCGAAACTGCTCGGCGGGACAACTCACGGAATAGTAATTCGAGAGCTCTGCCCTCTCCTCTTTGACCAGCGCAATCTCCGAAAGCACGTTCTGAACCAGGCTGCGAAAGTCGCCGCTCTCCGTCTTGCGCCGCTTAAGCGCCGCGGAGACCAAGGCGCGTCTCTCCTCCTCGCCGATCACCTGATCCGCCTGATAGCCGTAGGCGGTTCTCAGAATGCGGAAAAAGAAGGCGTGAAAGGTTCCGAAGCAAACGCCGGTGCGCTCGCTCTCCACGGTTTTTCGGTAGCGCTCCTCCATTTCCCGCGCCGCCGCGCGCGAAAAGGTGAGAACCAGAACGGACTGCGGCCGCACGCCGCGCTCCTCCGTCAGATAGCGCACGCGCTGCGTCAGCACAAAGGTCTTTCCGGAGCCGGGTCCCGCAATGACAAGAAGCGGTCCCTCCCCGTGGGTGACCGCTTCTCTCTGCGCCGGATTTAATTTATCATACGATTTAAGCGCCAAGTTTCTTCTGTCCCTCTCTGAGGCGCGCAAGTGACTCCTCCTTGCCGAGCACATCCATAATCTCGGTCGCGCCGGCCGGCGTCATGAGCTTACCGGAGAGCGCAATGCGGAGCGGCCACATCACGAGGCCGGTCTTGTAGCCCTTCTCCTCGCCGTAGGCCTTCAGGAGTTCAAAGAGCGCGTCGTTATTCCAGCTTTCGACGGCTTCCAGCTTCGGCAGAACCTCTCCGAGAATTTCGCGCGAACTCTCGAGGCTCGACTTTGACTTCTTGTTCACAAAGAGCTCGGTCTCGTAGGCCGGAAGCTCGTTGAAGAAGTCCACCATCTCCCGGATGTCGAGGAAGGTCTCGACGCGCGTTCTGACCATCTCCGCGATTTTCTTTAAATCCAGGGGCTTCGTCACATACTCCTTCAGGTACTTCTCGCCCCGCCGGTAGAACTCTTCCGGCGCCATCGCCTTGAAGTACTCGCCGTTCATCCAGCGAAGCTTGGTCATATCAAAGACCGCCGGCGACTTCGAGATGCGACTGTAGTCAAAGACTTCCGCGAGCTCTTTGAGGCTGAAAATTTCGCGGTCTCCCTCGGGCGACCAGCCGAGCAGCGCGACAAAATTCACGACCGCCTCGCTCACAAAGCCCTGCTCGATCAAATCCTCGAAGGATGCGTGGCCGCTCCGCTTCGAGAGCTTCTGGTGCAGCTCGTTCGTAATGGTCGGGCAATGCACATAAATCGGCACCTCCCAACCGAAGGCCTCATAGAGGCGGTTGTACTTCGGCGAGGAGGAGAGATACTCCTGCCCGCGCACCACATGGCTGATCTCCATCAGGTGATCGTCCACGACATTCGCAAAATTATAGGTCGGGAAACCGTCCGACTTAATGAGAACCATGTCGTCGAGCTCGGAATTGTCCACCGTGATATCGCCGTAGATCTCATCGTGGAAGGTGGTCGTACCCGTTCTGGGGTTGTTCTGACGAATGACGAAGGGCTCGCCCGCGGCAACCCGGCGCTCCGCTTCCTCCTTCGGAATCGAAAGGCAATGCTTGTCGTACTGCATGATGACTTCGCCGTTCACGGTCTGCTTGAGCGAGTCGAGCCGCTCCTGGTCGCAGAAGCAGTAATACGCCTCTCCCTTTTCCACGAGCTGCTTCGCATACTGCATGTAAATACCCGCGCGCATGCGCTCGCTCTGTACATAGGGCCCGTAGCCCTTATCCTGATCCGGTCCTTCATCGTGCAGGAGTCCGGTCTCCTCCAGTGTGCGATAAATAATTTCCGTTGCGCCCTCGACAAATCTGCCCTGATCCGTGTCCTCGATGCGGAGGATGAAGGTGCCGTCCCCGTGCTTTGCGATAAGATACGCATAAAGTGCCGTACGCAGGTTTCCGACATGCATGCGCCCGGTGGGGCTCGGCGCATATCTGGTTCTGATTTTCATGTTAAACTCTCCCTTCGTTCTGCCAAGAGCAGCTTTTGCCTTATTTTAGCACGCCATGTTCCCCCCCCGCAATTGCTCTTACGCCTTCTTTGCCGAGCGTCTTCAAAAGCCCCTCGCAGCCCTCCGTAATCTGGTCGGCACAGCTCACGAAATCTCCCGTGTACCAGGGATCCGCAATTTCCGAATTCGCGCCGCCTGTCTTCGCAAAGGCATGCAGCAGTGCGAGTTTTCGGTCCGGATCTCCGCCGAGAATGCGCTTCGCATCCAGCAAATTTCTCCGGTCCATACAAATCAGATAATCATACGCATCGTAATCCGCGCGCTTTAACAGCACCGCGCGCTTTTCCCCGCAGGGAATCCCGCGCTGTTTCAATTCGGCCCGCGCAGCCGGATACATGGGATTCCCCATGTCGTAAATAATCTCCTGGGTACTCGTCGCTGCCGAAGCGCACTCCACCTGTTCCTCCACGCCTGCTTTTTTTACCAGGTCCCGCATAATAAATTCCGCCATGGGACTGCGGCATATATTGCCGAGGCAAATAAATAAAATCTTCTTCATGAACACACTCCAAACCAGAGACAGACCTTGTTCCGCGTCTAAAAATCGAGTATGATTCTATCATGGGAGTTCCGTAAGAAATTTTAAGTTTACCCGCATTTTTTTGAAAGGAGTCGTGAATATGAAGAAAAAATTAATCCTCGCTCTGGCCCTCTCTCTCTCCTTGTTTGCCGTTGCCTGCGGCGAAAAAAAGGCGGCTTCCGGCGGTGAAAGCAGCGTGAACAGCGAGACCTCCGTCTCCGGAGAAAACGCGGAAAGCAAGGCGGAAAGCGCTTCCGGCGCCGAAGACGCAAAGGAAAAGGCCGCCGCGGAAGGAGAGCCGACCGCTGCGCGCTACCTGGCTCTCAAGCAGGGCATGAGCTATGAAGAAGTGAAAAAAATATTCGGCGCCGAGGGCAAGGCCGGTGCCGCAAAGGGCAGCTATACCTGGTCCGACGCCGACGACATGAAGCTTGTCACGGTCGCTTTTGACAATGACAAGCTGATCGCTGTCTCGCAGATCGGTGTCATCGAAAACAAGGACGCAAAGGTGACACTCGAAGCCTACAACAAGCTGAACCCGGAGCTCAGCTATGCGGAAGTCAAGGAAATCCTGGGCTCCGAAGGAGTTCCGGTCAGCACGAGCTTCATTGCCGGTCAGACCATTGCGAACTACAGCTGGAGCAATGCCGACGGCTCCGGTTGTGCGCTGACTTTCGCAAACGACAAGCTCTCCTCGATGACTTCGACCGGCTTACAGTAAGGTTTCCGCGAGCGGAATTTTAATCTCAAAGACGCGTCCCCTCTCATAGAGCAGGGCCGTATCCGGCCCCGACGAACGGCTGCGTATCCCCGGCAGGCGGAACACGGTCTGCTCATCCGGCGCGCCGAAGATCACACCGGACTGTGCCTCCCGCAGCAGCTTGCTCACCGCATCGTAGGAGCCGAGTTGCGTGCTCGAAGCCGTGGCGACAATCGTTACCCCGAGTTCTAAGGCAGCGCGGAGCAAGTGCTCCCAGTCATTTGCCTTCGCTTGACACCAATGCGGCAGACGTTCCGCCGCATCGATCCAGAGTGCAAGCATGGGCTCCCGTTTGAAATAGTCCCGCATGCGCAGGGTCTTCCCACTGAGTTCGTAGGAAGCCCTGCGCTTTTTGATTTCCGCCTCGAGGAGGAGGCGAAGCTCCTCAAGACGCGCCGCATCGTCCGCGTAGCGCGCTCCGAGTTTCGCCGCGAGCGGATATAGGTCTCCGCTGCCGTCAATCACATAGTTCTGTCCCTCGTAGGCCGCATAGAGCAGCGAGAGGAGGTTGGTCTTACCGCACTGCGCCCGCCCGATGAGAAGCGTCGTATTGCCGTAGAGCATAAGACTTCGCGGTGCAATCTCCCCGGTATCCAGACCAACGGCATAGCGAAAGTCCTGTTTTTCCGCGCGGTAGCGCGCCCGGAGTTCCGCGGCCGTAAGAAACTCCGGCATGCACGGAATCGCCGCCGGGCGCTTTCCCCGCGAATTTGCCGCGCAGGCTGCGACCTCCGCGGCGAGCGCCGCCGCATAGGCATTTCCCTCCGCGTCCGCCGCGCGGTAACACTGCATGAGATGCACGCCTTCCCGCTGAATGAGCGCCCTGCCGCGTATCTCCGGAAGCGTGAGCGACGTGCGCCCGACCGCCCCCGCGCGTTCGGCCGGCTCCAGCAAATAGAGTGCCACCTTGTCCTTGATGTGATTTAAGAGGGCATAACGAAGTGCCCCCGGCCTGCTCGCACTGAGCGCCAAGAAGATTCCGACCGCCGCCCCCTCCCGCGCGAGCTGCAGAAAAAAGTGATCCGCTTCCTGCCCCAGTTCCTTGACCGCATCGTAGTGATCTAAGAAGAGCACAATGACCGGAAGTGCCTCCCCCGCTGCGATAACAGCGGAAAACGCCGCGCCGCGCTCGGCGAGCATGCGCTTCCGCCGTCTTACTTCCGCGTTAAGCAGCGCCGTGAGTTTCTTTAACTTCTCTTCCTCGTCAAAGCTGATGTAATCCGCCGCGTGCGGCAGGTCTTTGAGCGGCGCGAGCGCGCCCGCGCCGAAATCCAGGAGATAAAAATACAGGGTCTCGCAGGAATAGCGCCGCGCAAGAGAGAGCGCCGCGCTCTGCAGCAGAGAGCTCTTTCCCATGCCGCCCGCGCCGAAGACCGCAAAGTTCCCGTCGCAGAAAAACGCATGCGAACAGGGCAACATGCACTGCGCTTCGGGAAGGTCCATGAGCCCGAGCGGAAACGAAAAACCATCGCCATCGCCCCCGCCATCTCGCGGGGTGAGCAAGATGCGGGGCAGCGGCGGCAGCCAGAGCTGCGCCGGGCAACGCAACTCTGTTCGCTCCGCCGTCCGGCGGATTTCCCGAATGACGGCACGCAGTTCGCTCTCCCCGGGATAGGTCTTATCTCCGCCGTTTTCACTGCGACAGAGGAGTTCCCGCTGTCCGAGCGCGTTCAGCCGATAGATGCGGTCGTCGATTGCCGCATCGCCGCCCCGATAGGTGGCGCCGCTATAGGCGGATTGAAAGAGCTCGTAAATCTCGCGGTTTCCCACCTGGAGGTAGGCACGTCCCGGCAAGGTGAGGTCCGCGGCATCCGCTGTTTTCAAGAGTTCCCGACTGTCCGCCTCCGTCTGCACCTTCAGCGCGATTTTACAGCGCGCATTGCTCCAGATTTGCTCATTGACCACGCCGGATGGCTTCTGTGTCGCGAGTATCAGGTGGATGCCGAGACTTCTGCCGACGCGCGCGGTCGAGATGAGCTCCGCCATAAACTCCGGCTGCTCGGCCTTCAGTTCCGCAAACTCATCGGCAATCAGAAAGAGGTGCGGGAGCGGTTCTTCGGCGAATCCGCCCCGATACGCACCGCCGTAGGCGTCGATGTGGTTCACGCCCGCCGCGCGAAACAGCCGCTGCCGCCGCGCAAGCTCGCTCTTTACGGCGAGCAGGGCGCGGCGACTGTCACTGCCGTCCAGATTGGTGACGGTGCCGAGGAGCTGCGGCAAATCCGCAAAGAGATGGGCCATGCCGCCGCCCTTATAATCAATCAGCAAAAAGCCGATTTCCTCCGGCGAAAACTGTAGGGCGAGAGAGAGAATCAGGCTCTGTAAGAGCTCCGACTTTCCGGAGCCCGTGGTCCCCGCAAGCAGGGCGTGCGGCCCGTGTGCGCTCTCATGTAAATCGAGCGCCACCGTATCCCGGGCCGCGCGTACGCCGAGCGGCGCGGCAAGCCCCTCCGCCGCGCGATTGCGCGCCCAGCGCCCCGCGATGTCCAGTTCTTCGGGCCGTTTGACCCCGTAGAGCGCCAGAAAGCCGAGGCGCTCCGGCAGAGCCTCACTCTCATCCCGGAAATGACGAAGCCCCGCGAGACGGCACACACTGCGCTCCAGGGCCTCTTCTCCGATTTCCTCCAACGAGAGCTGTTCCTTCGCGGCCAGTCCGTCCCGGAGACAGAGCAGCCCTTCGTTTCCGCCCTCCGCTGTGACGATGGTGCGTATGCTTTCCGGCAGAGCTTCCCGACTCCGCGCACAGTAAATCAGAGAGATGCCGCTCTCCCGCCAAGCGGTACCGAGTTGTGCGAGCAGGCTGTGCTCCGCCAAGAGAGAGGCATCCTCCGCGACCAGAAGATACTGCGGCAAAAAACGCTGTCCTCTTTCTTCCGCGCGCTGCCGCTGTCGTCGCTCCCGTACGATGCGGCTTAAGCGCGCGAGCACTGCTTCCGCCTGCGCCGTTCGAAAGACCGCTCCCCGGACGCCGAGTTCCGGCAGTTCGAAATGCGGGCACCGGGAGAAGGCCCGAAAGCACGAACTTGTGCTCTCCCGGCAGAGGAGAACCACGCGGAGCTCGTGATAGGAGTGAAAGAAACAGAGGCGCAGCAGATAGCCGCGCAAAAGTTTCGCGAGCCGCTCCGGTTCTCCGATAAGGCCCAGCTGACTTTCCGTGAGTTTCACCGTGCGGGGCATATCCGCCATCTCCGAAAACTCCCGCTGAAGCGCGAGTGCCTCCAGGCAGAGCGGGTCTCGTTCCCGCTTGGTCTCCTGCGCGTCAAAGCGGATACAAAAGGGCGCGGCCTGCCGACTCCGCCCGAGCAGAAGTTCCAGAAAGTCGGCGTCCGCGGGGCTTCTCTCGTAGATGCGCGGCGAATAGCGCTCCGCCATTTCTTCGAGCGCGGAGAGTTCCGGGGCTTCGTGTGCCGCGGCCGCCCGCGCACTTTCACGAAGCCCCGCGAGTCGCTTTTGTTGCCGCAGCAAATATGCCTCGTATCCGGCTTCCCGTTCGGCTGCCCGCTGTCTTGCCGTCTGCCTTCCCCTCCAAAAGGCGGCGAGCGCAAAACAGAGCGTGAGGGCCAGCATGCCGCCGCCGAGAAGCAACATGGAGTAGCGCCCCAAGAGAAAGGCGCTGCCGCCCATTAAGAGCAAGGTGCAGAGGGGCAGCAAAATACGGCGCAGTTGATCGCCCCGCGTCTGCTCCGGCAAGCACTCCGGGCGCAACAGTTCCACCGTCTCCTCCCGAAGCGGCGTTTTTGTGCGCGGCGAACGGCTGTACTGCGGAAAACGCGGCGGTTTCGTGCGAAGCAAGGGAAGCTCCTCGAGGCTGCAGCTTATCTTCTCCCCCGAAAGCACAATGCTGTCTCCCCGAAAACAGAGCAAACTCTCCCCGAAGTATAGCTTATCTCCGCATTGAAGCCGCACGCTTCCCTCCGAAAAGCGTCTGCCGTTTCGATAAAGCACACCCGCGCGCAGACAGAATTCGCCGTTCGGGCGGAGAACCGCAAAGAATTCCTTCTCTTTTGACACGAGCTGGCAGGGCGGCGCGGTGCCGATAAACACCGCTTCTTCCGGAAGCGCATAGAGCCTATCCTCGTCGAGCACAACCAACAGCTCCGCACCGGGCTCCCGAGATGCCTCCGCAGTCTCCAGAATCACATCCTCCCTACGATACAGATATCGCTTCATTCTTGCCCTCCTCCCGTTTCCGCCCGTTTTTTCCGCAGGGCTTCGATGGCCGCCGAAATCTCGGCTGCCTCTGCCTCCCGCTCCTCTCCCGTTAAGTCCCGGCGACTCGCGAGCAGGCTCTCCTCCTTTAAGAGCGCATAGAGCTGCAATTCGCTGTCATCCCTTCGTTTTGCCGCATCGAGTGCCTCCGCAAAGCGGTTCTGCGCGATGAAAATCCAAAAGGAAAGCAGACTCTCCTCGCTCTTCACATGAAGCGAGGAGAGAACATTTTCCCGTTGTCTCGGCGTAAGGCCCTCGGTAAAGACCGCGGCGCGCGCAAAGAGATAGCGGAGTTCGGGCGACAGTCGCTCTGCCTTTATCTCCCCCAGCACTGCCGTGACCGCAAGATAGTCCTCTCTTAAATAGGCTTCCTGCGCCGCAATCAGCCGTTCGGCCTGCCGAAGCCGCACGCGGTAAGCAAAGAACCAGAGCGCGCTCAAACAGAGAATCACGGCCCCGCAAAGCGGCAGTGCAGCGCCGAGAATGCGCGCACGCCGCACGGAGATACGGACCGTTTCCTCCCTGCACCGCTTTCGTTCCCGTTCCCAGCGCGCGGTGAGATTTCTCACAAGTTCCGCGACAGACCCGAGGGAAAGCAGTTCGCGACAGGCCGGCTCTGCCTGAAAGAGACGCTCTCCGCCCTCCGAAAAATCGGAAAAGCCATAGCGTCTCGAGAGCACCGAGGCCGTGAGCGCACGATAGGCGCGGAAAAAGTCCTCCGTCCGCGCCGCTTCCGCACGTATATCCCTTATGAGCACGCGCGGGCAGAGATTGCGGTCGAACAAGAGATTTTCGGGCGTGAGCGCAAACACATAGTGTGCCGTAAGCGTTTCGAGCGCGGCGCAGTTTAATAAGAGCCGCAATTTTTCTTCCGTCTCCAACGCTTGCACCGCCTCCCATTCCCACAGTCCCGCCGTTTCGAAACGGAAGTAAAAACCGTTCTCCGCTTCCTCGAGTTCACAGGGACAAAAGAGGGGCTTGCTCACGGCGAGCAAACCCCTCTTTTGTCTCTCCGTTCGACTCTCCGAATTCCGAACAAAGATGCGCTTTTCCGCTTCCATTTTCCCTCCTCATATGAGTTCCAGTTCGTCACCGCTCACAATGCCGGCCGCGCGAAAGCTCTGCGCCGTACAGAGAGCTTCCCCGCCGTTCTTCGAGCGAAGATAAAGGCAGTCCGCCGCCCGCGCCGTGAAACTGCCCTGCGCCGCAATCCGCCTTAAGACTTCGTCCATTCGCAGTTCGTCGTCGAGGCAGAGCGTCTCTTCGCGCTCCGCCTCCCGAAGTGTAAACGTAATTTCCATGCTTGTCTTAACGCCGCCTTCCCGTGATAAGCCCGAGCCCGGCCCCCGCGGACAGGGCCAGTCCCGCAAAGAGGAGTTGCCGAAACGGGAGTTCTTCCGCCCGCCGTTCCCTGCTTTGTACCGGCTCGGTCGCGATTCCGACTGTCTCGGGGGGCTCTGCTCCGCCCTCCTCAATCAGACGAAGCGGCGCAGCCATTTTTTCGTAGCTCGCCTTATTCGGCAGACTCCCGTTTCGCGTGTGCGGCAGCCGCTCGGCAAAGCCGCCGAGGAGTCGTCGGTTCTCCGCAAGCTTTGTCGCGCCGTTTTCCTTCAGCCGCTCCACAGCCTCTTTGGCTTTGGTCCCGCTCTTCAGCTCCGCATCCCGCAAGGCTTCTCTTAGCAAAGCACCGTAGGCGCGGCTCTGTTTTCGTTCCTCTTCCCTCGCCTGTTCTTCCGCGCGAATCCCCGCCAGCAGTTCATCCCTTTCCTCCCAAACGGCGCGCACGGCTTCCCTGCGGGCAAGGCGGCGTTCTCCGCCTCTGCCGTTTGTAAGCGCCGTCTCTTCCGAAAGCCTTGAGAGTCGCTCACTCTGCCGCCTTAAATCCGCAAGGCGTTCCTCTCTCTCCTTCGACGCATCGAAAACCTCCGCATCGATACGCTTTCTGAGTTCCGCTTCCGGAAAGGCGGGCAGTTCTTCGAGTTCTGTTTGCAGCGCGGCAAATGCCGCGCGGGTCGCATCCGAGGCACTCGCGAGTTGCCGGCGCTCTGCCCGCCAGGCACTGCGCTCGGTCTCTGGCAGCGCATCCGAAGCGCTTGCAAGGAAGAGCGCGTTCGAAGCCGAGGCAGTGCGCTTTAGATAGCGCTCGCTTTTCAGAATCTCCGCATCGGAGGCGCTCGCAAGCCGCAGCGTGATACGACTTCGATCTGCCGCCTCGCGCTCCGCCGTTTCCGACAGCTCGCGGTACAGGGCCTCCGCCGCCTCCGTGCGACTCTCCGCACGCAGCGCCTCCGCCTCCGCAAAACGCGCAATTTCGGCTTCCAAACGCGCCTGCTCTTCCGCTATCTCAAACAGCAGCGCTTCCTCCCGGTCGAGTTCACGGCGCAACGCCTCATAGGCCGCTGTCGTATACACCGCTCTCCGAGACGGCCTTGCTTCCTCCGGTTCCGTCGGCAACAGCGCTTCTTGCATCCACTGCTCGGGGTTTAAGCCCCCGAGCTCTTGCAACGCAAGCGCATGATTTTCAAGCGCCGGTCGTACCGCGTCCTGCGCCGCATGAAATTCGCCGAGTATCGCGTGGAAATAAAGGTAGACCATGTTACGGTTCATGCGCTCTCCGAAGCTTCCGATACGCCGCTGAACATCCGCCCGCTCTTCCGCCGTCAATTCGGCCGAAACGGTATACCGGAGGCTTGCCTGCCCCGGGACGCGGGCCAGACTGTCCGCTTGTTCCGAAAAATCCCCGGGTATCGTGAGCGCCGCCGCATAGTAGCCGCTTTCCAAGCCGAGTTCCGCCTCTCGCGCACTCACCGAGATGAAATCCGCATCCGGAAACTCCATGGCATCCGCCGCATAGTAAATCCGCTTTCCTGCCTGACGAATGCCGTTATCCAGGTTGACCACCGCAATCCGCTTGCTTCCCGCCTGCTCCCGGCGAAAAGCGGCGGGAGCAGCACGACTTTTAAGTCCCGTGTATCCGCTGCCCGCCGCAAAGCCTGCCAGAAAGACTGCGGCCGTAAGCGCGCATAGCCTCTTTTGCATCTCTCCCCCTTTGTTCTACGCTGTCCCCGCACGACTGTTGTTGCGTTCGCCGAGCGCTTACCTCGATTCGTATACCGCTTCTCCTTCGGTAAAAAAGGAGGGGACTCCCGCCCCCTCCCTCTCCGTCAGGAGATAAATTTTGCCGCCATCTCCTCATCCAGTGCCTGCGTCGCATCGGCCACGCCGTCACACTGCTTTGCAATGCTCTCGATGAGTTCTCCCATTTCGTTGAACGAAGGACGTAGCGCCTCAAACTGTTCCGCGAACTTTTCGCTCGCCTGTCCCTCCCACTCTTCACGCAGGGTGCCGATTAAGTTACTCATGCTCTGAACCACATTCAGAAAGTTCTCTCTCGCCGCCCGAAACTCCCCGGCTCTTCCGCGCATTGCCTCCGGTGTGATGCGAATCTGACCTGTCATTCGTATACTCCTCTCGTGGCTTCTGTTCACTGTTACAACGCGATTGTATCAATTAAGTTTACTAAAGTCAATGCTTTTATCAATTATAGTTTCTATTATTTTACTTTATTCTCTTTACCCCTCTGCTTCCTCACGCTCTGCCGGGTCCGTGCGCACACTGTCCTCGGCATCTTTGCGGCTTTTTCCCCGCATGAACCAGGCAAGGCCAAATCCGAGCAGCGCAAAAAGAGCGATGAGCGCCGCACTCACCGGCTCGGCATCGGCAAAGGTCTTCCCGTCCCGCAGCCCGCCGGACTGTAACGGCAGCGCAAAGAGCTGTTCCGCCTCTGTCTTTGCCCGTAGATTCGCCTCACTATCCTGTGCCTCTTTTGGCATAAAACGAAGCGATACCCGAAGTTCTTCCCGCGCCGCGCGCTTTTCCGCCCGCTGCAGCGCGCTCTTTTCCGCCGAGGCTTCGCTGAATAAGTCGAGTTCCGGATGCCGATCCGTATGGGCCTGTTCTGCCTCGTACGCGCGCTCCCGCAAAGTCGCGGGATTCAAATGCAGTTCATCCATGGCACACGCTGCTCCTCTCCGTCCTTCCGCTGTTTTGATATCGTTTCGATACTATAGTAATTATATATCGCAATTTCGTCAATGCAAACATTTGCCCGGCGCAGAGCGCTCCCGAATGCCCGCAAGCGAAAAAAAGACAAATAAAAACCGAGCGCTCGGGGGAGAGCGCTCGATCTTATTTGGGGGTTGTGCTTCTCTTTTTTGTGACTGCTTCGTTTATCTCGTAGGCATGTCCTCCTTTCTTCCGGATTTACATTGTGAGCCCGCTTAACGCTTCGGGCATCACAAATTGTAGGCTTCCCATGGACATCGGGGCAATATCGCCTTCATCAAAACAAATGACCAGTTTCCCGTCACGGTTGATGTAAAAACTCTGCTGCTCCGAAATCTCCGTAAATTCGTTTCCGACGCCGTCGGTATCCAACCAGTATACCTTTTCGGGGTTCTGTGCCATTTCCTCCCGCATCTGCCGCTTGATTTCCTCACTTACGCTTTTTCGGTAATCGCTGCCGGGCGCAAACAAATCACGGAGCGCCATCAGCTTGCCGTCGCGCTTCCGTATCGTGAAATAGTGCAGATTCTCGGCGCTGTCCGCGCTCTGAGAGAGTTGGGTCAAACAGACCGAGTACCAATTCTCGTTGTCTGTCACAACTTCCGTTGTAATTTCCAAATTCGAGAAGCCCTCGCTTCCCAGCTCTTCTCGGAAGGCTGCAATCTCTTCTTCCGTGATGCGCTGAATTGCCGCGTTGACTTCTTCGGCACTCTTCTGCGCCCGCTCCGCGGAGTTGCCCTTCTCGGTCTCAAGCTGCACTTCTCCTATCTTCACCGTCGCCGTGCGGTCGCCCTCCGCGAGGGTGTAATCCCGCACCGTGACCAGCTTAAAGTAGGCGCCGGCAATGGGCAGATTCTGCAGCGCATAGGCCGTGCTGCGATTGAGGTTCGGCAGCACCGCACTGATGATTGCGAGACTTGCCGCCACGCCGAGTATGTTCCGCAAGCGGTGCCGTCTCAGCGGTCTTAACTTCTTCGGTGCAACATTCTCCAACTCCCCTTCGCGCATCGGCAGAATGTCGCTTGTCTCCGCTGCCTCTTCAACCAGCGTTCGGAGATGTCGGAAATAGCCTCCATGATGTCCAGACTCTTCAAAGAAATTCCTCCTCTCTCAACACGAGTTCCAGATTTTTGCGGATTCGGTGTAAGCTCACCTTGACCGCACTTTCGCTCATGCCTTGCCGGAGCGCAAGCTCCTTGATGGAATCGGTGTAGAAGTAGCGCCGCACAAAGAGTATGCGCTGTTTTTTCGGGAGTGTCTCCAAGAAGCGGTCGATGCAGGCGCTGAGACGGTTTCGATCCACCGCCTCCTCCGTGCTCTCAACGGCCGGGAGTATGTCCTCGTCGAGTTCGTCCAGCGCAAGCTGAAAGTTCTCGTTGCAGCGTTTCTCTGCGTGCTGTTTCCGAAACAGACTGAGTGCCAAATTCTTGACAATGCGGCTTAAGTAGGCCCGAAAAAACTGCGGCTTTTCAGGCGGTATGCTGTTCCACGCCCTGAGCCAGGTGTCATTCAGGCATTCCTCCACATCCTCTCGCGAGGAGAGCACCGAAGCGGCGACCTTCGCCAGATAGCGGCCGTACTCGGCCTCTGTCTCCAGTATTGCTCTCTGATCCCGCTGCTCGTAGAGCGCGAGTAACTCCTGTTCCGTCATGCAAACTTCCCCCGTTTTGCTTCTCTATAGATTAAGACGCAAGCGTCTCCGATTGGTTACTGCATTGTAACATCTTTTTTGAAATATTTTTTTGAATTTCCTGTGTACATGCCGTCCTTTTTCGGCGGCCTTACAGCCCTTGGTCTCCGGCTTTTCTTCCCGCCTCATTTCGCTGTTCATTTTGCTTGTTTTCTATTTACGCTCCGCATACCGATTTCTTTGCTTATCTCTGTGCTTCCCGCTCCGCCGCTTGAGCCTGGTTGTCATTTTGTATTTACACCGGATTACACACTTCTGCTTCGGGTGCAACATAGCAGGCCTCTCAGCCCACCTCGAAGATCCGGCTGCTTCTTCCGCTTTTCGTACAAAGTATCGCGCAAGGACACAGGTTTACATGCCAAGCCCTTTTTACCAACTCTTTTTGTCCTATAACACAAATAAAAAAACAGCTGCCCGCGCATGCGGACAGCTGTCTTGTCTGTAAAACCCGTATGAACTCTTACTTGAGGTTCATAACCTCTTTGACCTTCTCGATGATGTGGAGGCCGATGTCTCTCGAAGCGTCGACCGTCTGCGCACCGATGTGGGGGCTGATGACAAAGTTGTCGCAGGAGAAGAGCGGGCTCTGGAACTCGTCGTTGCCGCTCAGGCCGCTGCCTGCGAGCTCGTTCTCCATAACATCCGCAGCATAGCCGCCGATTCTGCCCTCGCAGAGTGCCTCGTACATATCCTGCTCGTTGACAATGCCGCCGCGGCTCATGTTGAGAACAACCGCGCCGTCCTTCATCTCGGCGATGGACTTCTTGTTGAAGAGGTCCTTGGTCTCCGGGGTCAGCGGAATGTGCAGGGAGATGAAGTCGGAAACTCTGATGAGCTCGTCGATGCCCATGCCCTTTGCGCCCTCGCGCTCAAAGTCCTCGGGCTTCAGGAAGGGATCGTAAGCGACAATGTCCATGCCGAACGCCTTTGCAAGCTCGGCGACACGGCGGCCGATGCGGCCGAAGCCCATCACACCGAGGGTCTTGCCGCGCAGTTCTCTGCCGACATACTTGTACTTATCCCAGATGTGGTTCACCTTGACGTCCTGGTTTGCCGGGATCGTGTGGCGGGAGATGTCCAGCATCTTGGAGATCGTGAGCTCCGCAACCGCATTTGCGTTGAGGCCCGGTGCGTTGAAGACCTGAATGCCCTTCTCCTTCGCGTACTCCAGATCAACGTGGTTCAGACCGACAGCGCAGACGCCGATTGCCTTCAAGTTCTTTGCGGCATCCAGAACATCGCGGTCAATCTTCGGATCGACGCGCATGATGAGCACATCCGCATCCGCGATCTCGCGAATCATCTCTTCCTTGGAGAGCGGCTTCCCGTCGGAAGTCTTAATGTCCATGAACTTCTTCAGCTCCTCGGCAATGCCGGGATAAACAGCGTCTGTAATCAGGCACTTCATCGTTTCTTTCCTCCTGTGTTGGGTTCTTAGAAAAAAGCGGCCGGAAACTGGTTTCCGGCCGCCTCGGTTTTGTTAACTTAGACTTACAGTGCGCGACCCTGCTTAATCATAGCGTCTGCAACCTTCTCGAATCCGACAAGGTTAGCGCCTGCAACGAGGTCGTAGCCAAGGCCGTAGCGCTCAGCTGCAGCTGCGGAGCCGTCGTGGATGCCCTTCATGATCTTGTGCAGCCACTTGTCGACTTCCTCGCCGTCCCAGAAGAGTCTCTCGGAGTTCTGAGACATCTCGAGTGCGGAGACGGAAACACCGCCTGCGTTGACCGCCTTGGACGGAGCAACGATCATGTTCTTCTGCTCAAGGAGATACTTCAGAGCCTCGTTCGTGGTCGGCATGTTCGCAACTTCGATGTAGTACTTGATGCCGTTCGCGACAATCTTCTTTGCCTCGTTGATATCAACGTCGTTCTGCGTTGCGCACGGCATCACGATGTCGACATCCTTCTGGCCCCACGGCTTCTCGCCTGCGAAGAACTGAACGCCGAACTTATCTGCGTAATCCTGAACCTTGTTGCGGCCGGAGGATCTCATCTCAAGCAGGAAGTCGATCTTCTCCTTGGTCGTAACGCCGTCCGGATCGTAGATGTAGCCGTCCGGGCCGGACAGGGTAACTGCCTTAGCGCCGAGCTCAGCGAGCTTGGTAGCAACGCCCCATGCGACGTTACCGAAGCCTGCAAGTGCGACTCTCTTGCCCTTCATCTCATCCTTCTCGTGCTTCAGAACCTCCTCGAGGTAGTAGACAGCACCGAAGCCGGTTGCCTCCGGACGGAATGCGGAGCCGCCGAACAGCGGGTCCTTACCGGAGAGAGCACCGTTTGCATAGGAGGAAGTCAGTCTTCTCCAAGCGCCGAACATGTAGCCGATCTCACGGCCGCCGACACCGAGGTCGCCTGCCGGGCAGTCGACATCCGGTCCGATGAAGCGGAACAGGCCTTCCATGAAGGAACGGCAGAATCTCTGAATCTCGGCATCGCTCTTGCCGTTCGGATCGAAGTCGGAACCACCCTTAGCGCCGCCGATCGGAAGCGTGGTGAGCGAATCCTTAAAGGTCTGCTCAAAGCCGAGGAACTTGATGATGGAAAGGTTTACGCTCGGAGCGAAACGAAGGCCGCCCTTGTAGGGTCCGATCACGCTCGAGAACTGGACGCGGTAGCCGCGGTTCACATGCATGTTGCCCTTGTCATCCTCCCACGGAACACGGAACATGATGACACGCTCCGGCTCGACCATTCTCTCGAGAATAGCGTTCTTCTCATACTCCGGATGTGCGTCGACCAGCGGGCTCAGCGAAGAGAAAACCTCCTCGACCGTCTGGCAGAACTCCGGCTCGTGCGCGTTCTTTGCCTTGACCTCGGCAATGACTCTCTCAATGTACGGATTCAACTTGCTCATGTCACTTTCCTCCTACAGAAAATAAAATGATACAAAACGTTATGTGGCAGGTTTTTCAATAGATTCCCCGCTCACGATGATACCATTGTAACACTTTTCCGGTAACTTTGCTATCAGTCTTCTCACTTTGGTTATTGTATATAACGATAGGCGACTCGCACCGGGTTGCTTGTCGCCTATTCCAAAGTCCTGTCTTCTCTCTTACAGGTGGAAGAAGCTCGTCAGGAAACCTGCGAAGCCCGTGATAATCAGGCCGTTCACGAAGTCGATGAAGAGCGAACCGACCAGCGGAACAATCATGAATGCGACCGGTGCCGGTCCGTAGATGTTCGTGATTGCCTGCATGTTTGCCATTGCGTTCGGGGTAGCGCCCATACCGAAGCCGCAGAAGCCGGACGAAATGGTAGCCGCATCGTAGTCTCTGCCCATGATGTTGAAGACCACGAAGGATGCATAGAACCACATGACAACCGTCTCAAGCAGAAGGATGACAATCATCGGAACCGCAAGGTCGATAAGCTGCCAGAGCTTCAGGTTGCACATTGCAAGTGCGAGGAAGAGCGAGAGGCAGACATTGCCGAGCGCATTCATCTCGCCCATCGGCATCTTGACCTTGCGCGCCTCCTGGATGTTGCGGATGATGGCGCCGACGATCATTGCGCCGATGTAAGCCGGCATGGTGAGCACCTTGCCGATGAAGAAGGAGACAACGGTTCCCGCGCCGACCGCGACGACAATGTAGAGCGCTGCGTTCAGAATGTTGTTCTCATCGAGCGCCTCGGTGTCTGCGGAGACATCGACTGTTGCGGTCTTGTGCGTATCCTTGAGCTCTTTCGACTTCAGGCCGTACTTCTTAATCTTGCCGTAAGCAATCGGGCCGCCCATCATGCAGCCGGAAATCAGGCCGTAGGTAGCCGCCGCGACCGCGACCGTGGTTGCGTTTGCAACGCCGAGATTCTCGAGGAAGGGGCCCCAGGAACCTGCGGTTCCGTGTCCGCCGACCAGCGGAATGGAGCCCATTGCGAGACCGATGCGCGGATCCAGACCGAAGGCCTTTGCGCCGACTGCGCCGACCAAGTCCTGGATGATGCACATTGCGGCAGAGACTCCGAGGAACAGAATCACGCCGATTCCGCCCTTCTTCAGCATGCCGAAGGCTGCCATATAACCGACCGAACAGAAGAATGCGGTCATGAAGACCTTCTGCAGGGTGACGTCCATGTCGAACTCCATGACGCCCGTGCCGCGGAGCACCGCATGCGCGATTGCGAACACAAGGCCGCCGACAACGGGTGCCGGGATGCAGTAGCGACGGAGAAACTCAATCCGTGCGACCAATTCGCGTCCGATGAGCAGCATGACGACTGCGACTGCGAGCGCCTGATACATATCAAGCTTTACTGTTTGCATAGAAACCTCCTTTTCCCCCATCGGCTTAGAGCGGGCTTTCCCGGTTCGTACCCGCCTCGCGCCGATAACCGATATCTATATTATAGAGTACGGTTTCAAGAAGTTTCAAGAAGTTTCACAAATTCGGTTGCGGATTACGCACTTTGTTCGGCGAGCTGCATAAGACTTTCGATGAATTTCTTAATAGAAGGTTTACCTCCATAGTTCTTTTTACCACGAATCAAATCCATCTCGGCGCGCACTTCCTCAAAGGGGAAGAGAGTGCTGCTGTAACGCGTAAAGCTCTCGTTCAGGAAGTCCTCGAGCCCGAGGTGGGCTAAGTTTGTGAGACCGACCGCAATGGCGCGCCGCATTCTCTGCTCCATGCTCCGCGGATTGTCCGAGAGCTCCGAGCAAAGTTCCCGAATGCTCTCCTGCTGCAGGGACTTTTGCTCCCGCCTGATAAAGAGACAGAGATTCAAAATATCCGCGCTGCCTTTTTCTCCCGCCATCCCGATATTTGCGAGTATGGCACTGATTTTCCGCCGGCTCTCCTCGTCGCTGTCCTGCGGCGCTTTGCTCTGCCCGCTGAAGAGTACACGGCGCAGGGCCTCTATGGTCCTCTCGTTTTCCAGCTGGCGCGCGACCGAACCGATTACCGAACGGAGTTCAACGATGTTGATCGGCTTATTTAAGAAGAAATCGACACCGGCATCATAGGCCTTGCCTATCATGTCCTTCTGCGTGACCTGGGACAGCATGATGCACTTTGCGCCGCAGCCCGCGTCCCGAAGACGCCGTACGAGTTCCGCGCCGTCCATGCCCGGCATCAGAAAATCCACCAGAATGAGATCCGGCTTCAAAGCGGCAATCTGCTGCTCGTCGCTGCCTTCCTCCTCCGAACTGCCGACCACTTCCCCGAGACCCTGGTCCTCGATGAAATCACGGAGCGTGTCAATCATGCTGACATCGTCCTCAACGATATAAATTCTAAGTCCTCTCTCCATGGACAGCCCTTCCTTCGTCTGTATATGCAATTGCTCCCACCGGAATGCGCACGGTGAAGCAGGTGTTACCGGGCTCTGACTGCACTTCTATGCTGCCGCCGAAATGATCTTCCACCATATTTTTGACGCCCGCGAGACCGACACCGCGGTAGATGTTGCCCGTCCGCTCATCGAACTTGGTCGAATAGCCGAGGCGGAATATCTTTCCGAGCTTCCGCGGCAAGATGCCGGGTCCGTTGTCCGAAACTTTGAACTCATACGTCCCGTCGTATTTTCGCTCCGAGACCATGATGACACCGCGCCGTCTGTCTCCCTCGATGGCCTCGATTGCATTGCCGACCAGGTTTTTGAGCACCGTCATCAGCGCGTAGTGCTCGCGGGTCAGGAAATCATCCCGGCAGTCGAAAATCAGACGTATGTCCAACTTCTTCTCGCGGAGTACGCTGTTCGAAGTCGCATCCAGAATTTCCATCAAATCGCGAAAACGGATGTGATCCTCATCGTATTCGTTGGCCGCGGTCTCCTCGAGTCCCCGCATGATGCGAAGATAATCCTTCTTGATCTCGTGGACATCGCGGGCGATGTCCAACGCACGGCGCTGCATCTCATCGGGCAGTTCCTGCGCGCGGAGCTCCTCCGAGAGCCGATAGGCGTTGCCCATGACGCGCTCTATTTCCTCCGAATTTTTCCGCATCAGATAGAGCTCGCTCTTTAAGCCCGTAATCATGAGGAAGAGGCGCTGGTAGCGGCTCTCCTGCTCGTGCCGCACCTGAAGCTCCCGGTACTGCCGGTCCATGACCAAAATGAGGAGCACCAGCGCCGAGCGAAGCAACGCGACCAAAAAGAGCACCAAAGAGGCATTCTCCGAATTGATCGCAGCCCCGAAAAAGTAGGCCCGAAACAGAAGTTCCGCCGCATTTGCGAGCAGATCGCAGAAAAAGGCCGCCGCAAACACCCGTGGCAGGGAGGTAAAGCGCTTATTCGGAATTTGCAGCTTAAAGAGCAGGCCGTAACAGAGATAAAAGAGCGCGCCCGGGAGCTGCTGGTATACTTTGACGCCCGCGGGGCCGTGCAACAAGAGCGATACCAGGACGCGGAACAAAAAGACAATGAGCGCGGTGAAGCCGCAAGCCGAGAGGCTGTGGATTTGCGCGCCCATGGTCATAAGGAGCACCGGCAGAAGCACAACCGCAATCGAAATGCGGAAATCGCTGCTCAGCACATTGAAATAGAACTGAGAGAGCAGGGCGACCGTCGCGCCGATCAGCGCGCTGCGCCGCACCGGGTGAAATTCCAAGGGCCGCCTCAGGAAGCCGCCGTCCATCTGTTCGGAGCGCTCCGTCTCCCTTACTTTTCTCTCTCCCTGCACCGGAATCCCCCCTTTCTTTTGCTCAACAGTATAGCATTTTATGCTATACTGTTGACACCAAAGCGCTTCGCTTTGTCTGTTTTTTTCGGAGGTCTTTTATGACAGTACCTGAAATTCTTCTCGCATTGCGTCCGCTCCTTGCGGTACTTGCTGTTTTGTTTTTGCTCCCGAGACTGTTCGGCCGACCGTTCCGCGAATTCTCGGGCTTTCTTCACGACCTGAGAAGTCTGCTCCGCGCGGCGGAGGAGAGTAAAAAGCTGGGCCCTACGGAGCGCTCCGTTCCGGATATGACAAAGCTCTTTCTCCCTGCCATCAACCGCGATTTTCCGGCCTTCAACTGGCCCGAAGAACGGGTCGCGATCGAAAAGCGCATTGTCTCCGTGCTCGCCGCAAGACAGGCGCTGGACTTAAGTAAACTCTCCGCTCCCTCCGAGAGCCTGCGGGAGCGCGTTCGCCTTGCAATCGAGGATGACCGCATGAACGAGCTGACGCGCAGTTTTTCCGACATCGTGATTCATAAGACCGCGATTGCGGACTATAAAAACCAGGCAACGCTGACGGAAATCCGACTGGTGAGTTCCATCGGCTTTACCGCTTCTCTCGCGGGCGATGCCGTCCGGAAAAGCGAGGGCAAGGCGCGCGCAGCGGCGCTCGCCGTTCCCCACCGGGTCGAGACGACCGTCACTTCGGTTCTGGTCCATGTCCAGAGTGTCAACTACAAAAGCGGGTATCAAAAGATCACCGCTGTCTCCTGTCCGCACTGCGGTGCGCCCCTGCAGCGTGCCGATGCGAAATTTTGTCCCTTCTGTAAGAGCGCCCTTCTGCAGACGAACCGTCTGGTCTGGTCGCTCGAGGAAATCGAATTTCAAACCTTGGTCTGAGGCCGAGCGCAACAGAACGAACGGTGAATCAAAACGAAAAAAGACCGCCGCAGAAAACTGCGGCGGTCTTTTTTCGTTTTACTGTCTCTGAATCATTGCGAGAACTTCTTCGGCGGTCTTTCCGCTCTCCTCGATGGCCTTCATGATGACCAGCTGGGTCTCGGACTTTTCCTCTCTCCGAAGTTCCTTAATCTCGGCCTTCTTTGCCTTCACAGCCTCCTGAAGCTCCGTGAGCTCTGCGTTTGCTCTTTGCAATCTCTCCGCGACACTCAGTGTCGGCTTATTCTTCGCCCCCTTGGTGCGTGCCATCTTTCTTTCCTCCTCTTATTTATTTCTGCTCTAACTTTGCCTGTGCCTTGTTATCGAAGCGCTCCCGGTCGATAATCGCTCTCTGGTGGGTTCCCTCACCGATCAGGCCGCACTCATCGTGTGCCTCGACACGGAAGGTGAGGATCTTTCCGTTTGCGCTGATCTCCAGAAGTTCCGAATCAAAACTGACCTTCATTCCCTTCGGCGTCGCCGCAACATGGCTCACATTGACCTGCACGCCGACCGTAGACTTCCCTTCGCCGAGCAACTCCTCCACGGAAGATGCTGCGGTATATTCCATATTTGCAATCATCATCGGCGTTGCGAGCACATGCACCGTGCCGCTGCCGACATGAATCGCAAGATCCTTTTCCTCAACCGTAATTTCCCGGTGTCCCTTGATTCCGATGTTCAGCATTTTGCTCTCCTTATTCGGCCTCATAAACCAAGCTTTTATCAAAACAATTCCTTACTAAGTGTTATAGCAAACTCTCTTTTTTCGTGCAAGTATTGTTTTTCAAAAATCGGTATTTATTCCAGCAATAAAATGCCCCTGTCCCGCATCACCGCGATATTTTGAATCTCATTGTCACCGCAGTAAAGCTCCCGAAGTTTCGGGAGGGCCGTGAGCGGCGAAATATCCTCGATGCGGTTTCCGCCGATGTCCAAAACTTCCACATTCGGGACGGCACTTGCGAAATTAAGATCCGTAAGCCCGCAGTGAATCAGGCGGAGTTCCCGAAGCGACGTGCAGTAAGAGAGCCGGGACAAAACATCGGAACCGTATTGTTGTTCGCTCCCGTACGGGCTGCTCTGAATCCCTTCGAAACCGATGACAGTCAGGCGTTCCAAAGCGGTATTTTCGCTGTCGGGCAGCGGGTCGATGACCAGCTTGGAATTACTGAAATCCGCCACAACGTTCTTCCCTATGACCTCAATCTCCGTGACCTGCGGAAATGCTTTCAGCGGAAGCGGGCCTTCGTCTCCGACCAGCTTGAGCGTTCTGAGTTTCGGCAGGGCCGAAAGACGCTCGATATTCGTATACCGATACGCGCTGCTTGAGATATTGAGACGCAGGCTCTCCAGATTCTCAAGACCGGCAAGCTGTGAAAAATCACTGCCTTCCCCGAAGTGATTCATGTAAATTGTGAGCTTCTTTAGGCTGCGGCAAGCAGCAACGGACGCCATGCTGTCCTCCTCGATTTCCGCTTCCTCAAGCGAAGTCAGCATGCTCAAATCCGGCGGAATCGCCTTTGCCCCCCAGGCACTGTTGGTCAGTCTCAGCTTTCGGAGCGCGGTCAGCGACTGCAGGGCATCCAGATTCTCAAGCGCCGTGCTGTCTCCGATGTCCAATACACGAAGCGCCGTGAACCCCCGGAGCGGCTCTATGCTGAGCAATTCCCGCGCGTCGTAAATACGCAATTCCTCAAGTTCGGTGAGCGGGCTCAGCGCATTGAGACTTTTTAACTCGGTGGCACCGACCAGCGTCAGGCTTCTGAGGCCGGTGAGGCCCGAAAGAAAGCGAAAATCCTTGACCGGATTTCCGTCCGCACGGGCAAGAATCTCCATCTCTTTGACCCCCGTGAGTTCCAAGAGATCCTCGTTTCCGTCCGCGCGAAGTTCTGTCGCGAGCAGTTCGAGCTGAGACAGCTGCTTTAAATCGGCAAGCGAGACATCCGCGCCGCGATCGACGATGATCAGCTTTTTGAGATTCGGGAAGTACTTTACCAGCGCTTCGACATCCTCCGCGTCATAGAGGCTCACACCGTTGAGTTCCTCGATTTGTGCCGGATTTGCGACAAAGGCGGCCAGTTCCTTCGGGGTTCGATCGTAGCTGCTTCTCTCCGAGAGATGCAGATATTTTAACTTCGTCAGATTGGCCAGGTTGTGCGCATATTCCTCGGATTCATAGGAAAGGCGAACATCGCCTCCGGTCGCGGTCTCCGCGACATAGAGTCCCTCCAGATTCGGAAAAACCTGGAAGTCTGTCCCATCGATTTCAACCGTCCGCTCGTCGTACACCAGAGGAATGCGCTTCTCGCTGTCATCCGTAAAGCCGACTTCCAGCCATAACAAACCGCTCAGTTCCCTTTGAAACGAAATCGTCTTGACGCGCGCATAATCCTCTTCCGTAATCGATGCGGGATCCTTCTCGAAGGCTTCCGCAAAGAGCCGGGTCAGCACCGGATCGTGAAGGCTCGTCTCGTACTTCGGCGCGACCGTCTTTTGCACCTTACGCCCCGTGCGGAAGATGGCGGGCAGGAACAACATGAAAAACACCGAAAGCAAAATAAAAGCAAGCAGGGCAAGGAAGAAGCCCTTCTGCTTCGCCTCGCTTTTTTCGATGTTTCCGAGCGTGACATTGACATTGACGGATTTGTCTTTTTCCTCGATGTAGAGCGGCGTCCCGCAAGAAGGGCAGACGCTTTTTCCGCTTTGTTTGATCAAAATACTGTTCCCGCAATGCGGGCATCTTATTTTTGTCGGATTCATTTTCCTCGTCCTTTATTCGATCAGTGCAATTCCCTTATTTTGTAAGATACCGATGTTTTGAATCGCGTTTTCCGTATAGACCAGGCAGCGAAGCGACGGGAGCCCCGAGAGCGGCGCGACATCCTCAAAGCGATTGTCTGCGATATTGAGGAATTGAAGCGCGGATAGCCCCTCCGCGAACTTGAGATCCGAGAGATTGCAGTGCTCTATGCGCAGCTCCCGGAGCGATGGGCAGTGCGAAAGGAAGTCGAGCACCGCGCTTCCCTCCTCAAAGCCGTTTCGGTAGTCCCCGCGTCTCAGCCCGTCGAAGCCATAGACCGAGAAGCTTTCCAGCGCGGGGTTGCCGCCGCTCGTTACCTTACTCAGGGTCAGCGATCCCGACGGCGTACCGCCGACGATACTCTCTCCGATGATCGTAATTTCTTTGACCTGCGGGAAGTAATCCAAAGAAATCGGATTGGTGTCGCAGCGCAGGGTTACCTTGCTAAGAGACGGCAGCCCCGCAAACACCTCTTGATGCAGGAGCTCCTCCGTCGTGCTTGCGAGATTCAGCCTAAGCTCTTCAAGACCTGTCAGTCCCGCGAGCGGGGATAAGTCGCTGCCGTCCCCCGTGCGCTCCGCGAGCAGGGTGAGTTTCTTGATACTCCGGCAGTTCGCAATGCTCTCTGCATCTCGCGCGTAGAGTTCAAGCTCCGAAAGAGAGGTGAGAGGACTCAGATCCGGCACTGTCCCGGACGGCGGCCAATCATCATCACAAACGCGCAATTTTTCCAGCTTGGTGAGCGCGGGAAGGGCAGCATAGTCCGTGATATCAGTGCAGTCTCCGATATCCAGTACGCGCAGTTCCGTGAGCGCGCGGAGCGGCTCTATGCTGACCACATCGCTGCCGTCGAGAAGGCGAAGCTCCCGCAGGTTTGTGAGCGCGCTCAGCATATTGAGGCTCTTAATGTCATGGCCGTCTCGTACGGTGAGGCTTTCAAGCTGCGTGAGTCCGGAGAGAAAACGCAGGTCTTTTACGTTCTCCCCCGAATCGACTGCCTGAATATCCAGCGCCTTGAGCTGTGTGAGTTCAAGGATGTCCTCATTTCCCTTAAGGCGCAGGGTGGCCGTGAGACTCTCAAGCTCCTTTAAGTCCTTTAACGCCGCGAGCGAGACTTCGTCATTTCTCCAGCCGACGCGGAGTTCTCGGAGCTTCGGGAACTGCCCAACCAGCTCCTTTACATCCCCCTGGCGAAAAAAGAAAACCCCGCCCAGTGCTTCGATCGATGCGGGATCCGCAAAGAGCTCCGCAAACTCGGTCGGACCTCTGCTGTTGCCGACATTCGAGAGATACAGCTTTTTTAAGTGTTTCAGATTGCCGAGGGTATTCGTGTACTCCGAGGAGCGAAACGAGAGACTCACATCGTAGCCTGCGGCAGTGGCGGTATCCAGCTCTTCGAGCATGGGGAAGGCCTGAAAGTCGGTTCCGTCCAGTTCTATCGTGTCCGTGGTGTTGTGGAGCATGGGCACGCGCTTTTCGCTGCCGTCCGTGAAGCCCACCTCCATCCAAGTGAGATAGTCGTTCTCTCTCCGGAAGGCAATGCGCCTTACACTCTGATAGTCCTCCGCCGTAAATTCGGACGGCTCCTTCTCAAACACTTCCGCAAAGGCTCTGCGAAGCGCCGCATCGTGCACCTCGCTTGCATAGTGATTCTGAACTCTGCTCTCCGTCTGCGTGCGCCCCGTGTTGCCGCGGAGCAGGGACGGAAGGAGAGTCAGACACAGCAGAAGGACAATTGCACCGCCGCCGATGAAGGCCGGAAGATAATTCGGCACTTCGGGCTTGGTTTTTCGCCCCAGGTTTACATTGATTTCAACCTTCTTCTCTTTTTCTTCGACATAGAGCGCGGTCCCGCAAAAGGGGCAAGCCACCTTTCCGCTCTGCTTAACCAGTATGTTGTTTCCGCAGTGCGGGCAGCGAATTTTCGTCGGATTCATCCTATTCTCCTCATCTGATTGGGACAAACAAGCGGCAGCCCCTAAGTCAAAGCGTACGCACGAAGTCGAACACCGTGTGAACACAGTCCTTCAGGCCGAGTTCTCCAGGTTCCGCACTCACATGCGTCTCATATTCCTGCGCCGCCTTTGGCGCTTTCTTCCGCGCCCCGCGACCGAGCACCGGCAATAAAATAAAGAAAATGCTCGCAAGTGCGCAGACTGTCATCGAGATTGCAAACAGTTCCGATGACATCCGTCTGCCGTAGTTCACTTCCGCTATCCCACTCTTTTTAACCGGCTTCTCTTCTTCGATCCGGAGCTCGCTTCCGCAGACACGACATTTCATCTTGCCGCTCTGCCTCACCGCTATGCTGCTTCCGCAGTGTGGGCAGCGGATTTTTGTCGGATTCATTCCCGTCTCCTTGTCGTTTATTCGACCAGAACTATGCCTCTGTTCTTTAATAACGCAATGTTTTGAATCACATTATCCGTGTAGCGCAGATAGCGAAGCTTTGGCAGCGCGGTGAGCGCCGCAATATCCTCGACGCGATTGTCGCTGAGGTCCAAAAGCTCCAGATTGGGGAAAGCCTCCATAAATGAGAGCGTATCGATGCCGCAACGGCCGAGGCGCAGCTCCCGGAGTGTTGTGCTGCGCCAGCCCTCAAACCGCACCTTGTTGTGCGCGTAGACGCTGAGACGTTCCAGTGCAGGGGCATCCGCCTCGGTCTCCGCGCGAATTTGCAGTTCGGCATCACTGCCGCCCATTCCCGCATCCTCGCCGAGCACGGTGAGCTCCGCGACCGCCGGAAAGGCATGCAGCGGAACTGTTCCCTCTTTGCAACAGAAGGTGACTTTTCGAAGCTTCGGCAGTTCCCGGAGTGCATAGAGCGTTTCCGTATTCTTCGCAGCGCTCTCGACATTCAACGTAAGTTCCTCGAGTTCCGAAAGGCGCGCAAGTCCCGAAAAATCCGTCTTGCTGTCAAAGTGACTGAGAAAGAGTGTGAGTTTTTTCAGTTTCCGGCAGCGGGCCAGCTGCGGGAGCGTCTCCGCACTGCACTCGAGTTCTTCGAGCGCCGGGATCAGGGTCACATCCGGTATGAAACGCCCCGCCTGCCAGCCGTCGGAAATTCTGAGTCTTTTGAGCTGCGGAAGCTCGTAAAGTGCGGCATAGTCCGAAAGATTGAAACTGTTCCCGAGATCCAGCGTTTCAAGCGCCGTGAGCGCCCGGAGCGGCTCTAGGCTCGTGAGCTGTGTCACGCCCGAAAGGCGCAGTTCCCGCAACTTTGTCAGGGGCTTCATATCGTTCAAATTCCGGAGCGCAACGGCGTCGCGGAGGGTGAGCTGCTCCAGTTCTGTGAGTCCCGACAAAAAGCGGAAATCTTCGATGTTCTCATCCCCCTCTGAGGCAATGAGTTCCATATCCCGCACCCCCGTGAGCGCGAGTAAATCCTCGTTTCCCGCGCGCCGCAGCGGGGTATAGAGTGCTCTAAGCTCCTTACATTCCTGTAATCCGGACAAGCTAACCCCTAACTCCCGCCTCACAATTCGCAGCTTTCTTAAGTTCGGAAATGTGCGAACAAGTTTTTCGACATCTGCCGTCGCATAGAGTGAAACCCCGCCCAGTTCTTCCATTGCGCCGGGATTCGCGACCATATATGCGAGCCCCGCCGGGCTTCCGGGGTAGTCCCCCGAATCCGGCAGATAGAGACAGCTCAGCTGCTTCAGATTGGCAAGCGTATTCGCATACTCCTGTGAAGAAAACGTGACATGAAGCAAAGAGCGTTGACCCGACATATCGAGCGTTTCGAGATTCGGGAAGGCCTGAAACGAGTTCCCGTCGAGGGTGATGCCTTCCCCGTTGTTGACAATCGGAACCTGCACTTTGCTTCCGTCTTGCAGTAACACATCCATGCGAACCAGAAACCAGTCTACGGTCTCAAAGCGAATTCCCCGAACGCGCCGATACTCTTCCGGCGTAATCGCGTCGGGATCTTTTCGGAACACTTCCGAAAAGGCGCGCCGCAACACCGGATCCGTCAGCGTGTCGGCATACTTGGGACTGTACTTCGAAACGAAAGGCAGGGTCACGCGAATTGCTGCGTCCGCGCTTCGCTCCCTCCCCTTTGCAAAGACCGCTTTGCAGCCACCGAGCACAACGCCGCTTGCCAAAAGCAACGCGAAGGGCACAACAACGCTTCGAAGCTTACAGCCCAGCCCGCTCGCTTTCATTTTTTTGTCTCCCCGTTCACGGTGAAGCTCTCCAGAAACTGCAGGGACGAAAACTCCGGAAGCGCCGCGACTTCATCCGCCCGAATCTCCGCATTCTTTAAATACGGCACACTCCCAAGCGCCGTGAAATCCGTAATTTGATTGTCCTCCAGTGTCACCGCGACCAAGGATTTCATGCCCGAAAGCGGCGATATATCCTGTACGCCCGTGTTTTTCAGCGTAAGGCTCTGCAATTGATTCAAGCTCTTCACGAAAGCGAGATCCGTGAGCTTAGGCGCATCCTGTATCGTGAGGGTCTCCAAATAAGGAAGACGGGCGAGCGCGCCGAAGTCGGTAATTGCCTCCGCGTGCTCAATCGTGAGGTATTTTAAGCCGGTAATTTTCTGAAGTTCGTCCAGGTTCTCCGCACCGGAGATGGTATAGCGCTCCATCTGCTGCGTTGCCGCACTCGCAGCCGCCGCGCTCTCCGCGTTTTGCCGCCGCGCGGAGGCATTGCTGTCCGCGATGCCGAGCACCACCGGAACCAGAAGGCAGGCAGCGGTAATTCCCCCGACAATGAGTTTCTGCCCCAAGCTGAGTCCGATATCCGGTCCCTCGGAGGCCGGCGCTGTCTCGCGGTTTCCGTAAAAATTCACCTTGATTTCGGGTGCGGAAATATCGACGCGGAGCGCACTGCCGCAGTACGGACAAACCGCTTTGTCCTGACCTTCTTCCCATTGCAGCGCGGCGCCGCAGTGCGGGCAGGTCAACGAAGTAATTTTCATTCTCATCCCCTCGCTCATGCCAATGAGCAGGCGGTTCCCCGCCTGCTGATTTTGTTACTTTGATTATACTCTTTCCGCCCTTTTTTGGAAACACCGCGCTGCCGTCCGGTTATATTTATCGTTGACTAACAAACGCGCACAGTGGTAAATTGAACAGGCTTTACAGGGAGTAGGGAGCGTCCTAGCGGCGTTTCAAGTCAACAAAATGGCATTCGCCTGGCTTGGATTAAATCGCGAGACTGAGAAAGCACGCAGTGCGTGCTCTCGGTCTCTTTTTATTTTCCTTTTAAACCACAAGCGGGAGGTTCAGCGAATGAACGCACAAGCGGGATTTATTTTGAACAGCATATTGCTCGGCGCGGGACTTGCAATGGATGCGGTCTCGGTATCGGTCGCAAACGGACTCGAAGAACCGGGGATGTCCGGCAAAAAAACCGCGGGCATAGCCGGCACCTTTGCCTTTTTCCAGTGGCTCATGCCCATGCTCGGCTGGTTCTTTGTGACTTCGCTCCTCTCTGTATTTCGCGCGGTCGACCCCTTCCTTCCCTTTGTCTCCTTTGCCCTCCTCCTCTACATCGGCGGTAAACTTTGCCTCGAGGGCATCAAGGGCGAAACGGACGAAAATCCGGACAGCGGACTCGGCATAAAGGCCCTGTTCTTACAGGGCATCGCGACCTCGATCGATGCACTCTCGGTCGGCTTTACGCTGGCCTCTTACCGAGCCGCAGAGGCCCTGCTCTCCTCGGTCCTGATTGCCCTCACCACCTTTTTCCTCTGTCTCGGCGCACTCCACGCTGGAAAGCAGGCGGGCGCTGTCTTAAACCGCCAGGCCAAGATACTCGGCGGCCTCATCTTAATTGTCATCGGCGCCCGTATTTTTATCGCAGGATAAGCCCGGGATCAGGCCAATCTTTGTTGCGCTTTCCGGCACATCAACGGACAAAATAAAACCGGAAGGCTTTCGCCTCCCGGTTTTATTTTGTAAGCACAATGCGCTCTCTCTCGATTAATAGTTCTCTGCGAGAATCTCGAAGAATGCCTGCGGGTGCTGGCAGGTCGGACATACCTGCGGTGCCGAAGTGCCGACCACAACGTGACCGCAGTTCCGGCAAACCCAGACCTTGACTTCGCTCTTCTTGAAGACTTCCTGCATCTCGACGTTCTTTAAGAGCTTTCTGTATCTCTCCTCGTGGCGCTTCTCGATTGCCGCGACCATGCGGAACTTCGCTGCGAGCTCCTTAAAGCCCTCTTTCTCCGCCGTCTCGGCGAACTCGACATACATGTCGTTCCACTCGTAGCTCTCGCCCTCTGCCGCGTGGAGGAGGTTGGTCGCCGTGTCTCCGATGCCGTTCAGCTCCTTGAGCCACATCTTTGCATGCGCATTCTCGTTCGTTGCGGTCTCCTCAAAGAGAGCACCGATCTGCTGGAACCCTTCCTTCTGTGCCGTGGAAGCGAAGTACAGATACTTGGTTCTCGCCATAGACTCGCCGGCATACGCCTTCTGCAGGTTCTTCTCGGTCTCGGTACCTGCGTACTTGGTCTTTACATCGTTGCCGCTCGTAATCTTCTTCTCGTCTGCCATGTTATCCTCCTCTAATTATTGTGAAGTCTCTAACAATTGCTACATCACCTACTATACCATAGCTTTTTGAACTTGCAAGCAAAAATAACAGGAATAATTCCTAATTTGTATTCATCTCAACTAACACACGCTCGCGGAGGCGTTTCCGCTTCGCTTTTTTCCGACTTATGACTGCTATTCTGTTTTACAGCGACTCTTATGTTTCGCTTGGGACCTCATTTTTATTTCACCCTATGACTCCTTTCCCCGACGTGCGCGCCGAGTACAGAAAAAGACGGCGGACACAGGGGCCGCCGTCTCTCATTGAGGGTAATGAAATAGCAAGGGTACTGCAAGTATGTTCTTTTATGTGAATCCGGTACTCCGGTGTCCGCGTTTTTTACGCTTCCTTGCCGAAGAAGAGCTCGATATCGTCCTCGACGGAGCCGATTCCGGCAATGCCGAAGTTGTTGACCAAAACGTTTGCGACATTCGGGGAAAGGAAGGCCGGAAGCGTCGGTCCGAGGTGGATGTTCTTCACGCCGAGGTAGAGGAGCGCAAGGAGCACGATAACTGCCTTCTGCTCGTACCAAGCGATGTTGTAAGCCAGCGGGAGCTTATTCACGTCGTCAAGTCCGAAGATCTCCTTCAGCTTGAGTGCGATGACCGCCAAAGAATAGGAGTCGTTGCACTGACCTGCGTCGAGCACGCGCGGGATGCCGCCGATGTCGCCGAGATCCAGCTTGTTGTACTTGTACTTTGCGCAGCCCGCGGTCAGAATCACAGCGCCCTTCGGCAGCTTCTTCGCGAACTCCGTGTAGTAGTCACGGCTCTTTGCTCTGCCGTCGCAGCCTGCCATCACGACGAACTTCGTGATTGCGCCGCTCTTCACCGCATCGACCACCTTGTCGGCAAGCGCAAAGACCTGTGCGTGCGCGAAACCGCCGACAATCTTACCGGTCTCAATCTCGGTCGGCGGCGGGCACTGCTTTGCCTGCTCGATGATCGGGCTGAAATCCTTAACCTGGCCGTAGGGCGCATCGATGTGCTTGAGGCCCGGGAAGCCCACGCAGCCGGTGGTCCAGACTCTGTCCTTATAGCTGTCCTTCGGCGGAACCAGGCAGTTCGTGGTCATGAGGATGGGGCCGTTGAAGCTCTCGAACTCCTCCTTCTGCTTCCACCAAGCGTTGCCGTAGTTGCCCGCAAAGTTCGGATACTTCTTAAAGAAGGGATAGTAGTGCGCCGGGAGCATCTCGGAGTGCGTGTAAACATCCACACCCGTGCCCTGGGTCTGATCGAGCAGCATCTCGAGGTCCTTCAAATCATGGCCGGAAATCAGGATGGCCGGGTTCTTGCGGACACCGATGTTGACCTCGGTGATCTCCGGGTTGCCGTAAGCGCCGGTGTTTGCGCCGTCGAGGAGCGCCATGCCCTCGACACCGTACTTACCGGTCTCCAAGGTCAGCGCAACGAGATCGTCGACCGAGAGGCTGTCGTCGAGCGTCTTAGCGAGTGCCTCCTGCAGGAAGCGATCCACTTCCTCGTTCTCGCGAAGCAGGGCGTTTGCGTGCTTCGTGTAAGCCGAGAGGCCCTTGAGTCCGTAGGTGATGAGCTCGCGGAGAGATCTCACATCCTCGTTCTCGGTTGCGAGAACGCCGACTTCCGCCGCTCTCTCCGGGTAAGCGCTCTCCGGAATCTCCTCGGTTGCCGCGAGCGGCAGCTTCGAAGCATCGGAAAGCTCCTTGCGGAGCGCATCGCGACATGCGAGCGTGTCCGTGATGTGCTTCTCAATCGCCTTGCGATCAAAGTTTGCGTTCGTAATCGTGATGAAGAGGTTCATCGACACGAGGTGATTCACCTCTGCCGCTACCGGCTTGCCCTCTGCTCTGAGTGCGGTCGTAACCGCAGAGAGACCCTTGGTCACATAGATCAAAAGATCCTGCGCTCTTGCGACATCGAACTTCTTGCCGCAGACACCCTGTACGGTGCAAGCCTTGTTGCCCGCAGTCTCCTGACACTGATAACAAAACATTTTAGCGTCCATTGATATCCTCCTGTTTTCATATGAACCGGAGCGACTTGCTCCGTGCTTATGCTCTTTACAGGAAAGATAGTATCACTGAGGGACGCCGAATTCCGTTGCTATGGCAACGTCTTCTCGATTTGCTTTGTATTTTTTTCCATACGCCACAGCAGAATGAATAACACCGGGATGCAAATCAAGGAGGCGAGGTTCACCAGCATATTGGCGAATTCGCCGTCAAAGCCGGGCGGCAGAGTCCCCGAGAAATTGTTGACCAGATGAACCAGGAAGGGCCAGATGATCTTTCTTGTCTTTGCGTAGAGATAGCCCAGAATGAGACCTATCATAAACGTATAGACCGACTGCACAAAAATCTCGTGCCAAATACCGAAGAGCAGCGCCGAGAGAATGATGGCAGCGCGCTCACTTTTGAAACTGCGCTCAAAGAGATGAAACACGAGGCCGCGGAATAAGAGTTCCTCGACCAACGGCCCTATGACGGAGACCGTTAGGAGCATCCAGATATAATCGCCCTGCTCGAAGGCGCCCATCTCGCTGTTAAAGGTGTCATAACTCGACTGTAAAGCCGGAATCGAATTTTGAATGGCCTCCGCAAAGTTAAGCCAGAGCAAGGACACGCCGCCCGCGCCGAGCCCGATCAGCAACATCCGAAACGCGCCGCCGAACGGTCGAAAGGCAAGGGTCGCGTTTTTTTCCGGATAGCCTCGTTTGATGCGTTTCCAAAGCCAAAAATAAAAGAGACTCAGAATTGCCGCGGAGCAGGTATACCCCAAATTGCTGTTGGCCTCAAGATAACTTGCGCTCACACCGCCAGCGCCGAGCACCGTCTCCGAAAGCACCGCCAGTATGGCATCGAGATACGCATAGCTGTAGGCCAGCAAGAGCGCACACAGAATCAGACCGAAGGCAAACGCCTTTTCCCGCGCCTTCAATGGTCCATGACCTCGCCGACGCCGTTCAGAATATAGTTCGGTCGATACGGATACTGCTCGCACTCCTCTCGCGTTGTGACACCGGAGAGCACCAGCACCGTCGTGAGGCCGGATTCAATGCCCGCAATGATATCGGTGTCCATGCGGTCGCCGATCATGACGGCATTCTCCGAGTGCACGCCGAGGAGACGAAGGCCGGTCCGCATCATCAGGGGGTTCGGCTTGCCCACAAAATAGGCCTGCTTGCCGGTTGCGAGTTCAATCGGCGCAATCAGCGCGCGGCAGGCGGGCGCAATGCCGCTCTCGGTGGGACCGGTCAAATCGTAGTTGGTGCCGATCAGCTTGGCCCCCGCATTGACTAAGCGTATGGCCTTGGTAATTTGCGCCAAGTTATAGGAGGAGGATTCTCCGACCACCACATAGTCCGGATTCACATCGTTGTAGGTGATTCTCTTGTCGTAGAGCGCATTCAGAACGCCGTGCTCACCGACCACATAGGCCGAGCAGCCCGGTGCCTGCCGATTCAGGAAATGCGCGGTCGCAAGCGCACTCGTGTAAAAGTGAGATTCATCGACCTCCAGCCCCATGCGCTCCAGTTTCTGCTGCAGCTCCTTCGGCGTATACTGGCTCGAGTTCGTGAGGAAGAGAAAATTCTTATTCTCGCGAAGCAGCCACTCGACAAACTCGCGCACCCCGGGGAGTATCTTGTTCCCGTGGTAAATCACGCCGTCCATGTCGCAGATAAAGCCTTCTTTTTCTCGCAACATTGTTTCCATTGTTTCTCCTTTCCAAAGAACGATACCCGCGCTTTAGAACTGCGCGGGTATCCTTTGCTCAGGCGTTTCGGCATTTCTCCCAATACGCCCGCATCTTGTGAAAACTATCCTCGCTAATTACATGTTCCACCAGACAAGCCTCTTCTTCGGCGGTCTCCGGCGCAATACCGATTTCCTCGAAGAGTTGACGGAAAAACTCATGCTTCTCAAAAGTCTTCGCAGCGGCATCTTCGCCGATTTCCGTCAGCTGGATGCGCCAGTCCTCGCGGTGAATGTACCCTTCTTCTTCCAGCTTTTTGAGCGCAACCGAGACGCTCGGCTTCGAAAAGTTCATGAGCTCCGCGATGTCGGTGGGGCGGCAAGCGCCCTTCTCCTTGATGATGCGAAGTATGCTCTCCAGATAATCTTCGCTCGACTTGCCAAGTTCGTGCTTTTCCTGACTCATGCCGCCTCCTTTGTCCTGACTTCAAAAAACCGAAGCCGTAAGGCCGGCTCCGGTAGAGTTTCCGTTAACTAACAAAATAGCACAGCGGAGGACTTGCGTCAAGCCGCCTCAGTCTTCCCTGCTCTCCTTGTCGTAAATACTGAGCGGGCGCGCATCCCGGCGGAACACCTGCGCGGCAAGCCAGGGTAAGCCCTCCGCCTCAAAGAAGGCACGCATGCGGCGCACGGTCGCATCGAAATCCCAGGCGATGAAATCGAGATAGCCGCTGAAAATGCCGGTTGCCCCGCCGATGAAACTGCAGCACTCTGCGCCCTCGGGTGTCTCCATATGTGCCTTTGCCCTGTCCCGTAGCGCTAAGATTTCCTCCGAGCGATTTTCTCCGCGGAACCCGGAGAGCGGGTAGATGAAGAAGCCGGCCACCGCACCGTCTGCCTGTAACTCATTGACCATGCGATCCTCGCCCTGCAGGTACTCGCTGACCAGGGTCGGGCAGAGACTTGCGCCCGAGATGGTGTCGAGACGATAGTCGGCATTCGGGTCTTCGCTCGGATCTAAGCTGTAAAAGGTATAATTTTCCGCAATGACTTCCTCCGCTGTGATGTCGAGCTTGGCGCCGCAGCGCGAAAGCTCCTCCGGAAGTTCGGAGAGCAGGCAGGATGTTCCCTCGGCGGGCGCCTTCAGCACATCAAAGCTGCGAATGTAGCGCATATTGACGAGTTCCCCGAGCAGCTGATCGGTGAGCGTCGTTAAGAGCCACCAGACTCTTCCCTCATCTTCCGTAAGAAGAGGGAGCAGCTTCTCGCAGTAGAGCTTGACCCCGTAGCGGTCGCCCTTTCCCGCCTCGAGCCAAACCTGTACGTCCTCGCCCCGAATCGGCCCCTCGCCCGCATCGAGCGCGAGACGGCTCATGCGCTGCCGTCCGACCAGGATATTCCAGTGTGCCGCGACTTCCGCGGGCACATGGCGCTGAAAATAACAGTCCTCGAGGAGCACTTCGATGCTGCCCTCGGGCGTCAGGATGAGCTCATATTTTTCGCTGTTGAATCCGAGTTCAAAGGCCTGGTTCTCAAGGGCCTCGCGCAGAATGTCACCGCATTTCTCGATCAACTCATCACCGCGCACATGTTCCGTGTCCTCATCCATGATGCGTCGAAGTTCCGCTTCCTCCGCGGCAAAGCGCTTCCAGACACTTTCCGTTCTCTCGCGCAGATTTTCGGCAAAGCGCGGCAGCGAGATGCGCCGCTCGCAGTCGTCGATGAAATTCTGTGTGTCCTCATCGCCGGGAAGTGCGGCAAGCGCCTCACGGAAGTGGTGTAAGGCCCTTCCCTCCTGATCCAGATAGTAATAAGCGTAGCCCAGGCGGAAATTCCAACGGTGATCCCCCTCAAAATAGGCCTCGTGGCGCTTTAAGAGCGCAACCGCCTTCCGGAACAGTTTGCGGTCCGTTGCCTCCGCCACGTTGTTATAAGCGCGCGCCAGCTCGCTGTCGAGTTCCGGCGTTCTCTCCTCCTCAGGAAGCGCCTCAATCGCATCGACTATCTTTTGGTGCTCCTCGTTCTCAAACCACTGCGCACATTGCTGTAACAGATCCATGCTCTTCTCCTTTTTCTCAGACCGTTTTGAAATCACAGAGCGCTTCCTGCGCCGTGACTCGTCTTAACTCCTCCCTGACTTCTGTCAACGCAAAGCCGAGCAGGTTTTCTCCCTTCCACTTGAGCGGATTATCCGCTGCCTCCTCCTGCTCCGTAAGCCCTATGCCCCAGACGCGGTCGTAGGGGCTGGCCTCGACCAATATTTTATCGCCGGTCGAGAGCAGAAAGTCCCGGAGCTCCGGGTTCTGACTGAATTTGAGCCAGCTCCCGTTTAATACGATGGCATAGCGAAAGCGCTGCCAGACCGCCTCCTCAAAGCCTCTCACCTCTCTGCCGAGCGCCTTAATGCGCTTCGGATCTCTTAAGGAAAGAATCTCTGCCCTATGTTCCGCATCGCCGAACAGCTCGGCTTTCTTTGCCATCATATACTGCTCGGCGGAGCTAAAGCGCTCGCCCTCGCCGTAAAATTCTGCCTTCCACCACTGGCTGAACGCGCTCTTTGTCACGCTTCCGTCCTTCGCGGGCTGATGTCCCCAAAAGAAGCAGTACTTTTGCTTTTTCCCGGCAAGCTTCTGTTTTCCGAGCTGTGCCCGCGTGTACTTAGGCGCGCCGTCCGGGTTTCGAGTCGCGAGGCAAAAGTCCCCCCGCTCAAGGTACACTGCCCTATCCTCATCGTCCCACCAACCGGCCCAGGTGAAGGGCTCCGGGAAGCGCGCGCGGTATGCTTCCCGCTCCTTTTCGCCGAGCGCCTCAAACCAGGATACAAAGCGGTCCAGGTAATCTTCGCCGCTGCCCATGCGAAATCCGAGACTGTAGCGCTCATATTCGGGATAGGCGAGCCACGGCGGCGGCATATAAGCCGACGGTTTTAATCCCACCAGAAATACCAGATTTTCGAGCGGCTGAGGCTGTCCGCCAGCGCGCCGAGCGGATAATCCACGCCCTGATTGATATCCGGACAAAAGCCGTAGTACTCGATTGCAAGCTCCAAAGCCCTGTTCTCCGGCACCGGTACCGAAAGGAAAAACTCGAGCTCGTCGTGCGACATGGTACTCGGCCAAGCGCCGTACTGTTCCGCCCAGTACTTCGTGACCGCCATGAGCTCCTCTGTGCCCGGGCAATCGTTCCAGCCGCCGAAGGGCAGATAGGCAAAGACCTCCCAGGCATGTTTCACCGGAATCTTTGCGAGTATTACCGGCGCAGTCTCATCACTCCGATAATCTCGGTAAGCGGAAAAGCAGTCGATTTCCTCGCCGCCCTCTACCGCACCGACAATTTCTCTGTCCCAGTCAATCTCATCGTCCTCGGCCTCTTCTCTACGGTCGGCAAGGTAGGGCTTTAAGATTTCCCGCCCGTCCGGAAGTTCTCGCGAGAGCTGCTCCCGGCGATAGGCGGCCACTGCCGCGGCATCAAAGCGATAGTCATCCTCCCCGTCGGAATCCGGGTCGGAATTCATGATGAGGCACTCAAAGAGTACCTCATCCACCTTGATGAGCATGGGCACATAGCCTCCGTCCGTTGCATCGCGCAGCGCATCAAAGTAGGCCGCACAAAGTTCCGTATCATCCCGCATGGGCGGAAAATAGCGGCATTCACAATCCAAGTACTGCATCATCGCCTCGGCGAGTTTCGAGGGCTTTCCGTTCTTCTCTTCCATATAAACCGTCTCCGTTTTACCTCGCGGCGCAGATTGGCTCGCCGCGAGCTTATAGCCTTTTTTGTTTCGACTTCTTTTCGTTTCGTGCTTTTTCTTCTGTCAAACACAGCTCCCGTCCATGCGGCACTGCGTTCCTCCGCAGCGCTTCAAAACGACGCGGTTTCAGCAAAGCTCGCAGATCGGCTCGCCGCAAGGTTGAAAGCCTTCGTCAAAGGGCACGAAGAGATAGAGCCGGCCCGCCTGCGTATCTCCTGTGTCATAGCCGAGCGCAAAAGCGCCGTAACTCTCGCCTTGATCCAGCGTGAGCTCCGTCAGCGGAAGCGCCGCAATATTCTCCCCCGGGAAAGCGTTTCTAAGAACTTCCCGCGCCTTAAGGTCCAACTCCGGAAGTTCCTCCTTGAGCCGTTTCCAAAAGAGCGCATCGCGAGAGGGCGGCTCTTCCGAACTGCCGCCGTCCTGACTGAGATTGAGGATAAGCCCGGCATAGGCGGTCTTACAGCAGAGTCTCGTCCCGCAGGCAAAGACCTCTCCGTTCCAGAGCGCAGATACTTCGTCCCAAAGGAGTCTGCTCACAGCGCCTCCAAGACCTTCGAGAGCGCTGCTTCCAAGGCCGGTGTTCTCGCAGCCTCAATCTCCTCTCGCTCTGCGAGTACGGCCTGCCAGGTATAATAGTAAAAGCTGTAAAAGAGCGCATCCGGGAAGACATCCTCGTCCTCGTAGCGAAGTTCATCCGCCTCTTCATCGTACTCTTCCGACCAGAGATACTCTTCCCGGAGGAGGTCCGCAAAGCGCGGCAGCGGCGCCGCGTGCTCCATGGTATCGCCGAGATGATAGCAGCCAAGCAGGCAATCAAAGAGCTCCGTGAGTTGTCCCGCCAGATAGGCCGCCACGGGGTTTTCGGCGCTCTCCCGGAGCGCCTTTCCCAAAATGCGCGCGAGAAACACGCTCGCAAACGGCGTCGCGTGCCAGAGGGTATTCTGGTGCTCCACATTGTAGCCGAGTTCCTCGAATGCCTCCCGGACACCGTCCGCATCCCGCATTTCTTCCAGAGTAGCAAAGTACTCCGGAAAGGCGGTCGCTCTGCCGTAAACCGTCGTGAGCCTCTGCCAGGGCACATCGCTCACGCGAAGCCCTTTGATATACGCTCTGTTCTCCTCTGTGATCCGCTCTGTCATGATGCCCTCCGCTCAGCCCGCAATGTTCGCGTACTTCAGTCCCTCGCTCTCGGTGCCGGATATTTCGATTACATGGCCGAAGAAGAGATCGTCGTCATCATAGTAGGCGACCAGATTGCCGTCCCAACTTAGCACCAGGCTTTCCGGTTGTATGCGCCGCATGAAGTCCTCTTCCGTGAGTTCCGGGGCGTTCGCGTTCTCCTCCTCACTCGACTGCCAGTCGTTCGCAAGCTCGGTGAGTTCCTTGGCCGCAAAGCGGCGCAGCTCGCTGTCCCAATGTGCGGCATCCGCGGCAAGCTTCCTCGCAAAGGCCCGCACCTTGTCCCAGGTCTCCGTATCGTCCGTATCGATTTCGAGGGAGAGGCTCATGCGTCCGTCACCCCAGGGGATTTCGCCCTCCAGCCAGTTAAGCTCCCGATTCAGCGTGAGTTTACCGAGCACTTCGTCGTTCAGTTCAACCGGCTTTTGGTATTCCTCCCAATAAGCCTCGAGTTCCGGACAGGAAACCGCGGGCTCCAGTACCTCGACCAGCAGCCAGGCATTGAACTTTTCCGGCGTGGTGTGCTCCGGCACCGCACTCGGCTTCATGCGGCGCAGCTTGAGACGGCAAATCTGTCCTCTTGCAAGGCGCCCCCAGCCGTACTCTCCGTTCCTCTCCTCCTCGCTGAGCGGCCACTCGACTCTGCCTTCTCGAATCACACAGCTCCCGTCCGGAAAAACCATGCCGAGCGAAATTGCCGTCATATCCCAGAAATTTCCCTCTTTATAGTAACCCGCGCCGAGGCATCTCTGAATGAGCACCAGAACTTCCTGTTCCTCGCTCTCGTACTTTTGATAATAGCTCTCGTACATCTTGGCTCCCTTTCCCCGCAACACAAAAGCCCCCGCCGCCCCGTGAGGGAAACGGCGGGGACTCTTTCTGTCCGGGCTTATCTGTTAGCGCTCAACCTTTGCAGGCCGAGTCTCAACCTCTCTTGATTGCCGCCTGTGCAGCCGCAAGTCTTGCGACCGGCACGCGGAACGGCGAGCAGGAAACATAGTCAAGGCCGATCTCATCGCAGAACTCAACGGAGGACGGATCGCCGCCGTGCTCACCGCAGATACCGATGTGCAGGGACTTGTTCACCGGGCGACCGAGATCGATTGCCATCTTCATGAGCTTGCCCACGCCGACCTGATCGAGCTTCGCAAACGGATCGTTCTCGAAGATCTTCGTGTCGTAGTAAGCGTTCAGGAACTTGCCTGCGTCGTCGCGCGAGAAGCCGAAGGTCATCTGCGTGAGGTCGTTCGTACCGAAGCAGAAGAAGTCCGCATCCTTTGCGATATCGTCTGCCGTGAGGCAAGCTCTCGGAATCTCGATCATCGTACCGACCTCGTACTTGAGATCGGAACCCGCTGCCTTGATCTCCGCATCCGCGGTCTCGACAACGACCTTCTTGACGAACTTGAGCTCCTTGTCCTCGGAGACAAGCGGGATCATGATCTCCGGAACCATGTTCCACTCCGGATGTCTCTTCTGCACTGCAATTGCAGCGCGAATCACAGCCTTGGTCTGCATCGCAGCGATCTCCGGATAGGTGACCGCAAGGCGGCAGCCTCTGTGACCCATCATCGGGTTGAACTCGTGCAGGGAAGCAATGATGTCCTTGATCTCCTGGACGCTCTTCTTCTTAGCGTCTGCGAGCTTCTTGATCTCAGCCTCCTCGGTCGGGACAAACTCGTGCAGCGGCGGATCCAGGAAACGAATCGTAACCGGCGTTCCCTCCATTGCCTCGTAAATGCCCTCGAAGTCCTTCTGCTGGTACGGCAGAATCTTCTCGAGTGCCTCTTCTCTCTCTTCAACCGTGTCGGAGCAAATCATCTCGCGGAATGCCGCAATGCGCTCCGGATCGAAGAACATGTGCTCCGTGCGGCAAAGGCCGATGCCCTCTGCGCCGAGCTCTCTTGCCTTCTTCGCATCGGTCGGGGTATCCGCGTTCGTTCTGACCTTCAGCTTTCTGTACTTGTCAGCCCAAGCCATGATGCGGCCGAACTCACCGACAATCGCCGCGTCCACGGTCGGGATGATGCCTGCGTAGACGTTACCGGTCGTGCCGTCGATCGAAATCGGATCGCCCTCGTGGAAGGTCTGGCCGCCCAGCGAGAACTTCTTAGCCGCCTCGTCGATCACAATGTCGCCGAGACCGGAGACGCAGCACTTACCCATGCCGCGCGCAACGACTGCCGCGTGGGAGGTCATGCCGCCGCGAACCGTGAGGATACCCTGGGAGCTCTTCATGCCGGTGATGTCCTCCGGAGAAGTCTCAAGGCGAACCAGGACAACCTTCTCGCCTCTTGCCGCCCAAGCCTCTGCGTCCTCAGCCGTGAAGACAACCTTACCGCAAGCCGCACCCGGGGATGCGCCGAGGCCCTTGCCGAGCGGCTTTGCCTCCTTGAGTGCCTTCTGGTCGAACTGCGGGTGAAGCAGGGTGTCAAGGTTTCTCGGATCGATCATTGCGACCGCTTCCTTCTCGCTTCTCATGCCCTCATCGACAAGATCGCAAGCAATCTTGAGCGCTGCCTTTGCGGTTCTCTTACCGTTTCTGGTCTGCAGCATGTAGAGCTTGCCGTGCTCAACGGTGAACTCCATATCCTGCATGTCTCTGTAGTGGTTCTCGAGGGTCTTGCAGACCTCGTTGAACTGCTTGAATGCCTCCGGGAACTTCTGCTCCATCTCGTCGATGTGCATCGGGGTGCGCACACCCGCAACGACGTCCTCACCCTGTGCGTTGGTCAGGAACTCACCGAAGAGGCCCTTCTCGCCCGTCGCCGGATCTCTCGTGAACGCAACGCCGGTGCCGCAGTCATCGCCCATGTTACCGAATGCCATGGACTGCACGTTGACAGCCGTGCCCCAGGAGTAGGGAATATCGTTGTCGCGGCGGTACACGTTTGCACGCGGGTTGTCCCAGGAGCGGAACACAGCCTTGATGGCACCCATCAGCTGCTCCTTCGGATCGGACGGGAAGTCCTGACCGAGCTTCTCCTTGTACTCTGCCTTGAACTGGTTTGCGAGCTCGTGAAGGTCCTCGGCGGTCAGCTCGACGTCCTGCTTCACACCGCGCTCTTCCTTCATCTTGTCGATGAGCTCCTCAAAGTACTTCTTGCCGACTTCCATGACGACGTCGGAGTACATCTGGATGAATCTTCTGTAGCAGTCCCAAGCCCAGCGCGGATTGTTGGACTTCTCTGCGAGCACCTTGACCACGTCCTCGTTGAGACCGAGGTTCAGGATGGTATCCATCATACCCGGCATCGAAGCTCTTGCGCCCGAGCGCACCGAGACGAGAAGCGGATTCTCGTGGTCACCGAACTTCTTGCCGGTGATCTTCTCCATCTCGACGATGTAGTCGTTAATCTGAGACTGGATCTCTGCATTGATCTCGCGGCCGTCCTCGTAATACTGCGTGCAAGCCTCGGTCGTGATCGTGAAGCCCTGCGGCACCGGAAGACCGATCTTGGTCATCTCCGCAAGGTTTGCGCCCTTGCCGCCGAGGAGCTCGCGCATGTCCGCATTGCCCTCACTAAACAGATAAACCCATTTCTTTGCCATGTTTTCCTCCTGTTGAACACGAATCTTGGATCTTTGTTCTACAACGTTAGCATCATATCACATATGTTTGTTTTTTAATAGATACACAGGATTTCAAAACGTGAATTTGTCCAAGAAGTAGTTTCTGAGTTCGGAAATCTTGACTCTCTCCTGCTCCATGCTGTCGCGGTCGCGAATCGTGACGCTCTGATCCTCCTCGGACTCGAAGTCGTAGGTCACGCAGAAGGGCGTTCCGATTTCATCTTCTCTGCGGTAGCGCTTGCCGATTGCGCCGCGGTCGTCGTACTCGCAGTTCCAGTACTTCGAGAGCTCCGCGTAAATCTTCTCCGCGCCCTCTCCGAGCTTCTTGGAGAGCGGCAGCACCGCAATCTTCACCGGTGCGAGCGCCGGGTGGAAGTGAAGCACTGTGCGCACATCGCCGCCCGGGAGTTCCTCCTCGTCGTAGGCGTTGCAGAGGAAAGCGAGCGTCACGCGGTCCGCGCCGAGCGAGGGCTCGACAACATAGGGAATGTACTTCTCCTTGCTCTCCTCGTCGAAGTAGCTTAAATCTTCACCCGAGACCTCCTGGTGACGCGAGAGATCGTAGTTCGTTCTGTCCGCAATGCCCCAGAGCTCGCCCCAGCCGAAGGGGAAGAGGAACTCGAGGTCCGTGGTCGCCTTCGAATAGAAGGAGAGCTCTTCCGGATCGTGGTCGCGCGCGCGCAGTCTGTCGTCGCGCATACCGAGGGTCTTAAGCCACTGAATGCACTGCTCCTTCCAGTACGCGAACCACTCGAGGTCCGTGTCCGGCTTGCAGAAAAACTCGAGCTCCATCTGCTCGAACTCACGCGTGCGGAAGGTGAAGTTACCCGGTGTGATCTCGTTGCGGAAGGATTTACCGATCTGGCCGATGCCGAAGGGAATTTTCTTCCGGGAGGTGCGCTGCACATTCTTAAAGTTCACAAAGATGCCCTGTGCCGTCTCCGGGCGCAGATAGACCGTGTTCTTTGCGTCCTCGGTCACGCCCTGGAAGGTCTTGAACATGAGGTTGAACTCGCGGATGTCCGTGAAATCATGCTTGCCGCAGCTCGGGCAGGCAATCTCGTGCTCCTTGATATAGTCCTGCATCTTCTCATGGCTCCAGCCGTCCACGCCGGACTCGAGCTCTGCGCCGTGCTCCGCCGCATAGTCCTCGATCAGCTTGTCCGCGCGGAAGCGCTCGTGACAGCTCTTGCAGTCCATGAGCGGATCCGAGAAACTGCCGATGTGACCGGAGGCAACCCAGGTCTGCGTGTTCATGAGAATCGCGCAGTCCACACCCACATTGTAGGGCGACTCCTGGATGAACTTCTGCCACCACGCTCTCTTCACGTTGTTCTTAAGCTCAACGCCGAGATTGCCGTAGTCCCAGGTATTCGCGAGTCCGCCGTAGATTTCCGAACCCGGATAGACAAAACCTCTCGCCTTTGCGAGTGCCACGATTTTTTCCATTGTATAAGCCATCGTTTTCCCCTCTCTCTCTTGCCGATGTCCTCTATTTTACTGCACCCGCCGCATTTCTTCCAGCACGGAAAGCGAGCGGAAGCGGTGCGGCGCAACCCGGGAACGCAGGGCATCCACATTTTCTCCGAATTCCCGCAGTGCTTCCTCCCCGACGGTAAAGGTAAAGAGCTTTTCCACCGGTGTGCGGATCACAAAGTCCCAGGTGTAACTGCAGTTTTCATGTTTTTTGAGCGGCGGCGCGGCGACATAGCTCCCAAAGAGCACCAGGAGTTTTAACTCCAGAATGCGCCGCACGAGTTCCCGCGGGAGCTCCGGTTTTTCCAGCGCGAGCAGCGAAAAGTAGAGAAGCTTTAAGCCCTCTTCCTCCCGCTGGAAATCACGGTAAAAGTAATCCGCGAGTTCCAGAAAGTAGCTCGCATAGCAGAGCGTCAAGGCATCCGCCTCGATTTTTCCGAAAAAGCGCAGGCCCTCCGCGGCGACCACAATGTCGGCGTCCCGCCCCGGCCTGAGCGTAAACTTGCCGTAGACCAAGGGGCGCGCAAGCCCCATGAGCGGGCTGCCCTGGCGCGAGGCCCCCCGCGCAAAACAGGAGAGCTTGCCTTTTTCCCGCGTGAGTATCGTGATGCGCCGATCCCGCTCGCCTATCGTCATGCTCTTTAAGACCAGCCCGCTGACTTCTTCGCCCTCTCTCATAGCTTTCTCGCGTCGTAGCCGAAGGAGCGGAGCTGGGTGTCGTTGTCGCGCCAGTCGCGCCGCACCTTAACCCAGAGCTTTAGGTTCACCTTGCTCTCCGTCATCTCTTCGATTGCCTTCCTGGCGCCGATGCCGATGCGCTTTAACATCTGACCGCCCTTGCCGATCACCATGCCTTTATGGGACTCCCGCTCGCAGATGATGTTGGCGTCAATGTCAAAGCCGCCGTCCTCTCTCTCCTTCATGCGCTCCACCGTGACGGCGACGCCGTGCGGCACTTCGTCCCTCAGCAGGCGCAGGGTCTGCTCCCGAATCAGCTCGCCGGCGAGCTCCCGCATGGGCTCCTCGGTCACCGTATCCTCGCTGTAAAAGAAGGGGCCCTCCGGCAGATAGCGATAGATTGTGTCGAGCAGGAGGTCTATGTTCTCGCTCTTTAAAGCCGCAACCGCGACCATGTCCTTCGGGCGGCAGAACTCTTCGTAGGCCTTGACCTGCGCGGCAAGCCGCGCCTTGTCATTGATCTTATCAATCTTATTGACCGCGAGAATCAGCGGTTGGCGGCACTTCCGAAGCCGCTCCCCGATTTCCCGCTCGGCGGGACCTATGTGCTCGCTCGCGTCGACAATCCAGAGTATCACATCCGCCTCTTCGATGGTCTTCTCCGCGACGCCGACCATGAAGCGTCCCAGTTTATTTTTGGCGCGGGTAAGCCCCGGCGTGTCCTCAAACACAATCTGACCGCGCTCGTCCGTGTATACCGTACGAATCTGGCTTCTCGTGGTCTGGGCCTTCTCCGAAGTGATTGCGATTTTCTGCCCGATCAAGTGGTTCATCAGCGTCGATTTTCCGACATTGGGGCGCCCGATCAGCGCAACAAAACCTGATTTCATGCCTCTGTCTCCTCACTCTCCGCCGCAAAAAGCTGCGCTGTCTCCGTAAAGAAGTCCTTGGCCCGCGCAATCGCGCCCTCGTTTCCGATGACGCACTTCGCCTCGTACTTCAGCGCCTCGCGGACCAGCGGCGCGAGCGCCCGTATGTCCTCCGGGGTCGCCGCGAGCACTTCCGCACGCTCCTTGGCAAACATCTCATCCGTCACCTTCGAGTAATACGCGGAGAGCGCCAGAAGGCCGCTGAGCTGCGGCGTGCGCGGCGTGTCCATCTCGCCGATGGCGCCGATGACTGCCTTGGTCATCTCTCTCTCATCCGCCTCGTACTGCTCGAGATAGCCCGGGACACCCTCGTAGACCTTGTCGGTCTCCTCGAGCTTCGGGTCGCGGTAGGAACTGAACACCACGCTGCCGCCGCGTCCGAAGCGGACCGCGCAGCCGTAAGCGCCGCCCTTTGAGCGTATCTCATTCCAGAGATAGCCGTAGCTCAGCATGGTCTGCGCAATGCGGAGCGCGCCCGTGTAGCGGAAGCCGCCCGTGCGGAAGTTGCCGACGCGCGCCACATAGTTCACGCGGGAAGCGGAGCCGAAGCCCTCGCGCTTAATCGCTTCCGCAAAGCGGAAGCGCAGCTCTCCCTTGCCGCCCGCCGGATAGCGCTCTCCGAGGGTTCTAAGCAGCGGCAGCAGTGCTTCCTTATCTGCCTCCTCCGCGGTCAGATGCACGAGCAGGCGGCCGCGGACGACAGTCTCCCGGAGGAGTTTCGGTGCGCGCTCACAGAAAGCGCGGCGCGCGGACTCTGCCGAGAGACGCTCTAAGAAGCGATAGTAGGCGATGCCCCGCGTCACATCCTGGAAGAGACCGTTTTCGTTAAAATAGGAGGCCGCGCGGTTTACCGCGGCGACATCGCCCGCGGAGAGGAGCGTGTCCTTTAAGCCCGCGCGAATTTCGCCGATCAGATTGCGGATTCTCGCTTCATCCGTAAAGACAGTCTTAAGAAGCTGCTCGTTGACGAGACTAAGCGCCTGTTCCGCCTTTTTCGTCAGGAACTTGACCGAGGCCGAGAAAACTCTACGGTTGCCCCGGAAGTCCGCAAGATCCGGGTAGTTGTCAATGCCGAACTGAATGCCGCCGGTGTGAAGATTGACGAGAGTCGAAAGTTCGGTGTAGCTGTGCGTCTCCGTGCTCAGATAGCCGAGCAGATCCTTGATTAACGCGAGCGCAGAGAGATCTTCGACCGGCAAATCGCTCACGTCAAAGTCGAGACGGAGATAGTCGATGCCCGTCGTGATCCGCGCCGCATAGTGGAAGGGCGTCTCGCCGAGCGTGCCGGTCTCGTAGCAAAGCGGTGTGTTTTCCGCGGCGAGATCTTCGCGGGACAGCATCGGAATCGTGCGGAGTGCCGCCTCGCTGTCCGGCGCGTCCTGGTAAGCCTTCATCTCCTTGCCGAAGCGAATCAGCGCTTCTCTCTCTTCCGCTGTCATGGCTGCCTTGACGGCCGACAGCTTCTCGGCGTCCTCTGCCTCGTGCTTTGCCGTGAGACCGCGCACCGGGTAGAGCTCCGCGACCGCATAGTTCTCGTTCTCGAGGAGGGATTCGCGGATCAGATTCTCAAAGTAGTTCTCGCCCACCTTACGGCGAAGCTCGTCAAAGAGCCCCGCAAACTTTAGGTGCAGGCAGGGATCCGCGTCGTAAATCCAGCTCTCGAAACTCTGCAGGCCGTAAATCAGGCCCTTCGGATAGGGGCCGAAATTCGCCTCGCGCGCGCGGAACTCCGCCATATTGATTGCCGCGAGCAGCATCTCGTGATCCAGGCCGTCTTCCGCAAGCTCTGTGAGCAGTTCCCGAACGCGGCGCACGAAAGCGTCCTTCTGCTCGCGTCTCAAGTGCTTCGCCGTAATCCGGAAATAGGGTTCGCGGATGCCGTTTGCGTAGCCGCCGTAGACATCGTCCCCGAAGCCCTCCTCAATCAGTCTGTCGTGCAGAATTGCGCCCGGCGCTTTTAAGAGCACATAGTCGAGCGCCTGAAACGCATTGTAGGGCACAGGCTCGAGCTGTCCGCCGACGCGGATGTTCAGCGAGACATAGGCCGCATTCTCTTCGCTCTCCGTCTCGCCGATCGAATAGGGGCGGGACACAAAGACCGGCGCGCTTAAGCGCTTCGGCGCGGGAATCGCCGAGTCGATTGCGAGGCGCTCGTACTTCGAGAGATAGTTTTCGTCGAGAAAACGGAGACGCTCCGCCATGTCTAAATCGCCGTAGAGATAGATGAAGGAGTTGCTCGGGTGGTAGTAGCGGCGATGGAAGTCGAGGTAGGCCTCGTAAGTCAAATCCGGAATAAAGTCCGGGTCGCCGCCGGACTCCTCCGCGTAGGGGTGTCCCGGGAAGAGCGCTTCATCGACTGCGCGCGCCATCACCTCATCCGGGTCCGAATACACACCTTTCATCTCATTGTAGACCACACCGTTCCGGCTGAGTTTTCCGTCCTCGCTCTCCAGCTCGTATCTCCAGCCCTCCTGACGGAAAATCTTCTCCTCTTTGTAGAACAGCGGGTGGAAGACCGCGTCGAGATAGACATCCATCAGATTCTCAAAGTCCTTCGGGTTGCAGCTCGCGACCGGGTAGAGCGTCCGATCCGGATAGGTCATCGCATTCAGGAAGGTGTTGAGCGAGCCCTTCACAAGTTCCATAAAGGGATCCTTGGCCCAGTACTTCTCCGAGCTGCAGAGCACGGTGTGCTCAACAATGTGTGCGACACCGGTCGAATCCTGCGGCGGTGTCCGGAAGCCGATCGTAAATACCTTGTTCGGATCGTCCGCGAGCAGGAGAAAAATGCGGGCACCGGTCTTCTTATGCTCCAGTACCACGCCGTCCGCCTTAAGTTCTTTGAGCCGACTCTCCGTCCGGACGCGATAGGCGTCCAGCTTTGCGATGGCCGCCAGCTGTTCCTCTCGATTCCACTTCGCTGTCATATCATTTCCTCTCCCGACTCTGTCGTTTGTTCAGTCTTCCGAGATATTTGTCCTTTAAGAGCGCGATGCTCTCGCGCGCCAGATAGTGCAAAAAAAGTACGCGGTCACTCGGCGCGGGGACCCCGAGCGCCCGGATGTCGCACTGCGCCTCGAGTATGGCCGAAGCCCGGTAGAGATGAAAGTCCGAGCTGATCACGGCCACGACATCCGGATCCGGGGTCGTGAGCAGCACCCAGCGCCCGTCCGCTTCGATAAAGACCGGGTAGTCCTCATTGTTCACGCGGTGCAGCAATGCGTAACTGTATATCATGTTCTCATAGGTATTCTTCGACTGGACTTCCAACAGCAGTCGCTGCTTCGGAAGCCCCTGCTTCATGAGGTACTCCGCCATGACCTCCGCCTCTGTGCGCTGCCCACGGTGGTCATAGCCGCCGCTCAGTATAAACCTGGTCTCCGGCGACTTTGCCGCAAAGTCGAGCGCCGTATCGAGGCGCTGTTTCAGCGTCTTTGAGAGCGAACCGTCCGGCTTTAAGCCCGCGCCCAGCACAATCGCATACTCCGGTTGCCCCTTCGCCTTGGGGTGCATGCCGGAGGCAAGCACGAGGCCGGAGGCCATGAGTACGGCCATGCCGAGAAAGCTGAGCGTATGTAGCTGGGTCAGCAAAAAAAGCGAGACCTTTCCCGGCGTCCGCGCGTGCAGCCAGCGAAACAACACATTGCCGAGGCAAACTAGGGCAAAGAAGAGCCAAATCCAGCTCTGCGCAACCAGCTGTCTCGCGTAGACGCAGAGCACAACAAAGTAGACGGTGCAAAATCCCGCGGCGCTCAAAAAGAAAGCAGTCATCCCAAAGTCTCCATGCGAAGCAATTCTCCCGCGGCGACGCTGCCGTCAAAGCGGACGGCAAGTGCCTCCTTGGGGTGCGGTGCACTCTCCACCGAGATGCCCTCCGGGTTCCGGATTTCCAGCACGGTGAGCAGCTCGTTGCTGCCGTCAAAACACATGCGCTCAATCCGGTCTCCGACCGAAAATTTATTTTTCTGTTCAAAGTGCGCATACCCCTCGGGGTCAACCGAGGCGACCTTGCCGAGATAGGTGTAGTTCCGCACATAGGTATTGCTGTCGTAAATCTGCGCCTCCTCGTTCGGCTTGCCGAAGAAGAAGCCCGTCGTGTATTCCCGGTACGTGCACTTGCCGATTTCCTCCCGGTACGACTCGAGATTCGCCGCATATTTCTCCGGGCTCTCGAGGTAGTCGTCGATTGCGCGGCGGTAAGCGCGTGCCGCGACCGCCGCATAGAGCGCGGTCTTCATCCTTCCCTCGATTTTGAAACTGTCCACGCCGCTTTCCATGAGCTCCGGGATGTGATCTATCATGCAGAGGTCCTTGGAGTTAAAGAGGAAGGTACCCCTCTCGTTCTCAAAGACCGGCATGGACTCGCCCGGGCGCTTTTCCTCGGTCACGCTGTACTGCCAGCGACAGGGATGGGTGCACTCACCGTGGTTCGCATCCCGCCCCGCCATGAAGCTCGAGAGCAGGCAGCGCCCCGAATAGGAGATGCACATGGCGCCGTGCACAAAGGTTTCGATCTCCATCTCCGCGGGGATGCGCTCCCGAATTTCGCGTATCTCCGCAAGCGAGAGTTCTCTTGCGGTCACAACACGACTTGCGCCGAGTTCCCGCCAGAAGAGAAAGGTCCCGTAGTTCGTGTTGTTCGCCTGGGTGCTCACATGCAGCTCGATGCCGGGACAGAGGCGCTTCGCGAGCATGAAGAGTGCCGGGTCCGAGACGATAATCGCATCCGGCCTCAGCGCGGAGAGCTCCTCAAAATACCGCTCCGCCTCATTTAAGTCATCGTTGTGCGCGAGGATATTCGCGGTCACAAAGACCCGCTTGCCTCTCTCGTGCGCATAGCGAAGCCCTTCCGCCATCTCCGCCGGGCTGAAATTCTTTGCGTTTGCGCGAAGACCGAAGGCCTCGCCGCCGATGTAAACCGCATCCGCCCCGTAGTCGAAGGCGGTTTTTAGGACTTCGAGACTTCCCGCCGGGAGCAGGAGCTCCGGTTTTTTACGCTTCTCTTTGCTCAATCCTCTTCTCCTTTACACTGAATGCCAGTCCGTCGCCGATCGGCAATATCGAAGTTCTGAGCCCTTCACGGGCCGAGAGCGCCTCCAGATAGGCGCGCATCCGGCTGTGTATGGTTCTGTCCCGGCGGTCGATCGCAAAACGGGACTCGGCGGTATCGCCGCCCTGCAACACATTGTCCGAGAGCAGGGTCCCGCCCGGGGAGAGCACGCGCAGGAGCTCCGGGAGCCACTTTAAATACTGCCCCTTTGCGGCGTCCAAAAAGAGGAAGTCATAGGCCTCGTCCGGCTGTTCCTTCAGAAACGCAAAGGCATCCCCCTCGACCAAGGTGATACGCCCCGCGCCGTAGCGCGCTATATTTTCCTTGGCGCGGACAATGCGCGGCGCATAGTTCTCCACCGTCGTGATATGCGCAGACGGCGGCAGCTCTTCCGCCATTACCAGCGCGGAATAGCCAACCGCCGTCCCCAGCTCCAGCACGCGAAGCGGCCTAAGTCCCGCGAGCAAGCTTCGAAGAAAGCGCTCGCTGTCCCGCCGTATAATCGGCACCTCGCCCTCCTCCGCTTCCCGCCTGAGCACCTCCAGATAGCGCCGGTTGCCGGGGTCCAGATAGTCCAGATAAGCCCGGACGCGCTCTGCTATCATCATTTGCCGCCCCCTCGCTTCTCGGGTGCGGTCGATAAAATCTCCAGCATGTCGTCTATGGTCTCCGAGGTGTTCAGGCTGTACTCGCCCGCGCGCACCTTTCTCCCGAGGAAGAGAGACTGCAGACGGAAGGCCCAGGTGTTCTCGATGAGCCCGAGCTCCTTTAACTGCTTTGCCGTCTCCTCCGTGCTCTGCCCCTCCGGGATGTGCACGGTGATATCGCGCCCCGGCGCTTCTTCGACGCTCTGCTGGTAAAAGGCATCGTGCCCGAAGCGATAGGCCGCAAAAACGCCCCGAAAAAGCACAAAAAGCAGGCAGGCGGTGATTAACAGCCGCACTGCCATGCCCAATGCCTCAGAAGACAGATGATTGAGTTGTTCTGTATTCTGTCGTGTTTTCAAGTTCCCGCTCTCCTCTTTTGCAAGTTCAATTGACGCCGAGGATAATCGGCAGGATGACCGGGGTGCGCTTCATCTTCTTCCAGAAGAAATCGCTGAGCTCATCCCGCACGACATTCTTTAATTTGCTCCAGTCGTTGACACCCGCATCGAGGCTGTCCGTGACCGCCGTCACGGCTCTCTCCTTTGCCTCTGCCATCAAGTCCTCGGAGTCCTTGACATACACAAAGCCCCGTGACACAATTTCCGGTCCCGCGAGCAGCTGGTTTGAGCCTCGCTGCAGACCTATGGTCACTATCATAATACCATTCTGCGCAAGATTCTGTCTATCGCGCAGCACCACGTTTCCGACATCGCCCACGCCGAGGCCGTCCACGAGTATGCCGCCCGCCTGCACATGACCCGTGATCTTGCAGCTGTCGGCGGTCAGTGTCACGACATCACCGGTTGACATAAAGAGCACATTCTCGTGCGGCACGCCGACTGCCTCGGCGAGTGCCACCTGTGCCTTTCTGTGGCGGTACTCACCGTGCACCGGAAGCGCAAACTTCGGGCGAAGCAGGGAGTACATGAGCTTAATCTCCTCCGCACAGGCGTGACCGGAGACATGCGTATCCTGGAAAATAACCTCAGCCCCCTTGATCGAGAGCTCGTTGATGACCTTATCGACCGCTTTCTCGTTGCCCGGAATCGGGTGAGAACTCATGATGACCACATCGCTCGGGCTGATTGCCACCTTGCGGTGCATGCCGTTTGCCATGCGGGAGAGCGCCGCCATGCTCTCGCCCTGAGAACCGGTCGTGATGAGCACGGTCTTCTCCGGCGGGTAGTTCTTCAGCTGGTCGATGTCGATCAGAGTTCCCTCCGGAATCTTGATATAGCCAAGTTCGTTCGCGATGCCGATCACATTGACCATAGACCGGCCCTCGACGACCACCTTTCTGCCGTACTTATATGCGGAGTTGATGACCTGCTGCACGCGGTCCACATTCGACGCAAAGGTCGCGACGATGATGCGGTTCTTCTGATGCTCCGCAAAGATGAGATCGAAGGTGCGGCCCACGCTCTTCTCGGACATCGTGAAGCCCGGGCGGATCGCATTGGTCGAATCGCAGAGAATCGCGAGCACGCCGCGCTTTCCGAGTTCCGCCATGCGCTGCAAATCCGCGGCCTCGCCGAAGACCGGCGTGTAATCGATCTTAAAGTCACCCGTGTGGAAGATGACGCCCGCCGGGCTGAAGATTGCGAGGGCAGAGCTGTCCGAAATCGAGTGATTGGTCTTGATGAATTCGACATTGAAATCGCCGAAGGGGACGGTATCGCCGTGCTTCACGACAAAGAGCTTCGCGGAGTCAAGAATGCGGTGCTCCTCGAGCTTATGGCGAATCAGGGCAATCGTGAGCTTGGTCGAATAGACCGGCACATTCAGCTCTTTTAAGATATAGGGCAGGGCGCCGATGTGATCCTCGTGTCCGTGCGTAATCACAAAGCCCTTGACCTTGCTCCGGTTCTCCTTCAGATAGCTGACGTCCGGAATTACGCAGTCAATGCCGAGCATGTCCTCGCTCGGGAAGGCAATGCCGCAGTCCACGACTATGATCGTATCGTTGCACTCAAAGGCCGTGATGTTCATGCCGATCTGCTCAAGGCCGCCGAGCGGAATAATCTTGACCTTTGCCTTCGGGTCAAAGCGTATGCTGCCGGCGCGCGGGAGCTTAGCGCGCTTTAAGAGCTCCGCGAGCTGGCCGTTTGCCAGCTTCTTTTTGCCGCGGCGGGGTTCCGCATTGCGGCGCGGGCTGCGCGGCTCCGCGGTCTCGGCATTCCGAGGCTTTTCGCTGCGGGGCTTTCTGCCTCTGCCGTTGTTCTCCTTTTCCTTGCTGCCCTCCGACGTCTCCGCGGCAGGCTTCTTTTTCGGTCTCCGCTCTGTCTTCGGCTTCTCCGCCGCAGTCTGCCGATCCTGCACTGCCTCGCCCTGAGTCTTCTCCGCGCGGCGACGGCGCGGGCGCTTCGGCTTATCCTCGGTCACGACTTCCTCCGCGCCGAGTCCCGCCTCTGCCGCTTCTTTCCGAAGGGCACGGCTCTTTTCCGAAAGACGTTTGAAAAAATGCATCGGGTTCTTTTCCTGTTCGCTCAAATTCTTACCTCTCTTACTTTCCGAATTAAAAATCTGTTTTCTCGTTGATCCAAAATCACAAGTCAAAGACCTGTTTTGCTTTTTTACTTTTGCTTTTTGCTATTCGCGTTTTCGGCTTCCGCTGCGCTTTCGCCTGCCGCGCTTTTGCCGCCGCGCCTGTTTCTCTCCGGCTCCGTCCCGTTTCGCGTCCCTGTGCCCCCGTCTTTTCTCCGTACGGAGTTCCGTTTTCACCGTGGGGCATCGGCAGAGCGATATTTTGTATACATTATTTCAAGTTCCGAAACAGCTCCGTCCGTATTTCTCTGCGCGGCAAAGCGTTCTTGCTGTCCGCGCGGTGCCTGCCGCTGTCTCAGGCTCACTCGCTTCTCAGATCCACCTCGGCGCCGTCCTCCTCGAGGAGGGCCTGAAAGACGCGGAGCATGTGCTCTGCCTCGTCTTCGTTTTCCACAAACTCGTAGACAGCTTCTTCTTCGTCCTCGCCGGACACATCCTTTAAGAGATAGCACTCGCCGTCCTCTTCCTCGCTGTCCGCCGCCAGAATATAGTAGCAACCGTTTAACTTGGTCTCCTCGAGGATATAGAGCGTCACATCCTCGCCGTTCTCATCCTTCACCACCAGCGGTGCCGCCGCAAAGGCCTCCCGCTCCTTCTTTTCTTCGTCCATCTCTTATCCTCTCAGCGCTCCTCGGGGTGCGCATCCATGTATTCCTGCAGAATAATCGCAGCAGCCAGTTTGTCCAGATATTGCTTCCGCTCCGCGCGCGGAATGCCTCTTTCCTCGAGGCGCTCTTCCGCTTCGGCCGTCGTGAGCCACTCATCCTGCCAGACGACGGGCAAACCGGTGCGAAGTTCCAGTTTCTCCTTAAATTGAGTACAAAAAGCGACGCGCTCCCCCTCCGTGCCGTCGAGATGCGAGGGATGCCCGAGCACAATGCGGGTGATGCCGCGCTCGGCGACGATGGCCTCCAGGCGCTGTAAAGTCTTTCGGAGCTTCTTCTCCGAATCCCTCCATATGGTTTCAAGCGGCTGCGCCGCGAGTCCGAGTCCGTCACTCACGGCAACGCCCACGGTCTTCGCACCGTAGTCCAATCCCATCAATGGCAAATATCTTCCCTCCCGAACACCAAAAGCGCTGATACGGAATATCCGTATCAGTGCAGAGGTGCATGATTCATTTTCTGACCGAGCCCATAACGGTCCTTCACGCGGCTTTTATCACAAATGATCTGTCTGAAGTGTCAGCGACGATCGATTTTATTCTTGATGTAGTAGCTCAGCAGGAGCTCCAAAATATCATCGCGCTCAACCTTCATGATTAAACTGCGCGCACTCTTATGGCTTGTGATATAGGTCGGATCTCCGCTCATCACATAACCCACGATCTGATTGACCGGATTGTATCCTTTTTCAGACAACGCATCATAGACCAGCTCTAAGACCTGGCTGACATCCATCTTATTCTCCTGTACCGTCTGAAAAAACTGTGTGTCGTGCAAGTTTTCACTCATGATATGCTTTCCTCTCAATTAGCCTCTATTCTATCTGATTTGCAGAGAATTCTCAAGGTTTAAAGCTTTACGTTTTGCTTACGTTTGTCAGAAGAAGTATTTCGGAGTCGAGAAAGCGCTCCGCCCTTCCGCGGTAGAGACAATTGGTCTCGGGCGCTTCGGAGAGCGCTGTGAGCGGGACGGCGAGCTTCACATATTCCCGGCTGTTGCCGATGAGATAGCGCTCTCCGTTTATCTCCGCGATTTCCTCCGATAACATTTCCTGAACGCTCCCGAGCCGCCGCGCACGGAACTCCCGCTGTCGCTCTGCGTTCAGCGACTGCAGGCGCGCCGCGCGCTCCTTTTTGACCGCGCCCGCAAGCTGCCCGGGCATGGTCGCAGCCTTGGTTCCCGCGCGCTTGGAATAAGGGAAGATGTGGGTCTCGTAGAACGCGATTTCCGAGATAAACGCAAAGCTCTCCGAAAACGCCTCTTCACTCTCCCCCGGAAAACCGACAATCACATCCGTGGTCATCGCGGCATCCGGGAAGACCGCGCGGAGCGCATGAACCCCCTCTCTGAATTCCTCCGCCGTATAGCGGCGGCCCATGCGTTTTAAAGTCGCATTGCTACCGCTCTGGAGAGAGAGGTGGAAGTGGGGACAGAAGTGCTTCAGCTTCGAAAGTCCCGTCGCAAACGCCGGGGTCGCAATCTTCGGCTCGAGGGAGCCGATGCGAAGCCGCTCTATGCCCTCGACGCTGTCAAGAAGGGTCAAAAGCTCCAGAAGATTTGCCGCGCCGTCGCCGAAATCTTCCCGCTCCTCCGCATTCTTAAAATCCCGCCCGTAGGAAGAGAGGTGGATGCCGGTCAGCACAAGTTCCCGCACACCGTTTGCGGCGAGACGCTCTGCCTCCCTTCTCACCTCCCCCGGGCGACGGGAGCGTATGTTGCCGCGAAGAAAGGGGATAATGCAATAAGAGCAGTACTGGTTGCAGCCGTCCTGCACCTTTAAGAATGCGCGGGTATGCTCTTCACTCCGATTTGCCGATAGGTCCTCGTAGCGCTTTGCCTCCCGCATGTCACCGACATGAACGGCAGGCGCCGCCTCCTCGGAAAAATAGGCCTCGAGTATGCGCACCAGGTCCTTTTTCTCCTGATTCCCGAGCACCAAATCCACGCTCCCGTCTTCTTTCAGGCTCTCCGCCGCCGCCTGCGCGTAGCAGCCCGCCGCGACCACAACAGCTCCGGGATTTAAGCTCTTCGCGCGGTGCAACATCTGCCGCGATTTCCGATCCGCGATGTTTGTCACCGAACAGGTGTTGATGATGTATACATCCGCCGCCTCTTCAAAGGAGCGGAGTTCGTAGCCCGCGGCGAGCAGCGCCTGTTCCATGGCCTCGGTCTCGTAGGCGTTTACCTTACATCCCAGCGTGTGAAATGCCGCTGTTCTCATCTTATTCTCCTTCCTCATCTTGACTTTACTCCCGCTTCCCCATAAGATTAAGGGAAAGAACCTAGATTGATATCCGAAGAAGGAGGCTCTGCCATGCAAACTGTCAAGATTTCTTTGGACTCCATCGAAAAGGTGAAGTCCTTCGTCAATACCATTGCCCGCTTCGACGCAGACTTTGATCTCGTGTCCGGCCGCTATGTGATCGACGCGAAGTCGATTATGGGAATCTTCAGCCTGGATCTCTCGAACCCGATTACCCTGAACATCCATGGCAACGAGTCGATGGACACGATTTTAGAGGCGCTTAAGCCCTATATCATTGAGTAATCCCCTTTGAGAAGAGGAAAGCCGCACATATGTGCGGCTTTTTTTATGCCTCGCAGAGCACAAGCTCCTCGGTTTCGAGGGCGGTCTCGACGAGTTCCTCAATCCGCTCGCTGAGTCTCTCCTCAGATTTTTTGATGCGCGAGAGCTCGGGATTCGTGACCGGGTGCTTCGCGACAAAAATGGTGCAGCAGTCCTCATAGGGGAGTATCGAAGTCTCGTAGCTGTCCATCTTCTCCGCGCGCTCTATGATCTCCTGCTTGTCAAAGCCGATCAGCGGGCGGAACACCGGGAGGGTGCAGACTTCGTTGGTCGAGAGCAGGGACGGAACGGTCTGGCTTGCGACCTGCCCTATGCTCTCGCCGGTGACGAGCGCCATTGCGCCGTTCTTCTTCGCGATGCTCTCCGCAATGCGCATCATATAGCGGCGCATAATAATCGTGAGTTCCTCGCGCGGGCACTTCTCGTAAATATAGAGCTGAATGTCCGTGAAGTTCACAATGTGCAGACGCACCGGGCCCGCATAGCGCGCCAGTATGCGCGCCAAATCCACAACCTTCTGCTTCGCGCGCTCCGAGGTATAGGGCGGTGCGTGGAAGTAGGTCGCCTCCAGACAGACGCCGCGCTTTGCGATCATATAGCCCGCAACCGGAGAGTCGATGCCGCCCGATAAGAGCAGCATGGCCTTGCCCGCCGTGCCGACCGGCATGCCGCCGGGGCCGGGGATGGAAAGTGCATAGAGCAGCACACCCTCGTTCCGAATCTCGACATTGAACTTGAGTTCCGGGTTTCTGACATCCACACGCAGATTCGGGCAGGCCTCCAGAATTACACCGCCGAGCGACGCGCTGATTTCCTCCGAAGTGCCGGGATAGGACTTGTCGATGCGCCGCGTAAAGACCTTGAAGCTCTGCTCTGTCCCCGCGCTGATTTCTTTCAGAAAACGCACGGACTCGGCCACAATGGTCTCGTAAGCGCTGTCGTTCAGTCGTATCACCGGGCAGATCGACACCACGCCGAAGACACGCTGCAGGGCAGCGACTGTATCCTCGTAGTCATAGGGCCCCGTCATGTCCACATAGATGCGGCCGTGCTCCTTCACGATATTGAATTCGCAGTCGAGCTTTTTCAGTGCAAAACCGAGCTGACGCACCAGCGCGTCCTCGAATTTATAGCGGTTCTTGCCCTTGACGCCGATCTCGCCGTATTTTACCAAAAAAGACTTATACTCCATCCTCTGTTCCTCACCGTTTGAATTGACGCAGTTTCGACACTGTCTGCCGGAACAGCTCTAAAAATCGCTCTGCCTCTTCCTCGGTATTCTCCGCGGAGAAGCTGAGGCGCACCGTCGAATCCAGGAGTTTCGCCGGAAGTCCTATGCCCTTTAGGGTCGCGGAAATGCCGGGATGATTGGACGAGCAGGCCGAACCGCTCGACACATAGACTCCCTCGGCCTCCAAGGCATGCAGTAAGACCTCCGCGCGCACGCCCTCCACCGAGAGGCTTAGAATCTGCGGTGCCGAGTCCATGCCGGGCGCACTGTTTGCGCGCACGCCCGGGAGCTCCGTAGCGCCCGCAAGGATTCTGTTCTTGACGCGGAGCAGACGCTCCCGTTTTGCTTCAAAGTCCTCATAGGCCGCGCGTGCCGCCTCCGCCATGCCGGCGATGCCGGGCACATTGAGGGTGCCGCTCCGAAGGCCGCCCTGCTGGCCGCCGCCGAAACTCGCGGGTTTCAGCGAGACGCGGCGGTTCACATATAGAAAGCCGACGCCCTTCGGCCCTTCGATTTTATGGCTGCTCACGCTCATCATATCGATGCCGAGGCGCTTCGGGTAAAGTTCGAATTTTCCGTAGGCCTGCACGGCATCCACGTGGAAATAGCAGTCCGGATTCAGGCGGTGAATGAGAGCCGCCGCCTCCGCAATCGGCTGAATTGCACCGATTTCGTTGTTCACATACATGAGGGAGACTAAGATGGTATCCTTCCGTATCGCAGCCTCCAGCGCCGCAAGCGAGATTTTTCCGCTCGCGTCGACCGGCAGCACGGTAAGGGTAAAGCCCTGTTCCTCAAGAAAGCGCATGGACTCGAGCACCGCCGGATGCTCGACCGCGCTCGTGATGAGATGCCGCCCGTAGCCCTTTCTGCTCCGTGCGGTTCCGAGTATCGCTAAGTTATCCGACTCGGTTCCGCCCGAAGTGAAGATGAGTTCCCGCGGCTCGGCCTTCAGGGTCTTTGCGATTTCCTCGGCCGCCGCCTTCAGCTCTTCCTCCGCGCGAAGCCCCGCCAAGTGCAGGGAGGAAGCGTTGCCGTAGTGCTCCCGTGCCACCCGTTCCATTCGCGCCGCGGCGCGCGCGGAGAGGCGCGTCGTCGCCGCATTGTCAAAATATATTTCCATCCGTCAATCTTCCTCTGTCTCTGCCATGACGAGCGAGAGCATGACGAGTCCCGCCGTCTCGGTCCGCAAAATGCGTTTCCCGAGGGTCAGGGCGTGAAAGCCCTGATTCTCGGCCGCCTCGACCTCCGTCTCTTCAAAGCCGCCCTCCGGCCCTATCATCACCGCAATGCGCTGTCCCGCTTTTACGCTCCGTAGCAACTCCCGCGTCGCGGCCATCCCGGACGAACGCTCATAGGGCAGGAGGCAAAGTTCCGTTCCCTCCGCTTCGACCCGTCTCAGTGCCTCTTGAAACGAGAGCGGAAGCGCGACCTCCGGAATCACGGATCTCCCTGCCTGCTTGGCCGCCGCCTCCGCGATGGCCTGCCAGCGCTTCTGCTTGGCCGCCGCCTTCTTTTCGTCGAGTCGCACGACCGAGCGGTGCATCTCGACCGGGACGATCGCCGCCGCGCCGAGTTCCACCGCCTTCTGCACGATGAGTTCCATTTTTTCCGCCTTCGGGAGCCCCTGGTAGAGCGTAATCGAGACCGGGAGTTCCCGGGTCTCCTGCCTTCCTTCGAGCACGCGGAGAGAAACGCTGTCCCGCTCGATTTCCGCAATCTCGCAGAGATATTCCCAGTCGCCGCCCGCATTGACCATGAGCTTTTCGCCGGGCTTCATGCGGAGCACCGATCCTATGTGTCGCACATCACTGCCGAGAATCACGGCGCTGTCCCCGGAGAGCTGCTCCGGGGCGATAAAAAAGTGATACATCTCAGGCCTTTCTCCGCGCCACCACGCTTGACCACTCACCCTGACGGTTTACCTCAAGCACCTCAAAGTGCGGGTTTGCCGCGATGGCCGCGCGCACTTCTTCTTCCTTGTCGTCGATGATGCCGGAGGTGATGAAGATGCCTCCGATTTTTATGTGCTGCCAGACTTCCTTTTCGAGCATCAAAATGACGGGCGCGAGTATGTTCGCGAGCGCTATGTCATAGCGCGCTTCGCCCGCCGCAGCCTGTACCGACGGGTCGTCGATCAGATTGCCGCAGACCACCGTGAAATCCTTCGGATCAAGGTCATTGCTCGAAAGGTTCTCCGCGACCGCTTCGATTGCATTGTCGTCGAGGTCGGTCGCAAAAATCTCCGCTGCCCCGAGTTTCTTCGCCGCGATGCCGAGGATACCGCTGCCCGTTCCCACATCCAACACGCGGATATCGCTTACGCCCGCCGCCTGCATGAGCTTCATGTAGCGGTTCAGGGCTCGGATGCAGAGCTGGGTGGTCTCATGCGCGCCGGTGCCGAAGGCCGTGCCCGGGTCGATCTGGATGCAGGTGAGCCCCGCGCTCTCCGCCGGTACCTGCTCCCAGGTCGGCTTAATCAGGATGTCATCGACCACGAAGGGATGAAAAAAGGTCTTCCAGTTGTTGATCCAGTCTTTGTCCTCGGTGAGGCTCTCCTCGATTCGCGCCTCGCCGAGATCCGTGAACCGAGAGAGTTCCTCGAGTTCTTCCCGAACGCGGCTTAGCATCTCCTCTTCACCGCTGCCCGGCTCCAAGTAAAAGCTCACGCGCGCCGTTCCGTCGTCCGGTGGGAGTTCCGGCAGGATGTCAATGAACATGCCTTTGGTGTCCCGCTCCGAGAGCGGCGCATTGTCCTCGATTTCGATGCCCTCAATGCCGAGTTCCGCGAAGCTTGCGCTCACTAGATCCACTGCCTCTTCTCTGGTATACAGCGTGTACTTTTTCCACCGCATGGGCCTTTTCCCTCCTGAGTTCTCATATCGATTTATCATAGCACAGCCGCCTTTGTTTGTAAAAGCAAGAGCCCGGCGGGGTTTTCACTCCGCCGGGCTCTCCGTTCTCGCTCAGGAGAACAATCCCTTTTTCTTGCCGCCGCCCTGCATGGCTTCGTCGAAGCTCTTCAGTGCCGCGCGCTGCTGCTCGTTTAACTTGGTCGGGACCTCGACCACCAGGGTCACATAGTGATCGCCCCGCACCTTCGGATTCCGGAGCGAGGGCACGCCCTTGCCCGCCAGGCGAACCCGCGTGTCGGTCTGGGTTCCCGCCTTGACCGTGTACTCGACCTCGCCGTCCACCGTGTTGATGCGAATCGTGCCGCCGAGTGCCGCCGTCGCAAAGGAAATCGGCACGGTCGAGAAGATATTGCTCTCCTGGCGCTTAAAGATGGGGTGCGGACTCACAATGCACTCCACCAGGAGGTCGCCGCGCTCGCCGCCGTTCACGCCCGGCTCGCCGCCCTGCGGCATTCTGACCGAAAGGCCGTTGTCGATGCCGGCCGGGATGCTTACCTCGAAGCTCTTCCGGACGCGCTTATAGCCCGTGCCGTTGCAGGACGTGCACTTCTCCTTCACAATCTTGCCGCTGCCGTGACAGTTCGGGCAGACCTGCACATTCTGCATGGTGCCGAAGGCCGTGCGGCTTGTCTTCACAATCTTGCCCTGACCCTTACAGGTGGGGCAGGTCTCGGGCGAGGTACCCGGCTTTGCGCCGCTGCCCTTACAAGTCTCGCACTCTTCCTTATAGTCTATCGTAATCTTCTTCTTGCAGCCGAAAACCGCCTCTTCAAAGCTGAGGCGCACGGTCGCGTGGACATTGGCGCCGCGCATCGGCGCATTTGCCGCGCGCTGCGCGCCCCTGCCGCCGCCGAAAAAGCTGCCGAAGATATCGCCGCCGCCGAAGAGGTCGCCGAAAATATCACCGAAATCGGCCGCATTGCCCTCGTAAAAGCCGCCGCCGCTGCCGCCGCCCATGCGCGGGTCAAAGGCCGCATGTCCGAACTGGTCGTACTGGGCCCGCTTCTTAGGATCGCTCAGAACGGAATAAGCTTCGTTGATCTCCTTAAAAGCCGCCTCCGCCTGCTTGTCGCCGGGATTCGCATCCGGATGATACTTCTTCGCGAGCACCCGATATGCCTTCTTCAGCGCCGCATCGTCCGCGTCCTTTGAAACCCCGAGCACCTCATAATAATCGCGCTTCTGTTCTGCCATCGTGATCCTTTCTCAAACGGGCACGCGAGAGCTGAGCTCCCGCGTGCCGTCCCGTCTTATTATACTTCCTTGAAATCGCCGTCCACGACGCCGTCATCCGGGTTGGAGCCGCCGTTCTCTGCGCCCGCCGAAGCCTGGCTCTGCTGCGCCTGCTCATAGACCTTCTGGAAGAGCTGCTGCGCACTTGCCATCAGCTTCTCCTTGTTCGCCTTGATGTCCGCGACCTGATCGTCGGTCATGGACTCCGCCGGTGCGCGGTTCACCGCCTCCTTGAGTGCGGCGAGGTCTGCCTCGACCGCCGCCTTGTCGCTGTCGCCGATCTTATCGCCGACTTCCTGAATTGCCTTCTCGGTCTGGAAGATGAGGGAGTCCGCATCGTTTCTCTCGTCGATGGCCTCCTTCTTCTTCTTGTCCTGGGCCTCGAACTCGGAAGCCTCTCTGACTGCCTTGTCAATGTCCTCCTGGGACATGTTGGAACCGGAAGTAATCGTGATGTGCTGCTCCTTGCCGGTGCCGAGATCCTTTGCGGAGACGTTCACAATGCCGTTTGCGTCGATGTCAAAGGTGACTTCGATCTGCGGCACGCCTCTTCTCGCCGGGAGAATGCCGTCCAAGCGGAACTGACCGAGGCTCTTGTTGTCGCGCGCAAACTCTCTCTCACCCTGTACCACATGGATGTCCACTGCGGACTGGTTGTCCTCCGCCGTCGAGAACACCTGGCTCTTCTTGGTCGGGATGGTCGTGTTTCTTTCAATCAGCTTGGTTGCGATGCCGCCCATGGTCTCGATCGAGAGGGAGAGCGGGGTGACATCGAGGAGGAGCACATCGCTTGCGCTCGAATCGCCCGCGAGCTTACCGCCCTGTACCGCCGCACCGATTGCGACGCACTCATCCGGGTTCAGGGTCTTCGAGGGCTCCATGCCGGTGAGCTGCTTCACCTTCTCCTGTGCGTTCAGCATACGGGTCGAACCGCCGACCAGAAGAACCTTGCCGAGGTCTGCGTTCGTGATGCCCGCGTCGCGCATTGCGTTCTGCACCGGAATTACGGTGCGCTCAATGAGATCCGCCGTGAGTTCGTCGAACTTCGCGCGGGTCAGGTTCATCGCGAGGTGCTGCGGACCCGCCGCGGTCGCCGTGATGAACGGGAGATTGATCTCCGTCGTGGTTGCGGTCGAGAGTTCCTTCTTCGCCTTCTCCGCAGCCTCCTTGAGTCTCTGAAGAGCCATCTTATCCTGGCCGAGGTCCACACCGACCTCCTTCTTGAACTCGTCAATCATCCAGCGCGTAATCTTCTCGTCGAAGTCATCGCCGCCGAGGTGGGTGTCGCCGTTGGTCGCGAGCACTTCGATGACGCCCTCGCCGATGTCGATGATGGACACGTCGAAGGTGCCGCCGCCGAGGTCGTAGACCATGATCTTCTGCTCTTTGTCGTTGTCAAGGCCGTAAGCGAGTGCCGCCGCCGTCGGCTCGTTGATGATACGCTTTACCTCAAGACCCGCAATCTTACCTGCGTCCTTGGTTGCCTGACGCTGTGCGTCGTTGAAGTACGCCGGAACCGTGATGACTGCCTCGGTAACCTTCTCACCGAGATAGCTCTCCGCATCCGCCTTGAGCTTCTGCAGTATCATTGCGGAAATTTCCTGCGGCGTGTAGCTCTTGCCGTCGATGGTCACCTTGTAGTCCGTACCCATGTGTCTCTTAATCGAAGCAATCGTGCGATCCGCGTTCGTGACCGCCTGGCGCTTTGCCGGCTCACCGACCAAGCGCTCGCCGTTCTTCGTGAAGGCCACGACGGACGGCGTGGTTCTTGCACCCTCGCTGTTCGGAATGACGACGGGCTTACCGCCCTCCATCACCGCAACGCAGCTGTTGGTAGTTCCGAGATCGATACCGATAATCTTACCCATGTTTATTTCCTCCGTGAATCAAATTTGTAGGTGATTGTTCGTTTTTTTTAAAACCGTTTCTTGTGCGCTTTTATCTTTTATTTTAATTCGCAACCTTCACCATGCTGTGGCGAAGGACGCTGTCCTTATAGAGGTAGCCCTTTTGCAATTCCTCCGCGACCACATTCTCGCCGAGTTCTTCATTTTCCTCGTGCATGACCGCGTTGTGGTAGGTCGGGTCGAAGGGCTTGCCTTTCGCGTCGATCGGCTCGACACCCGCCTCCTTCATATTCTTTAAGAGCTGGCGGTATATCATCTCCATGCCCTCGGCATAAGACTTGATGCCGGGATCTTCGCTCTCCGGTGCCTGGGCTACGCTTCGCTCAAAGTTATCGATGACCGGAAGGAGCTTCTCAAGCACCGACTTGGCGCCGAGGTCAAACATCTGCGCCTTTTCGCGCTCGCTCCGCTTCCGGAAATTCTCAAACTCCGCAAGCGTCCGCTTCAGCCGGTCGGTCAGACCTTCGATTTCCGCCTCTGCCGCTTTGTCCGTTTTTTCCTCCGCTTCTTCCTTTACGGGCTCCGAAGCTTCTTCCTCCGCGGCAAGCGCCTCCGCCGCTTCGGCGGCAGCCTTCGCCGCAGCTTCTTCCGGGGTAAGCGTTTGCTCCGCTCTGTCCTCCCGCTCGTGTTTGTGCTTGTTCTTAGCCATCGTCTCCTCCGAAATTCTCATCCATCTCCCGCATTAAATCATGCAGGGTGTTTAACACCTTTTTATAGTCCATGCGCTTCGGTCCCACGATACCTATGGTACCGCGAAGGCCGCTGCCCAAGTCGTAACGCGCCGTCACAATGCTGCAGTCGTTCATCTCCGGTACCGGCGACTCTTCTCCGATAAAGACCTGGATGCTCTCCTGCTCTTCTCCCGCCTGCTCTGCCGCGTCGATCACGATGCGCCTTAAGCGCTTCTTCTGCTCGAAGGTGCTGATGATGCGTTTTGCGCCGCCGCCGTCCGTGAGCTCCGGATAACGGAACACATTGGTCGCGCCGCTCGTGTAAATCTGCAGTTCTTCCTCCTCCGTGAGCATGCGCCGCAGTTCCGTTAAGAGAAAGGCAACCAGCTCCCGGCTTTCTCCGGCATCGCGAAGCAGTTTCTCAAGGACCTCGGCCTCGGCATCCTGCAAACTGACACCGTTTAAACGCGTGTTCAGAAGGATGTTGAGATGCAGAAGCTCGGCATCGCCGATGGCCTGATGCAGCGTCAAAATGCGGTTGCTGATCAAATTTCCCTCGAGTACCAACACGACCAAGAGGCGATTCTCATCCATCTTGGAGAGCTGCAAGAGCTTAATGCGCGCCCGGCTCGTATCGGGGCCGCTGATGACCGCAGCGTAGTTTGTATGATCCGCCGCAATGCGCGCCATGCGTCGAAGCACCGATTCGAGGCGGTCGACCCGCGCGACAAACTGTCGCTTCAAGGCCTGCATCTCGCTGTCCGTCTCCTTCAGGATCTCGTTTACATAGAAGCGATAACCCTGATCGGAGGGGATGCGCCCCGCCGAGGTATGCGGTTGGAGGAGATAGCCCATCTCTTCCAAATCGTACATCTCGTTGCGTATGGTTGCGCTGCTCAGCGTGCAGCCGGGAAGTTTTGAAATCGTGCGGGAGCCCACCGGCTCTCCGGTTTCCATGTAGTTTTTAATCACTGCATTCAGTATCATGATTTTTCGATCATCCAGCTCCATGACTTCCTCCTTCCCGCTGTTAGCACTCATTCGCCTGGAGTGCTAACACCTGCTATCGGTACTATATTCCCTTTGCTCTTTCTTGTCAAGCAAATCAAAAAAAGTTTTTCCGCTATCTTCCCGCAGCCCTTGACGCACCGCTAATGCTCCCTTGCCCGCCTCTGTTTTGTGCACCGCCTCCCTCTTTTTAAACGTCATTTTACCCGGCTTCTCTGCCTTGCCACTTCCTGTCTCCCAGCTTTTTCTTGCTGAAACGGCCCGACCGTGTTATATTGCAGATATATATGTAACATTTTTGTAACATTCCGCGTGAAAGGAGACTTCGCATGCGACTTCATTCCACATTAAGCATACTTGCGCTCAGCGCACTGCTTTCCGTTTCAACGAGTGTTCCCGGCTTTGCCGCCGTGGTCCGCAGCAATGCCGCCGCGAGCAGCCGGGAAAGCGAGAGCGCCGCTCAAAGCGCAAGCGCTGTGATCCAGGCCCCGAGCGAAGAGGCACAGACCGCCGCACCGCTCCCTGCGGTCCGGAACGAAACTTCTCTCGGTGTCTTCAAGACGACCGGTTTCACGAATCCGCGCGGCGAGCGCAGCGCAGACGGCTCGGTACCGCAGGTAGGCCGCACCGTCGCCGCAGACTGGTCCGTACTGCCGCGCGGCAGCAAGATCCGCTTTGCGGGCAGCGACACCATCTATATCGTCGAGGACACGGGCGTCCGCGGCCAGGTTGTCGACGTCTACTACGCGAACACTTCCGAGGCCTGGGCCCACGGCGTTCAGTACCGCGAGGTCTTTCTGATTCTCGAGTAAATGCCCGCTATTTTGAATTTAATTGACAGTTACGGGGTCCTCCGTTTAGAATAAAGCTGTAATTCTTACATAATTCTTAAGAGGATTCGGTACTATGCACAAACATATGAAAGCCATTCAGAGGGCGTGCATCTTTCTTCTGGTCCTGCTCATGCTCCTCGCGCCGCTCAGTGCTCTGGGCGAGTCAAAGAGCGTTCAGCCGGCCGAAGAGACGACCGCCGCGGGCGAGAGCCGGACTTTGCTCTCCGCCGCGCCGACGGACACCCCCTCTGCGAGCGCAGTTTTCTATGACACATCCAACAGCGTGATGGGCGCAGTCCGAAACGCCGATGAAAATCTGAGCGATCAGATCGATGTGCCCGTACTCAATGATGCCTGTGTTGCCGCGCAAAACGCGCTCATTGAGACCAGAACCGCAAAGGATCGCGCCTGGTTAAACCTGAAGAAGGAAGAACAGGCCAAAGCCGAAGCAGCCCGCCTTGCCGCCGAAGAGGCCGCGAGACAGGAGCGTGAGCGCGCGGAAGCGGCATCCCGCGAAGCTGCGAAAAAGGCCGCGAGTACCAAGAGCGGCAAGCAAAGTAAGTCGACCGCTGCGGGAACCCACAGCACAAGCGCCAAGAGCAGCCCGAAGGTGAGCGGCAAAAACGGCAAAAGCCTCGGCGTCTTTAAGCTCACCGCTTACTGCCCCTGCTACGAGTGCTCCAAGGGCTGGGGACGTATGACCAGTTCGGGCAGACTCGCACAGGAAAATCACACGATTGCAACCGATCCCTCGGTGATCCCGGAGGGCACGCGCGTGGTCATCAACGGCACCGTCTATGTCGCCGAGGATACCGGCGGCGGCGTGGTCGGAAAGCACATCGACATCTTCATGGAGAGCCACTCCGCCACGCTGAGCTTCGGCGTGCAGCACGCGGAAGTATTTCTCGCAGATTAAAAAGAATGCAGGGCAATATGCCCTGCATTCTTTTTTTCTGCCTTCCGCGCCTTGCGCCTTTCTCGGTTCAGATTTCCAGCTTGCAGTCGTGGCCGGTCTCGCGGTCTAAAATCACACGCAGCAAGCGGAATACCGTCGCCTCGCCGAGTGCCTCCGCGCTTTCCTCAAAGTGATTCCAGCGAAGGCGTATCTGCTGTCCGTAAGCGTGCTTTCCGAAGCCGCCCCGCAGGATGTCATCGAGGGCGGAGAGATTGTGACCGGTCTTCTCGCTTCCGTCCGTGAGCACACGGTCTATCTCCGCATAGAAGTCCTCGAGACTCGCAATGCGGCTGCCGTCCAGCTCAAAGAGCGGCACGGTGAGCGCCTCGGTGAGCAGCGGAAGCGCAAGCTCGAACTTTACCCCGTACCAGTGCTCTTTGTCATCCTCGGTCGCGCGTATGCTCGCAACCACAAAGCGCGCGGCAAGCTTGCTCGCCTCAAAGGCGCTCTTTCCGCGCATCATGGCTCCGGTAAAGGCCGCCGCAAAGCAGTCTCCCGTCCCGTGGCTGCTCCGCGGCACACGCAGGGTGAAATCATAGCGAAGCTCGCCGCGCGCGCAGTCATAGACCGCGTTGCCGATGCGCCCCGCCTCGTAGGAGATGCCCTTCAGAATCACATGTTTTGCGCCGAGGGCCGCGAGCTTTTTGAGAATTGCCTTCACCTCGCTCTCCTCCCAAAGTCCCTCGTGATAGGGCGTATCGGTGAGGAGGCAGGCCTCCGTTAAGTTCGGGAGGATGTAATCCGCCTCGGCGCAGAGCGCCGCCATCTCCCGCACAAACGCGAGGTCAAAGCCTGTGTAGAGCGCACCGTTATCCGCCATCGCGGGATCCACGATTTTGAGACCGCCCGGGTTCAAAAGCTTTTCCATCATATCTTTGACCAGCGCAATCTGTCGTATGCTCCCCAAATAGCCGGTGTAGACGGCATCGAAGTATATCTTCTCCCGCTCCCACTTCGCCGCAATGCCGGGCATGTCCTCGGTCAGATCGCGAAAGGTAAAGCCGTGGAAATCGGCACCGGTGTGGTTCGAGAGCACAGCCGAAGGAAGAATGCAGGCCTCCACGCCGCAGGCCGAGATGATGGGCTGTGCCACCGTGAGCGAGCACTGCCCCACACAGGAAATATCTTGAATGGTCAAAATCCTCTTGTAAGCTGTCATGCAAACGCCTCCTTTACTGGATTTGCAGGCAGTATAGCATAAGATAAGTTCAAATAACAGCTTGCAAAGCATTAAACCCCGTAGTAGTATGGGTTTATATGTTAAAGAGAAATGAAGCGAGAGGAGCCTTTTTATGATGATATCTACCCGTGGTCGCTATGCGCTCCGTGTCATGATCGATCTTGCCGAGCACGTCGGTGCTTCCTATATTCCCCTGAAAGACATTGCCGAGCGGCAGCAGATCTCCGAAAAATACCTGGAGTCCATTGTGAAAGTGCTGGTCAGAAACGGCCTGCTCGATGCCCTGCGCGGGAAGGGCGGCGGTTACCGCTTAAACCGTGCCCCCGCGGAATACACGGTCGGCAATATACTGCGCCTCACCGAGGGCAATTTAGCCCCGGTCTCCTGTCTCGAGGAAGAGGCCTCCTGCGAGCGCGCCGCCTCCTGTCGCACCCTGCCCATGTGGCAGGAACTGGATCGTCTTGTCAACAAATTCTTTGACGGCTACACGCTCGCGGATCTCGCCGCGCCCGATCTCGCCGGCAATGACTTTGTCATCTGAGAGCTACGCCCCCCTCACGCCTCCGCGCTTCCTGTCGCGGGGGCGTTTTTTCGATCTACGCGCCGTATGCCGCAAACCAATGTCTTACCGTTCCGAAAGAGAGCTCATTGTCTTTTTGTCCTATCACGCACAATCCCCGGCATTATCCTCTTGTCACGCCAAAAAGGAGCCGTGCTGCCAAAAAACAGGCAGCACGACTCCTTTTACTTTACTTCGATTTCGAATCAATCCTGGAAGAGCGGCGAAGAGAGATAGCGGTCGCCGGAATCCGGCAGAAGCACCACGATGGTCTTTCCCTCTGCCTCCTTGCGCTTTGCGAGCTGCAAGGCCGCATACAGCGCCGCGCCGGAAGAGATGCCGGTCAGCACGCCCTCGGCTCTGCCGATCTCGCGGCCCACACGGAAGGCATCCTCGTTCGAGACCTGAATCACCTCGTCGTAGATATCCTTGTCCAGGGTATCCGGCACAAAACCCGCACCGAGGCCCTGAATCTTATGCGGGCCCGGCTGTCCGCCCGAAAGCACCGGAGAAGCCTCCGGCTCCACGGCAATCAGCTTGACGCCCGGCTTTTTGCTGCGGAGGTAACGGCCCACACCGCTCAGCGTGCCGCCCGTGCCGACACCGGAGACAAAGTAATCCACTTCGCCGTCCGTGTCCTCCCAAATCTCGGGACCGGTGGTCTTCTCGTGTGCCGCCGGATTTGCCGGATTCACGAACTGTCCCGGAATAAAGCTGTGCGGAATCTCCTTCGCGAGTTCCTCCGCCTTCGCCATTGCGCCCTTCATGCCCTTCGCGCCTTCGGTCAGCACAAGTTCCGCGCCGTAGGCCTTCATGAGATTTCTGCGCTCCACACTCATGGTATCCGGCATCACGATGATGATGCGGTAGCCTCTCGCCGCCGCGACCGAGGCAAGGCCTATGCCGGTATTGCCGGAGGTCGGCTCAATGATGACCGAGTCCTTGGTCAGGACGCCGCGCGCCTCGGCATCGTCCAGCATGCCGCGGGCAATTCTGTCCTTCACCGAACCCGCCGGGTTCAGGTACTCGAGCTTTGCGAGAATGCGCGCCTTGACGCCTTCCTTCGCCTCAATGTGAGAAAGTTCCAAGAGCGGAGTGCCGCCGATTAACTGATCTGCGGAAGTATAAATCTTTGACATGCGTAAGCCTTCCTTTCGTCTTTGTCTATGCGGCTATCTTACGCCCTTAAAACATATAAGTCAAGTGGGTTTAAGGATTTATTGCTGTCCGAGTCTTGCAACCCGCGCCGCAATGTCCTCGCGGCTCGGAATGCTCGCAATGCCGCCGGAGCGCTCGGTCGATAGACTCGCCGCGGTCGAGGCGAAGGTACCGATTTCCTGAAGCGCCGCGGAATCGAGCTCCAACACATCCTTGCCGCTCTCCAGAACGCAAGCGAGTGCGGTGCCGCCGAAAATATCACCGGCGCCCGTCGTGTCGATCGGCGAGACCTGCGGCCCCGCGCAGTAAGCGGAAGCGCCGCTCCGGCTCTTTAAATAGCAGCCCTTCGGCCCGAGCGTCACCATGGCGAGCTTCACGCCGTAGACGTTCAGGAGCTTCTCGGCGCCCTCCTCCGGCGTGCAGCTCCAGAGGAAATCCACCTCCTCGTCGCTGATTTTTACGATGTCCGCCTGCGAGAGTGCCCAGAGCATCTCCCGTCTCGCATCCTCCGGTTCTTTCCAAAGCGGCAGGCGGAGGTTCGGATCGCAGGTGATGAGCTTGCCCTTTGCCTTCGCATAGGCCACCGCCGCCCGCGTCGCCGAGCGCACCGGCTCGTCGGTCAGCGAGAGCGTGCCGAAGTGGAAGGCCTTGGCCTGATCGATCAGCGAAAGCTTGATTTCCTCGAAGCGAAGCTGCGTGTCCGCGCCCGGCTTTCTGGCGAAACTGAAGGCGCGGTCACCCTCTCGGTTAAAGGTCACAAAAGCGAGGGTCGTAAAGCACTCTTCGTCCTGCACGAGGCCGCTCACATCAATGCCGCAGCGCTCCAAGGTTCCGAGCAGCATCACGCCGAAGGCATCCACGCCGACTTTTCCGAGTATCGCCGTGCTGTGCCCGAGATTGCGGAGCGCCGCGAGAAAATTGGCCGGCGCGCCGCCCGCATGTGCCGCCATGGTAGGATAGCCTTCCACATCTTTGGATTTTTGCGCAAAATCAATCAACACTTCTCCGAGTGCCACAACTTCTGCCATGTGCAACCTCCTGTCGTTTCGCCGCGTGCGCGGCATTTTCTTTGATAAGGAAAGTATAACATACCTAAGGCTTTCCTGCCTTGCGCGATTCTTACAATACTGCTAAACTATAGACATTTTCGCACTCAAATCCTCAGGAAAGGAAGGTTTTCACGATGGAAACGACTAAAGCGACGCAAACAGAGAATAAGATGGGCACCATGCCGGTCGGAAAACTCATCTTCTCGATGTCCGTTCCCATGATGATCTCCATGATCGTCCAGGCCCTCTACAACATTGTGGACTCTGTCTTTGTCTCCATGATCAGCGAGGACGCACTCGCAGCCGTGAGCCTCGCCTTTCCGCTGCAGTCGCTGATGATTGCCTTCAGCACCGGCATCGGTGTCGGCATCAACTCCCAGCTGTCCCGCGCCCTCGGCGAAAAGAAGCCGCAGCGCGCCAACCGGATTGCGGCGAGCGGCGTCATCTTAGAGCTCTTCTTCACCCTGCTCTTTGTTCTGACCGGCCTCTTTCTCGCCGTCCCCTTTTTCCGCGCGCAGACCGCCGATGCAAGCATCTTCTCCCAGGGTGTACTCTACACGCGCATTGTCTGCTGCGGTTCGCTCGGCATCTTCATGGAAATTACCTTCGAACGCTTTCTGCAGTCGACCGGCCGCACCACGCTCTCTATGATGTCGCAACTCTCAGGCGCGGTCTTTAACATCGTCATGGACCCTGTGCTGATTTTCGGCCTCTTCGGTCTCCCGAAGCTCGGCATTGCCGGCGCGGCCCTCGCGACCGTGCTCGGCCAGTGCCTCTCCGCGCTGATTGCGATTTGCTTAAACCAGCGGAAAAACCCGGAAGTGAGCCTGAAACTCTCGTCCTTCGGCTTTCATCCCGAACTCCTTGCTCGCATCCTCGCGGTCGGCATTCCCTCGACCATCATGCAGGCGCTGAGTTCCTTCATGGTCTATTCGATGAACCGGATTCTGATCGGTTTCAGTTCCACCGCGACCGCCATACTCGGTGTCTACTTCAAGGTCTCGAGCCTCATTTTCATGCCGCTCTACGGCCTTAACAACGGCACGGTGCCCATACTCGCCTATAACTACGGTGCTGGCCATAAGCGCCGCATCGAGCACACCCTGCGCTTTTCGACCCTGACGGCGCTCGGCTTTATGCTTGTGGGACTGCTGCTCTTTGAACTCCTGCCGGCCTTCTTTTTCCGGCTCTTCAACGCCTCGGAGGAGATGCTGACCCTCGGCATTCCGGCCTTTCGCATCATAGGCCTCTGCCTGCCCTTCGTCGGTTTCTCGATTTCCACGAGTTCCGCCTTTCAGGCGCTCGGCAAGGGTTTTTACAGCATGGCGGCTTCGATCGGCCGTCAGCTTGTCTTCCTTCTGCCCGCCGCCTACCTTCTCGCCGCGACCGGCGAACTCCGGAATGTCTGGTGGTCCATTGTCATTGCGGAGGGGGCGGGCCTCTTTGTGAGTCTCTATTTCCTGCTCCGCATTCTGCGCCTCCTCATCGCCCCGCTTCCGGACGACGGCGTGCGCTGAAGGACATGTTCTTTTTTGATTTGAAAGGATATCCGCTATGCTGCAACAAAGCCTCATCGGGATACTGATTCCCTTCCTCGGCACCACCCTCGGCGCCGCTGCCGTCTTCTTTCTCCGGGAGAATCTGAGCCGCAACCTTCAGCGCGCCCTCACCGGCTTTGCCGCAGGCGTCATGGTCGCGGCTTCGATCTGGAGTCTTTTGATCCCCGCGCTCGAGCAGAGCGAGGAGAGCGGGTTCGGGCACTTTTCCTTCCTCCCGGCCGTCATAGGCCTTTGGATCGGCACCCTCTTTTTGCTTCTCCTCGACAAACTGATTCCCCACCTTCACCTCCACGCGGAGAAGGCCGAGGGACGCAAGAGTAGCATTTCAAAGACCGCCATGCTGCTGCTTGCCGTGACCATCCACAACATCCCGGAGGGCATGGCGGTCGGCATCGTCTTTGCCGGTTTCTTAAGCGGCAGCGCGCACATCTCGGCAAGCGCCGCACTCGCGCTCTCCCTCGGCATCGCAATTCAGAACTTCCCCGAGGGAGCCATCATCTCGCTCCCGCTGCTCTCCGCGGGAAGCACGAAGCCGCGCGCCTTCCTCTACGGCCTGCTCTCCGGCATCGTGGAACCGCTTGCTGCCCTCCTCATGTTTGCCGCGGCGGAACTTCTGGTTCCCGCCATGCCCTATCTCCTGAGCTTTGCGGCCGGTGCCATGCTCTACGTGGTCGTCGAGGAGTTGATCCCCGAAATGTCGGAAGGAGAGCACTCCGACATCGGTGTGCTCTCCTTCGCGCTCGGCTTTACCCTCATGATGGCGCTCGATGTGGCCCTCGGCTGAGAATAAGCCGCCTGTATTTTATTTTGCGACATAGCTCTCCGGCTCATAGAAAATGACCGTCGTGCCGCCGTTCTCAAAGCTGAACGGCACATGGAGGAGGGACGAGAGCGCCGCATGCACCGCGTCCTGTTTGTCCTTCTCCACATAGAATAAGAGAAAGCCGCCGCCGCCCGCGCCGAGAAGTTTCCCGCCGAGCGCGCCGGCTTTTTTTGCGTCCGCATAGAGGCGATCGATCGAATCCGTCGAGATCTTTGTGCTCACGCCGCGCTTTAACGCCCAACTCGCGTCGAGCATGCGCCCAAACTCGTTTAAGTCGCTCTCCTTGTGGAGCAGTATCTTCTCCGCCTCGTCGACCATGGCCCCCATTTCCCGGAGCACCGCGGTCTTATCCGAGAGGGCACGCTTGGTGTCCTGCTGTATGTCCGAGGAGAAGCGCGAAAAGCCCGTGAAAAAGAGCATGAGGTTCTCGTTCAGCGCGCGCTTCCGCTCCGCGCTCACAATGACGGGACTCACGCGGTAGCCGTCCGCGTCAAAGCGTATCACATTGAGGCCGCCGAAGGAGGCCGCAATCTGGTCCTGCCAGCCGCCCGCCTCCCGGCAGAGCTCGCGCTCCAGGTAAATCGCCTCGTCCGCGAGTTTTTTCTTGTCCGCGTACTTGCCCTTCAGCGCATAGAAGGCATTTAACATCCCGACCGCAAAACTGGAGCTCGTGCCGAGTCCCGAGCGCGCCGGAAGATCCGCCTCGTAGGTTAAACGCAGTTCGTGCATATCGAGGAACTTCATGGCCTCCCGCACCGCCGGGTGCTCCAGGTCTTCGACCCGGGTCACGCGCTCCAGCTTCGAGTACGAGAGCTCCGTGCTGTAGTCGAAAAAGGGCGGCAAGTGGCGCACATTGACATAGCAGTACTTGTCAAAGGTAGTCGAGAGCACCGCGCCGCCGTGCTCTCTGAAAAATTCGGGCATATCGGTTCCGCCGCCGAAAAAGGACATGCGAAACGGGGTTCTCGTGATGATCATGCTTCTTCTCCCACCGGAAGGCCCAAGGCGCGCGCCTTTTCCATTGCGCTCTCAATCACCTTGTCCATGTCGTAGTAGCGGTATTCGCCGAGACGGCCGCCGAAAATCACGGGTTCGCGCTCGCCGCGTTCCCGGTACAGGGCATAGCGCGCCTGGTTCTTCTCGTTGTTCACCGGGTAGTAGGGCTCCATGCCGGGCTTCCAGTCCGAGGGGTACTCCCGGGTGATCACGGTCTTCGGCTGGGTGCCGAAGACAAAGTGCTTGTGCTCGATGATGCGGGTGTAGGGAATTTCCCGCTCCGTGTAGTTCACGACCGCGCAGCCCTGGTAGTTCTCCGTGTCAAGGGTCTCGGTCTCAAAGCGGAGCGAGCGGTACTCGAGCGCACCGAGCTCATAGTCGAAATAGGCGTCGATCGGCCCGGTGTAGACCACGGTCTTTGCGCGCGCGTTCCAGCCCGCCTTGTCCGCAAGATAGTCCGTGTTCAGAAGAATCTCCGCCTTGCCGAAGAGCTTTTGAATCAGCGTGTCATAGCCCTCCTCCGGAATGCCCTGGTAGCGGTCGTTAAAGTAGTTGTTGTCGTAGGTGAGGCGCACCGGCAGTCTGCGAATGATGAAGGCCGGGAGTTCCGTGCAGGCCTGCCCCCACTGCTTCTCCGTGTAGCCCTTGATGAGCTTCTCGTAGACATCCCGTCCGACCAGCGAAATCGCCTGCTCCTCGAGATTTTTCGGCTCGCCCTTGATCTCCGCACGCTGCTCGTTCAGGATGGCAAGCGCCTCCTCGGGCGTGCGTATATTCCACATGCGCGCAAAGGTGTTCATGTTGAAGGGAAGGTTATACATCTCCCCCTTGTAGTTTGCGACCGGCGAATTCGTAAAGCGGTTCATGGTCACAAAGCGGTTCACAAAGTTCCAGACCTCGGGGTTCGAAGTGTGGAAGATGTGCGCGCCGTAGCGGTGCACCTCTATGCCCTCAACCGTATCGCAGTGGATGTTGCCGCCGATGTGCGCGCGTTTTTCCAGCACGAGGCAGCTCTTTCCGGCGCGCTCCGCCGCATGGGCAAAGACCGCGGAATAGAGTCCCGCGCCGACCAGGAGATAATCGTATTTTTCCTGCATGGTCTCACTTTCCTCCTTGATTCAAACGGTGCAAGCCCTGCTTCAGCCCGCGAGCGTGAAGAGGACGATGCCGCCGAGTATCAGCGCGAGCGCAAACAGCTTTCGCGCCGTGACGCGCTCGCCGAAAAAGAACGCGCCGAATACCAACATGTAGAGATAGGCGCTCGCCTCCAGGATGGGGCCGAGACTTAAGGGAATGCGCCGGTAGGCAATCACGTCGATGAAAGTCGCAAGAAAAAAGAGCGCGTAGGCGAAGATAACCTGCGGATTCAGGTACTCCCGCCACACGCTGTCATACTGCCGCATTGCCGCCTTTTTTAAGAGCACCTGCGAGAGCGCTGCGAGCAGCACCGCCCCGAGAAAAATCGCGAGGTGCAAAAAGGGAAAGTCATTCATGCCTTCCCTCCCCTTCCGGCAGCGCATAGAGCACAATGCCGGCAACAATCAGCGCCGCGCCGAAGAGTTTCGGGGCGCTCACCCGCTCCCCGAAAAAAAGACTTCCGAAAATCAGCCCCCAGATGACGGTCGCCGCCTTATTCATATATGCGGTCGAGAGCGGCAGGCGCTTGATGATCTGCTGCCAAAACACGGCATAGAGCCCCAAAATCAAAATGACAGCCCCGTAAAACAGAAGCCAGCCCCGACTCGCGACCGGATAGGAGGCCGCTTTTTTCGAGCAGAGCGCCGAGAGGCTGTAAAAGAGCACCAAAGCGTGCAGGGCGAGATAAATCCCGCCCTTCTTCGCTCTCATCATTGATTCAGCCCCTCCAGAATCACCGAGGCCATATAGTCTATCATCTCCGCCGTCATGCCCGGATAAACCCCGACCCAGAAGGTGTCGCGCATGATGCGGTCGGTCTCCTTCAGTTCTCCCACAATGCGGTAGCCCTCTCCGCTTGCCCGAAGCTCGTCAAAGCAGGGGTGCTTGGTCAGGTTGCCGGCAAAGAGCATGCGGGTCTGCACGCCCTTCTGCTCGATGAAGCGAACCAGCTGTTCGCGGGACACGCCCTCGCGGCAGGTTAAGAGGAAGCCGAACCAGCTCGGATCCGCATTCTCACAGGGCTCCGGAAGAATCAGCTTGTCCTCTGCGGGTGTGAGCGCCGCGCGGAGGCGCTTAAAGTTCTCCTTGCGCCGCTCCACAAAGTGCGGGAACTTCTCAAGCTGTGCGCAGCCTATGCTCGCCTGCAAATCCGTCACCTTTAAATTATAGCCGAAGTGCGAGTAGACGTACTTGTGGTCATAGCCCCGCGGAAGTTCGCCGTACTGCCCGTCGAAGCGGTGCTGACAGATGTTGTCCACACCCGAGGGGCAGCGGCAGTCTCTGCCCCAGTCGCGCATGGAGCGGAGTATGTTGTGCAGGACCACGTTCTTTGTGTAGACCGCTCCGCCCTCACCCATGGTCATGTGGTGCGGCGGGTAGAAGCTCGAGGTGCCGATGTCGCCTATGGTTCCCGTGAAGCGGGTCTCGCCGTCCAGGGTATAGCGGCTGCCGAGCGCATCGCAGTTGTCCTCGATGAGCCAGAGGCCGTGCGCATCGCAGAAGCGCTTCACCGCCTTTAAGTCAAAGGGGTTGCCGAGCGTGTGCGCAATCATCACAGCCTTGGTCTTCTCGGAGAGCGCTGCCTCAAGCTTGGTCACATCGATGTTGTACTGCGGAATGCAGACATCCACAAAGACCGGAATCGCGCCGTACTGGATGATGGGCGTGACCGTGGTCGGGAAGCCGCAGGCCACGGTGATGACCTCATCGCCCCGCTTCACCCGACGCTCGCCGAGCTTCGGGGAGGTCAGCGCCATGAAGGCGAGGAGGTTCGCACTCGAACCCGAGTTCACGAGCGACACATAGGGGACACCCAGGTACTCGCCGAGCTTCTTCTCAAAGAGATCGCTGTAGCGACCGGAGGTCAGCCAGAACTCCAAGACGGCATCCGCCGCATTCACCATCTCCTTGTGGTCGTAGACACGGGACGCGTAGGAAATGCGGTCGCCCGGCTGAAAGGGCTTTTTCTTCTCGCGGTAGCGCTCCGCATACTCTTCCACGAGCGCCAGTATCTCCTTACGCGCCTCTGCTTCTGTCTTATCTTCAAACATGCAAGTTTCTCCTTACCATCGCTTCCAGGGTGCGTTTCCGCTCTCCCAGAGCTCTTCTAACTTATTCTTTTCCCGCTGCGTATCCATGCACTGCCAGAAGCCCCGGTGGTAGTAGCCCACCAACTCCCGGTCGCTGCAGAGCTTCCGGAACGGGTCCTGCTCGAGCACGGTATCATCGCCCGCGATGTAATCGAAAATGCCCGGCTCACAGACCATGAAGCCGCCGTTGATCACAGCGCCGTCGCTGTCATCCTTCTCGCGGAAGGAGTGAATTTCGCCGCCCTCGCCGACATCGAGCACGCCCTTCGCCTGCCCTATGTTCACCATGGTCAGAGTCGCGATGCGCTTCTTCTCCCGGTGGAAGGCAATCAAGGCATCGAGATCCACATCCGACACGCCGTCTCCGTAAGTCAGGAGGAAGGGCTCGTCGCCGACATAGTCCCGAATGCGCTTCACGCGGCCGCCGGTCATGGTGTGCAGACCGGTGTCGATCAGCGTCACCTTCCAGGGCTCCGCGTGCTTCCGTAAGACCTCCATGCTGTTGTTCGCGAGATCGAAGGTCACATCCGAAGTGTGCAGGAAATAGTCCGCAAAATATTCCTTGACCACATACTGCTTGTAGCCGAGGCAAATCACAAAGTCGTGAAAACCGTAGGAGGAATAGTATTTCATAATATGCCAGAGTATGGGCTGTCCGCCGATCTCAATCATGGGCTTGGGCCTTAAATAGCTTTCCTCCGTGATTCTGGTGCCGAAACCGCCGGCCAGAATGACTACCTTCATCGTAGTTCCTCCCTGTTCAAGACATGTACCGCTATCTTAACGCATTTTTGAAAACTTTTCTATGCTCTTAACTTATGCTACACTGATTTCAGTGCAAATGATACAGACTTAGCTTAGGAGGATGTGCAAAATGGACGCATGTATCAAGGAACTGTACCGCATCGGAATTGTCCCCGTTGTCGCGCTGGAAGATGCCGCCGACGCGCTGCCGCTCGGTGCCGCGCTCAAAAAGGGCGGGGTCTCCGCAATCGAAGTCACCTTCCGGACCGCTGCCGCGGCGGATGCGATTCGCCTCCTGAGCCGCGAGATGCCGGAGCTCTTGGTCGGCGCGGGCACGGTCATCACGAAGGCACAGGCGGACGCCGCCATCGAAGCGGGCGCAAAGTTCATCGTGAGCCCGGGCTTTCAGCCGGAGCTGGTCTCCTACGTGCTCTCGAAGGGCGTGCCGATGTGTCCCGGAACCGCAACCCCGGGCGAGATGGAGCAGGCCATGGCCCTCGGTCTCTCGGCGGTCAAGTTCTTCCCGGCAGAGCAAAACGGCGGCGCACCCATGTTAAAGGCGCTCTCCGCGCCCTACCGCGACCTTCTCTTCATGCCGACCGGCGGCGTGAAACTCGAGAATCTCAGGAACTATCTGGCTCTCGATCAGGTCTTTGCCTGCGGCGGCACCTGGCTTGCGACCAAGGACGATATCAAGGCGAAGGCCTTCGATAAAATCACGGCGCGCACCCGCGAGGCCGTGAAGACCATGTTAAACTTCCGCATCAAGCACGTGGGCATCAACTCGAAGGACGAGGCGGAGGCAAAGAAGACGGCAACGCTTCTCTGCTCGATCTTCGACTTTGACTATAACGACACCGAACTCTCGGTCTTCACCGGCACCGCGGTCGAGGTCATGAAGTTCATGGGCCGCGGAAGCCTGGGGCACGTTGCGATCGGCGCGGACAATGTGGACCGCGCGGAGTACTACTTAAGACAGCGCGGCTTCTCCTTCGACGAGTCGACCCGCCGGGTGGACGCTGCCGGCAGAACCACCTTCCTCTATCTTTCGGATGAGATCGGCGGCTTTGCCTTCCACCTGACCAAAAATTGATGCGCCGCCTGACGCTCGGCATCCTGGCCCATGTGGATGCCGGCAAAACCACGCTTTCCGAGGCCCTCCTCGTCGCCTCCGGTGCGCTCCGCGCGCCGGGGCGCGTCGACTACGGCTCTGCCTTTCTGGACACCGACCCCGCGGAGAAACGCCGCGGGGTCACCATTTTTTCAAAACAGGCCTATTTTGAATACGGCGATCTCGCGGTGACTCTGCTCGACACCCCGGGACATGTGGACTTCTCCCCGGAGGCCGAGCGCGTCCTTCAGGTTCTGGACCTCGCGATTCTCGTGATCAGCGCGGCCGAGGGCGTACAGGGACACAGTCTTACGCTCTGGCAGCTTCTTCGCCGCTACCGCATCCCCTGCCTCGTCTTTTTCAATAAGACGGACCGGCAGGTCGGCACCCGGGAGGCGCTGCTTTCTTCGCTCCGCACGCGGCTTAACGGCGAGTTCATCGACTTCTCCCGCAAGGTAGACACCCCCGATCTCGCGGAGGAGCTCTCCCTCTTAGACGAGACACTCCTAAACCGCTATCTGGAGCACGGCACGCCGCCGAGCGAAGCGGAAATTGCGGCTCTTTTTAAGGCCCGGCGCTTTTCCCCCTGCTTCTTCGGTTCCGCCCTCCGTGCGGAGGGCATCACGGAACTCCTGGACGGCATCTCCCGCCTCTTTGTCCCGCCGGTCTACCCGGAGGCATTCTCGGCCCGTGTCTTTAAAATCGGCACGGACGAGAAGGGGGCGCGCCTAAGCTTCCTGAAAATCACGGGGGGCAGCCTGAGCGCCAAGATGCCGCTCCCGCCGCTCGACGAAAAGGTCGAGCAGCTGCGCCTCTACTCGGGGCGCTCCTACTCCCTCTTAAAAGAGGCGCCCGCGGGCAGCGTGGTCGCCGTAACGGGGCTCACGGAGAGCCGCGCGGGCATGGGACTGGGGGCGGAGAGCGGAGAACATACGTTGCCTATTTTGACCCCGGTGCTCCGTTATCGCCTTATTTTACCGGAATCCGCTTCGCTCACGGAACTGCTGCCCCGCCTCCGTTCTCTCGAGGAGGAGGAGCCGAGTCTCCGCTTTTCCCTCGACGCCGGCGGCAAGACCCTGCTGGTCTCTCTGATGGGCGAAATGCAACTGGAAATCCTCACGGAACTGTTGGAACGCCGTTTTTCGCTCGCGGTCTCCTTTGAACCCGCGGGCGTCAGCTACCGCGAGACCGTCACCAAGAGCGCCGAGGGCGCGGGCCATTTTGAGCCGCTCCGCCACTACGCGGAAGTACATCTCTTCCTCGAGCCCCTGGAACCGGGCTCCGGCGTGCAGGTTGAGAGCGCGCTCGGCACCGAGCTCCTCGCGAACCAATACCAGCAGCAGGTGCTGCGCACCTTGGAAGAAGAGGAAATTCCCGGGATTTTGAGCGGGGCACCGCTCACGGATCTTAAAATTACCCTCATTGCGGGGCGGGCCCACGAGAAGCACACCGAGGGCGGCGATTTTCGGCAGGCCGCCATACGGGCGCTCCGCGCCGGTCTCTTTTCCGCGGCCCCCTGCCTTCTGGAGCCCTACTATGCCTTTTCGCTCCGCCTGCCCGCGTCTTCGCTCGGCAGAGCCTTAAACGATCTGGACCGCATGGGCGCTACCTTTACGCTCGGCACGGCAGAGTCCGAGGCTGAGGCCGAAATCCACGGACAGGCTGCCGTCCTCGCCATGCAAAACTATGCCGCGGAACTGCGCCGCTTTACGAAAGGCGAGGGCTCGCTCTCCCTCTCCTTTGCGGGCTTTTTTCCCTGCCGGGATGCGGAGAGCGTCATTGCCGCGCGGGGCTACGATCCCGCGGCGGATCTTGCCTTTCCGGCGGACTCGGTCTTCTGCCGCCACGGAAGCGGTGAGACGGTCTCCTATGCGGAGGCCCCCCGCTACATGCATCTCCCCTACCGGCGCGACATGAGCGCCGCAGAGGAAGCGCTTCCCGAAGACGCTCCTATCCGCACCAAAAAAGAGAGCGCTCCGCTCTCTTTGGAAGAAATCGATGCAATCTTGGACCGCACCTTTTATCAGAACCGGCAGCGCGACAAGAAGCGCCCGGAAAGGCAGCGAAGGGAGGCGAGCGAGGCGGCAAAAGAGCGCGCGTATCGCGCGCTCAAAACCGCCGCGCCGCGGAAGCACTTCCTCTTGGTCGACGGCTACAATATTATTTTTGCCTTTCCCGAGCTCCGCGCCCTCGCGGAGGAGAACATCGACAGTGCGCGACTCGCGCTCCTGGATCTTCTCTCCGACTACCAGGGCTTCACCGGAACTACGCTGATTGTGGTCTTTGACGCCTATCGGCGGAAAGATCACAAGGAGGAGCGCTATCCCTGGCACAATCTCTTTGTCGTCTACACAAAGACCGCCCAGACCGCGGACAGCTATATCGAGAGCTTTTCCGGCCGCCATGCCGCAAGCGATATTGTGACGGTCGCGACCTCGGACGGGGTGGAACAAATCATTGTGCGGAGCCAGGGAGCTCTCCTCCTCTCGGCGAGCGAGCTCCGCGAAGAGATGCTCCGCGCCCACAGCGAGGGGCTCTCTACCCCCGCTGCGACGGAGGCAGCGCCCAAAAACCGCCCCTTCGCGGACAAGCTTAAGCGCCCTGAATCCAGTGAAGAAGCGCCGTGAGCGGCAGGCGATTGCCGATCAGGATACAGACTGCCGCGAGCGGAAGCGCTGTCAGCGCGTCGATCAGGACATGCTGCTTCGTAAAGAGGGTTGAGATTACGATGCCGAGCGCAATCGGGGCCGCAAGCGCCGCGACGGCGAGCGGCAGTCCCGGGGTGGAACCGACAAAGTGCAGCACGAGATAGCACATGGAGCAGTGCATGCTCGGCGCACAGTTTAAGCCCTTATAGCTCCCCCGGAACACGAGCTTCATGGCCCGGCCGGAAAGGGTATCCGGCGCTTCGGGGCGCACAAAGCTCGTCGGGTAGACGAGGTAACAAAGGAGACTCAGCGCGATGTCTGCGACAATCGCGGTCTGGTAGCGCGCATAGGCCATGGGATTCGCCTGAAAGAGCGCCAGCGGAAACAGGAGTATCAGCGGAAACCAGAGTACATAGATGTATACAAAGGCGGGCACAAAGGGAATGTGTCCGTCTATTTTTTTTGCCACATTGTGCGGCTTGCCCTCAAAAGCCTCGACGCCGAAGTAGAGGAGGGTCTGCAGGCCGAGTATCAGTAACTCGGCGAGCAGCAGCTTGATTCCGATGCCCATCGCTCAACGCTCCTCTCGGAAGTAAGAGAGACCGAGACTTGCCGGCGGCTGATCCTCCGCGCGATTCCTTCTTCCGGTCTGAATGAGCACCAATATGGTCGCGAGATAGGGGAGCATCTTAAAGAGCTCCTGCGCCGAGCGGTTTAAGCCCGGAATATAGAGGTAGAGAATGTAGAGTCCGCCGAAGAGGAAGGAACCCCAAATCGCTTTTCTCGCATTCCAGACCGAGAGTATGACCAGCGCGACCGCAAGCCAGCCGCGGTCACCGAAGCCGTCGTTCGCCCAGGTCCCGCCCAGATATTCCATGACAAAGCAGAGGCCGCCGAGGCCTGCGAGCGCCGCGCCGAGCACGGTCGAGACATATTTCACACGGTTCACATCGACCCCGGCCGCATCCGCCGCAGCGGGATCCTCGCCGACCGCACGAATCTCAAGTCCCTTCCGCGTGCCCGTCAGCAAAAAGGCGAGGCAGAGCGCCAGGATGATCGAGAAATAGGTGAGAAAGCCGAAGGAGAAAAAGGCCTTGCCCACAAAGGGAAGCTTCGAGAGCCCCGGAAGGCTCTGCCGATAAGCGGCTGCCGTGAGCTTCGTCGAAATCTGGCCCACGCCGCCCGCAAGCTGCGAGAGAGAGCCGCCGAAGAAATTGCCGAAGCCCACACCGAAGGTGGTGAGCGAAAGTCCCACGACATTCTGGTTCGCGCGGAGCGTGACGGTTAAGAAGCTGTAGAGGAGACCCGCAAGCATGGAAATGAGGAGGGCCGCCGCGAGCGAGAGGAAGAGACCCACGAGGCCGGAAGCCCGCTCTCCCGCCGCTCTCTCGTAAAAGAAGGCCGCAATCAGACCGGAGACGCCGCCCATATACATGATGCCCGGAATGCCCAGGTTCAGATTTCCCGACTTCTCCGTCAGAATTTCACCGCTTGCGCCGTAGAGTATCGGAACGCCCTGCAAAATGGCGCGCTGTAAAAAAGTGGCCAGCAAATTCATCTCGTCTCTCCTTTCTTGCGGACGCTCAGGCGATAGCGGACAAAGAACTCGCAACCGATCAGGAAGAAGAGCAGTATGCCCGTGATGATGTCCGAAAAATTCTGGTTCAGCTTGTACTGCGTCGCAATCTGGATGGAGCCCTGCTGCATGAAGCAGAGGAGCACCGCAATCAACGCCATGAAGAGCGGGTTAAAGTTCGCCATCCAGGCGACCAGGATGGCCGTGAAACCGCGCCCGTTCGCCGTACTGACCGAGAGCGTGTGTCCCGCCCCGCCCACAATCACCGCGCCCGCAAGGCCGCAGATTGCGCCGGAAATGGCCATGGTGCGCAGCATGACGCGCTGCACCGAGATGCCCGCGTAGCGCGCCGTATTTTGGCTCGCGCCGACCACCGAAATCTCAAAGCCCTGCTTGGTGCGCTGCAAATAAAGGTGCATAAAGAGGGTCACAAGGAGGATGATAAAGAGGCCGAAGACATACTGGCTGCCCGCAAAGCCCGTGCCGCCGATGCGCGGAAACCAGCCCGCGCGCGTCGCCTGGTTGATGGTGCCTATGCTGTTCGAGCCCTTCGGGTTCTCCCAGAAGCAAATCGAAAAGGTGACCAGCTGCAGCGCGACATAGTTCATCATGAGCGTGAACAGGGTCTCGTTCGTGTGGTACCGCGCCTTAAAATAAGCGGGAACCAGCCCCCATATCATGCCGAAGAGCATACTGCCCGCAATCATGAGCGCAAGGAGCAGCGCATTCGGAATCTTGCCGCCGAGCAGTATCATGAGCCCCGCGCTCGCAATGCCGCCGACCAGTATCTGCCCCTCCGCGCCGATGTTCCAGAAGCGCATGCGAAACGCCGGGGTGAGGCCCACCGCAATTAAGAGCAGCACGCCGCTCTCGCGTATCGTGACCCAGAGCCGCCGCGGGTTTCCGACCGCGCCGGAGACCAGCGCCTCATAGACGCCGAGCGGATTGACCCCCGTCACCAGCACAATGACAGCCGCGCAGGTCACGAGCGCCAGCAATAGTGCGATGAGGTGAATCAGCGCGAGCTTTCCGAACGAAATGTAGCCGCGCTTATGCATTTGAAACAGCGGTTCTCTTCCCTGACTCATGCCTCAACTTCCTTTCCGCCCATCATTCTTCTTCCCAGTTCTTCCTTGCTCGCGTTCCGCGCATCCAAAATGCCGGCGCTCTTCCCGCCCTGTAATACAAGGATGCGGTCGCAGAGCTCAAGGAGCACGTCCAGATCCTCGCCGACACAAATCACGGCGCTGCCGCTCTTCTTCTGCTCGTTCAGGAGCTGATATATCATATACGCCGAGTGAATGTCGAGACCGCGCACCGGGTAGGCTGCCATCACAACCTTGGGGCTTCCGAGTATCTCACGCCCCACCAGCACCTTTTGCACATTGCCGCCCGAGAGTCTGGCAATGGGCGTTGCGGTGCCCGGAGTCGCGACCGAAAGCTCTTCCACAATCTGCTCGGCCTGTTCCCGCGGCTTCTTCCGATCGGTCACAAAGCCGCTGCCGTTCCGATAGGAGCGGAGCATCACATTGTCCGTCAAGTCCATGCTGCCCACCAGGCCCATGCCCAGTCTGTCTTCGGGGACAAAGGCGAGGCGCACGCCGAGGGCCTCGATTTCCGCCGGGCTCATGCCGCGCAGATTCTTCTCTTCCCCGTTGTCCTCGCCGTACCAGATTTCACCGGTATAGGGCACCAGACCGGCTATGGCCTCTAGGAGCTCCCTCTGCCCGTTTCCGGCGATGCCGGCAATGCCGAGTATCTCGCCGCCCTGCAGGCTTAGGCTTAAATCCGAGAGCACGCTCACGCCCTCCGCGTTGACACAGGACACCTTCTCGAGACGGAGGCGTCTCGGTCCGTTTCCCGGCTCCGCGCGGTCTATGCCGAGCCTCACCTTTTCGCCGACCATCATCTCTGTGAGCAGGGAGGCATCGGCCTTGGCGGTCTCGACCTCGCCGATGTACCGCCCCTTCCGCAGCACCGCGACGCGGTCCGAGATTGCGAGCACCTCGTTTAACTTGTGCGTGATGATCAGGATGGACTTCCCGTCTTCCCGCATCTTCCGGAGTATGGCAAAGAGGCGCTCGGTCTCCTGCGGCGTGAGCACGGCCGTCGGCTCGTCCAGAATCAAAATGTCCGCGCCGCGGTAGAGCACCTTCATAATCTCAACGGTCTGCTTTTCGGAGACCGAGAGCTCGTAGACCTTCTGTTTCGGATTCAGGCGGAAGCCGTAGCGATCCGCGAGTTCCGAGAGCTTTCGCTCCGCAGCTTTTAAATCGTATTTGCCGCCCTGTTCGCCGAGTATGATATTTTCCGCCGCCGTGAAGACCGGAATCAGCTTAAAGTGCTGGTGTATCATGCCGATGCCGAGTTTAAAAGCGTCCTTCGGCGAGCGTATGCTGACCGGCGCTCCGTTCACCTCGATGTGACCGCTGTCCGGAAAGTAAATGCCGGAGAGCATGTTCATGAGCGTCGTCTTGCCGCTTCCGTTCTCTCCGAGAAGGGCCAGTATCTCCCCCTTCTTCAGCGAGAAACTCACGTGGTCGCTCGCCTTGACCTCGCCGAAGTGTTTGCTGATGTCGCAAAAGCGTATTGCCTGTTCTGCCACGGTTTCCTCCTTAAGCCGCTGTCAGCTTTGAATCAAAAAGCCTCCTGCCGTCGCAGGGGGCTTTTTGTGGGTCTTCCTGAATTAGTTCGCAGTCGCCTCGATGCCGTCGACAATCAAGTCAAAGCTCGGGGAGGAGCGGTACTCCGACTCGTGGAAATAGCCGTCCGAAATGAGCTCCTGACCGTTCGGCGCATAGCTCGTGACTTCCTTGCCGTCCACGGTGAAGTTCTTCGTGTCAAAGACATGCAGGCTGCCGTCCTTAATCTGCTGCTCCACTTCCTTTAACTTCTCCTCGGTGCCGGGTGCCGCGGCCGTGCCGAGCTTCGTGAGACGCACCGCATCCTGGGCAAAGCCCTCGGACCAATCCGTCGCAATCGGCTCGCCGGAGAGCACACTCTCCATCGCGTAGGTGTAGTAGACACCCCAGTTGTTGGTCGGGGAGGTGATTGCGGAATCCGGTGCGACGCCCGTCATATCGATGTTATAGCCGACGCAGGGAACCTTCTCCTCCTCTGCCGCCGTCGGTGCGCCGGTCGTGTCCGCGTGCTGGCTTAAAAGCACGCAGCCGTCGGAAATGAGCTGCTTTGCGGTCTCCGCCTCGACCGCCGGGTCGCCCCAGCTGTTCGTGTAGAGAACCTTCATCGTGGTCTCCGGGACCACGGACTTTGCGCCGAGGTAGAAGGCCGTGTAACCGGAAATCACCTCCGCGTAGGGATAAGCGCCGACATAGCCGAGTCTCGCCTGATCCGGCTTAATCTTGCCCTCGTCTATCATCTGCTTCAGCTTTAAGCCCGCAGCGACACCGCTCACATAGCGCGCCTCATAGATATCGTCGAAGTAGTTGTGGAAGTTCGCGAGGCCCGCGCCCGCAGCCTGATTTCCGCTCGCATGACAGAAGGTAATCTCCGGGTGGTCCTTTGCGACCTCCAGCATGTAGCTCTCGTAACCGAAGCTCGTGCCGAAAATCAGCTGGCAGCCCTGGTTCGCGAGGTCCTCGGTCGCGTCGAGCGAAGACTCATCCTCGCGGATATTGGTCTTAAAAATCAGCTGATCCTCGCTGATTCCCAGCGTCTTCGCAGCCTCCTTGAGACCGTTGATATGGCTCGCGCTGTAGCCCTCGTTCTCGTCGCCGATCAGCAGCACACCGACCTTCAGCTGCTCCTTCGGAACCACGGTCTGCGAGGAGCCGTCCGCCGTCGTCGTGCTCTCCGCCTTAGCGGAATCCTTTGTCTCCGTCTTTGCGCCACCGCCGCAACCTGCAAGCAAGAGTGCCGCGGAAACCAATGCGCAGAGCGCCTTTGCCGTCTTTTTCATACCATCCTCCCTGAACTTCTTTTTGTATCTTACTTGTATAACATATTTCCCCCGCGCTCTCAAGCCTCTTCTCAGCTCGGGACCACGCGCGTCTTTAACTGCTTCCGCGTCCAGACTTCCGGCGAGATGAGGAAGAGCAGCGGGAAGATCTCCAGTCGACCGAAGAGCATATCGACCGAGAGCACAAACTTCGAGAGATCCGAGAAGGCACTGAAGTTTCCGGTCGGTCCGACCATGCCGAGACCCGGTCCTATGTTGTTAAAGGTACAAACCACCGCCGAAAAGGTGGTCTCAAAGCCCTTGCCGTCCAGCGAGACGATGAGCAGGGACAGCGTCATGATGATGAGATACGCCGCGAGATAAGCCGTGGTGCCGAACATCACCGAGTTCTCGACCCGGCGCTTGTCCATGCGCACCGAACGCACACGGCGCGGGTGTATCATCTGACACATCTGCGTCCGCAAATGCTTGAATAAGAGCAGCACGCGGGACACCTTCATGCCGCCGCCGGTCGACCCCGCCGATGCACCGATACACATGACAAGGAGCAGCATGTAGCGCGAAAACTCCGGCCACTTGTCAAAGTCCGCCGTGCAAAAGCCCGTCGTCGTCATGACCGAGGAGACCGAGAAGAAGCTGTCGCGGAAGGCCTGGCCGAAATCCGCGGGGTAAAAGCTCTTCAGGAACACATTGCCCGCAATGAGCAAGGAAGCGCCGAGCATGATACCCCAGTACCAGCGGAACTCCTCGTTCATCAAGGCATCCTTCCACTTCTTGCTGAGCATCAGATAATAGACCGAGAAGTTGACGCCGAAGAGCGCCATGAAGACCGCAATCGTCATCTGTACCACCTGGCTCGGATAGGCCGCAATCGAGTTGTTCTTGATTGCAAAGCCTCCGGTGCCCGCCGTACCGAAGGAATTGAGCACGGCATCAAAGAGCGGCATGCCCTCAAAGAGCAGCACGGCGATCATGACGACGGTCATCACAAAGTAGATAATATAAGTAATTTTTGCCGTCGTCGAAATCTTCGGCACCAGTTTACCGACCGAGGGGCCCGGGCTCTCTGCCTTCATTAAGTTGAAGGGCTCGCCGTCCCCCTTGGCGAGCGGCAAAATCGCGAGCAGAAAGACCAGCACGCCCATGCCGCCGATCCAGTGGGTAAAGCTTCTCCAGTAGAGAAGGCCGTGCGACATGCCCTCTACCTCGGTGAGTATGCTGGACCCCGTGGTCGTAAAGCCGGACACGGTCTCAAACCAGCAGTCGATGTAGCGCGGAATCTCTCTGCTGATGTAAAAGGGAAGGGCACCGAAGAGCGAGAGCACAATCCAGCCGAGCGCACAGACCACAAAGCCCTCGCTCATCGAAATCGAACGGTGGCTCCGGATACAGGAGAGCAGAACACCGGGCAGCAGCGTGAGTAGCGCCGCAATCGCAATGGCACGCGCGCTCTGCGGCTCGCGATAGGCCGCCGCGACGGCAATCGCCGGCAGCAGAAAGATTCCCTCCACGAGGAGGATATGCCCCATGTATTTTCCGATCAAACGGTAGTTCATGCCTCTCCTCCGCGCTCCCGGAAGATATCCGCGAAGTTCGAAATCATGCGATCCGCACTCGCAATGACCACGATAGAGTCACCGCGCATCAGGCAATCCTGTCCGCCGGGGATAATGACCCTCTGGTTTCTGACAATGCTCGCAATCAGGGTCGAAGGCTTTAAGGGCAGCTCCATAATGGGCTTATTGACAAAGCTCGCCTCCTCTGGAACCGTAAAGCCGAGGGCCTCGATCGCACCGCCGCCTATGGTGTGGAGCGTCTCCACCGAGCCCTCGCGCGACTGACTCGCCGCGCGCGTGTAGCGCGTAATCTCGTTCGCGGTCAGGGACTTCGGGCTCACAACGGCCCCCAGATGTTCCTGGCCGAAGAGATTCAGATACTCGGTGCGATTCACCTTCGTGATGGTCTTCTTCGTGCCGACCGAATGCGCGTAGAGCGAAATCAGGATATTTTCCTCATCGATGCCGGTCAGCGGTACCACGGCGTCCATATTCGCGATGCCCTCTTCCGCAAGTAAGTGCTGCAGGGAACCGTCTCCGTGGATGATGCTTGCCTTCGGCAGGAGATCCTCGAGCGCCTTGCACTTCTCGCGGTCCGACTCAACGATGGTAACCGAGAGCCCCGCGTTGATTAAATCGGTCGCGAGATAGCGCGCCGTTGCGCTTCCGCCGACTATCATCACCTGCTTCACATCCAGGGTCGGAATGCCGAAGCGGCGCAGCAGGAAGGGCAGGTCTGCGGTTGCCGCCGCCACCGCAAGCTTATCGCCCGCCCGAAGCTCGGTGGATCCCGAGGGAACCAGTACCTCGCCGTCCCGCTCAATCGTACAAATCAGCGCTTTCTTGTCCAATAGGGGCGCAAGTTCCATGAGCTTGCGGTCCGTGAGTTTCCCCTCCTCGGGGACTATGAGCTCCACCATCTCCGCGCGACCGCCCGCAAAGGAGTTTCGCGTTAAGAAACTCGGGAACTGCAGCAGGCGGAAAATCTCCTTCGCGCAGGTCTTCTCGGGGTTCACCGAAAGGTTAATGCCGAAGCTCGTCTTTAAGAGGTTCATCTCCCGGTCGTACTCGGGACTGCGAACGCGCGCCACCGTGTACTCGCAACCGAGCTTCTTTGCGACCAGGGCCGTCAGAAGGTTCACCTCATCGCTGTTGCTCACCGCAATCAGGATGTCACAGTTCTCAGCTCCCGCCTCTCGCAAAATCTCAATCGAAGCGCCGTTTCCGACCACCGTCGAGACGTCCAGCTTTTCCTCCAGCGAACGGATGCGCGCCGCATTGCTGTCCACAACGACCACATCGTGCCCTTCTTTCGAAAGTTGCTGTACCAAGAGCTCTCCTATTTTTCCGTTACCGACCACAATAATATTCATTGACTTTGATAAACACCTTTCTCTGTCTAAGCAGCCTTTTTATCATAGCACAGGCCTCTTGCCACATACAAGCCGACAAAGCCTCGGAAATACCGCTCCGTTTGCGCGTTCTCCCGTCCATTTTGCCGGTTTTTACACCGTTTGCGCGCCAAACCGCCGAACGCAAAGCCGTAAAGCCGTGTGGATGCAGCCGTCGCAATCCCGCTTGCATACAACGGCAAGCACGCTCTGCATCGCAAAGCACCTCCGGGCATCTCCGGTATTGATATCGCCGTTATTTCCTGCCTGCGGTCCCAAGGACGCTTTCGGCGGTAGACTTCGATACCATGTTCTCCCCCCTTCTTATTTTTTTTTTTGCAGAGCATACCGCGCGGGAAGCGAAACACAGCGCTTCAGTCCGGATTCGTGATCGGACAGATGCACCCGGCGGCGCATTTGACGCATGCTTTCCGATTTTTTACTTCTTCCCCCTTGTCAAGCCTTCTGATTCGAATTATAATGTTCAAAGTTCTTTTATTAGACACTTGTCTATTATCATTCCAATATCAATTATCGGCGCAGAAAGCCGAAGCATAATCGCAGCAAAGGAGTCAAGTATCATGCACACAGAAATGAAGCGTTTCAAAAAGAACCCTGTCGGCAAAAGACTGCCGGCACTCGCCCTCGGCGCAATCCTGGCGCTCGAGTCCCCCTTTGTCGCAGTCGCCGAAGTGACGAGCGGCGTGCGCCCCACGGTCGACGAGGCCTACTATGTGAGCCTCGACAGCTACGGAAACCCGACCGACGCCGCAGTCGTAAAGAGCTATGCGCTGAACGGCGCAAACGAAGTCGTGGACTACGGCTCTTACGACAGCGTCGAAAACCTGACGAACGGCATCAAGCCGGAGATTTCCGAGGGCAAAGTTCGCTTTTCGCTCGGCGAAAACGCACCCTCGCACTTCTATTTCGAAGGAAAGACCCGCGCGCCTTTTGAAACCCTGCCCTTCGTTCTCTCGATTCAGTATCGTCTGAACGGGGTCCCGGTTGAGGCGGAACAACTCGCCGGCGAAAAGGGTGTGGTCAAAATTCACATCCGCGCCGTTCCGAATCCCGCGAGCAGCGAGTACCAAAAAAACAATTGGTTCCTGACCGCCGCGGCTGTCTTTAACCAAAACGACATCCTCTCCCTCTCGGCACCGGACGCCCAGATTCAGACCGTCGGCAACTTAAAGACCGCGGTTTTCTTCTGGCTCCCCGGCGAGGAGAAGGAATATGTGCTCTCCGTGGGCAGCGAGGACTTCAGCTTTAACGGTTTCACCTTTCTCCTCGGCCCGATCAATGCTGCGGGGCGCCTTACCGACTTAAAGGACTTACAGGACAGCAAGCGGGACATTGAGGACTCCTGGAAGCAGCTGACCGCGGCCGGCGATCAACTCTATGATTCCATGCAGGGCATGCAGGGGAAACTGGGACAGGCAGCGGACGGCCTCGACGGCTTAAACCGCGTGCAAAAAAACATACAGAGCCGCGAGAGCGAGTTCTACGGCAACCTGGACGCCTTTCTCGGCAATATGGATGCACTCACGGCGGATCTCGCACCGGTCGGCGGCCATCTGAACGCCTCCGAGCGGACCATCGACGAATTGGAGCAGAACCTAAGCGGTCTGAATGAGAGTCTCCTCTCCCTGAAGCAACATTTAAAGGAGAGCGAAAGCACTCTCAATTCCCTGAAAGACAATATGTACAGCCTTCAGGATGCGAGCGACGACTTGGAGCGCGACGGCCGTGCGATTCGGTCGGATGTAAAGGCCATACGTGAGCTCAGCGCAAACGGCAAGCAGGCCGCAGACCAAAGCGTAAACGGAACCCTCAAACAAATGGGCGCCCTCTATCAGGCCTATGCACAGTACATGCAGGCCCACGGCTTACAGCCCGTCGATGCCGGCAGCACCGGCGCGAATCGCGTTCGGGTCAGCGGCCGCCTTGCGACCGACTCGGATGCGAGCGGCATTGATTACCGCTCCGATGCCGAAATCAGCGCTGCCCCGCAGTACCCGCAGGGCAGCTTCCAGGATTTTGCGAGCCGAAAGCTTGCCTCCCTCGGCTACTCGGACGAACAGATTGCCTACGCCCTTACACTCTGGAATCGGAGAGACGAGGTTCAGGCGGCCGCGGCACAGGCAAACGGTATCTACGGCAAGCTGGACGCCCTCGGCGATGACCTGGATGTACTTCGCCTCTCCTCGCTCTACGACGCTCTCTACGGCAGCGCTTCGACCGGTACGCGCGCGGCAGCGGATGCCGGAGCGCTCTCGGGTGACCTGCAGCAGAGCATTTCAGCCCTCAATCGCCTCTACGAGACCACGGATTCTTATCTCCCGGAACTGCAGGACAGCTTGCGCGATGCCGCTGCCCTGAGTGAGCATCTGAGAGACGGCAGCGCGAGCCTTACGGCGCTGCTCCGCACAACCCGCGACATCTTACAGAGCAACAGCGCTGCCTTTCACGGCAATGCGGACCTCTCCCTCGGCGCGACCGCCTCGATACTCCGTCAGAGTGCCTCCGCGCTCGACAGCACGGATGCCCTGCATCAGGCAAGCGAGAGCATACGTTCCTTGGTTGAGAACAAGTGGGATGAAAACACGGGCGAAAAGACCCGCCTCTTCTCCCTCGATGTCAATGCCGCTCCCGAGTCCCTGACCGCGGCCGAAAACGACAATGTGAGCTCGGTCTCCGTCATGCTGCGGAGCGCGGAAATTAAAAAAACGGAGCCGAAAACGCAGGTGAAGGGGGCACAAAACGAGAAGAAACCCGGCCTCATGGCGCGCATCGGAAAAATGTTCTCGGATATCTGGTCTTTCCTGACCGCTTGGACGCACCACTGAGGCAAAAGGAGTCATCATGATACATAAATTGGCAAAACGCATTACCGAAAAACCCCGTTTCGTACTCTTTGTCGCAATCCTGCTGCTGATTCCGGCCCTGCTCGGCTACATCGGCACCCGCACGAACTACGACGTGCTCTCCTATCTCCCGAAGGACGTCCGCTCGGTACAGGGCGAACAGCTGCTCGAGGACCCCTTCCAAGCGGCGGCAACCTCCATGGTAGTAGTCGAGGGCATGCCGCCCGCCTATACGGATGAGCTCTTAGAGAGCATTCAAAAGGTGCCGCATGTCAGCAATGCCTTCTGGATTTCCGATACCCTCGGCATTCAGATTCCGACCGATATGCTCCCCGCCAAACTCCGCGACAACTTCTATGCGGGCAAGGCAACCCTCATGATTGTCCAGTTCGACACGGCGCTCTCCGCGGATGAAACCATGGACGCCATTGTGCAAATCCGGGCTCTCACCAACGAAAAGTGCTTTGTCGCCGGCATGTCCGCCATGGTGCAGGACATCAAGGAACTTGTGATTTCCGAGCTCCCGATTTACACCGTGATCACCGTGATTTTAATGCTCACGGTGCTGCTCTTAAGCTTCGAATCCTATGTCATGCCCTTCCTGCTCCTCGCAAACATCGGCATGGCCGTGCTCTACAATATGGGCAGCAATATCTTCCTCGGAGAGATTTCTTATATCACCAAGGCGATTGCCGCCATACTCCAGCTCGGCGTGACCGTCGACTATTCGATTTTCCTCTTCCACCGCTATGAAGAGGAAAAACAGAAGCAGTCGAACAAGCAAGAGGCCATGGCAAATGCGATCTCTTCGGCCTTTGTCTCTCTTTCCGGCAGCTCGCTCACAACCATTGCGGGTTTCCTGGCCCTCTGCGCGATGCGCTTTACCATGGGCCGCGACATGGGCATAGTCATGGCAAAAGGCGTCGTAATCGGCATTGCCTGCGTCATCCTGATTCTCCCCTGCCTCATTCTGGTCTTTGACGAGGCGATCGAGAAGTACAAGCATAAGTCGCTGTTCCCGGACTTCACAAACTTTAACCGCTCTCTCTTAAAGCACCGCCGACTCTTAATCATCCTTTTCCTCTTCGCGCTGGTGCCCGCTTACTACTCGCAGAAAAACACCGACATCTACTATCAGATTTCCCGCTCCCTGCCCTCTGACCTCCCCTCGCTCCGCTCTAACGAGAAATTAAAAGAGGAGTTCAAAACCGCAACCGAGCATGTCGTGATTCTCGACAAGTCGCTCGACAACGGAAAACTGGGAGAAATGGAGGCGGAACTCAAGGAGGTGCCCGGCATCAGCCACGTGATCTCCTACAACAGTTTGATCGGCAGCGGCATCCCGGAATTCTTCCTGCCGGAAAAGATACGAAAAATATTCCGCTCCGACGACCGCCAGCTCCTCATGATGACCTCCGAGCTCGAGCCCGCGACCGATGAAACCAAAGCGCAGCTTACAAAGGTGCAGGAAATTGTATACCGCTATGATCCGAATGCCTACCTGACCGGGGAGGCGGCCATGACCGAAGACCTGCGCGAGGTATTCACGCGGGACAATCTCACAACGAATGCTCTCTCCGTCCTTTCCATCTTTGTGATCGTCATGTTTGTGTTCCGCTCCCCGACGGTCCCTGCCGCGCTGATCTTAACGATTGAGCTGGCGATCTACATTAACCAGGGACTGGTCTACTGGATGGGCGACAGCATCTCCTTCATTGCGCCGATTCTGATTGGTGCGATTCAGCTCGGCGCGACCGTCGACTACGCGATACTCGTGAGTTCCCGCTTCCAAGAGGAAATACGAAACGGCAAGGATCGCGAGGAGGCCGCCGTTCTCGCGGGAGCCACGAGCGATGCCTCGATTATCACGAGTTCGCTCGGCATGTTTGCGGCGACCGTCGGTGTCGCGATTGTCTCCAAAATGTATCTCATCAAAGAGGTCTGCATGCTGCTCGCGCGAGGCGCTTTGATTTCCGCCTTTATTGTCGCCTTCATGCTGCCCTGCATCCTCTACGTGCTGGAACCGCTCTTCCGGAAAACCAGCCTGCACTGGGATAAACTCCCGGAAAAAAAGAAAGCTAAGCGGAAAACGCCGCGCGCGCAGAGCGAAGAGACAGCCGCATCTACCGCCGCCCTCTGAAACTTTCCGGAACCGAACATGGGTGAAAGCCAAAAAACCCCGGGGACCGTTTGGTCCCCGGGGTTTTCTCTCTGTATCGCTATCACAGCTTGCCTCAGTCGTCTCTGTCCTGCTGGATAAAGTCGAGGTGATGCTTGTGCTCTTCCAACTCCGCAGAGCTTAGGAAGAGGTACTTCCGTATGCCGAAGAGCAGCGCAAGCGCAACCACGCCGAGCAGCACGTGCAAATTGCTCTCATGCACCACGAGTAAGTTCTTGGTTACGGCAAAAATCATGACCTCAATGATGGAATCCAAGTCATGGCGACAGAGCATCATGATGAGCTCGAGGCACATCAAAATATCCAGCACCACCTGTATGAACTCCGTAAACTGCGTGTGGGAACTGGCGTTCAAATGTGAGGGCAAATGCCAAACCTGAATCGCAATCGCCGCGAAAATAAAGAGTGCTATGATGACCTCCGCCCACATTGCCGCCTGGAAAAAACGTCCCTGCACACGGTGCAGCGCATGATTGACCCTTGAATGCCCCTGACTCATAAACCTCCTTACTGTCTTCGTTTCGGCTCAGCGCTCCGCGCCGTAAGTCTCCACCTGTGTCCGAAGGAAATCCAATCCGTAGGCAATCTGGAGCAGATCCTCCTCCGCAAAATCCTCGCCGAGCGTAAAGAGCGTGCGGTAAAAAATCTCATTGACCGCAGCATCCGTAACCTCTCTCATAAGCGCGCGCCGCACCGGCCCCGCAAGTTCCTGCAGGGTCGAGAGTATCATGTACTTTAACGCGCGCACCTCTCTCTCATCCCGAGCCCAGGAAGCCATGTCAAAGTTTCCGGTGAGGTCCGGCGCGCCCTCGCAGTCGTTGCACTTCGGCGCCTGCAGACGCTTCCGCATAAGCTTTACCTTTTCGGTCTCCGAGCGGAGTTCTTCCTCCGCCGCATCCGGCGAAGCACTCAGCGTAAGACCCTCGAAAAAGACACGGTCCTTGTCGCTGATCATATTAAAACTTCCGGTTCCGCCCGTCCGTATCATCCCGACCAGCGCCTCGATGAGTCCCTGTCTCGCAGCGCTCCGCTGCCGTTCCGAGGCCGCCCAAGCCTCCTGCGCGGCGCGCTGATCCTTTCGCTCAAACTCCATACTTTTCTCCTTTACGAGCTGCGGCGCTGCCGCAGTACCTCATAGGCGAGCACACCGGCTGCGACACTCGCGTTCAGCGAATCGATCTGTCCCAGCATGGGGATGCGCGCCGTAAAATCACATTTTTTCCGGACAAGCTCCGAGACGCCCTTGCCCTCGTTGCCGATCACAAGGCCCAGCGGCCCCTTCAGGTTGATGCGATACATCTCCTCGCCGTCCATATCCGCAGCGGCAAACCAGAGACCCTCTTTTTTCAGTTCCTCTATGGTTCTCGCCATGTTCGTGACCTTTGCGACCGGCGTATAATTCAACGCCCCCGCGGAGGTTCTCGCGACACTCGCTGTGAGCCCGACCGCACGGTTCTTGTTGATGACAACGCCGTGTGCGCCGACCTGATTCGCGGTGCGGATAATCGCACCGAGATTATAGGGGTCCTCGATGCCGTCGAGCAGAATCAGGAAGGGATCTTCGCCCTTTTCCCGCGCGCTTGCGAGAATATCGCCGAGCTCCGCATAGGCATAGCTCGCAACCATCGCGATGACGCCCTGGTGCTTCCCGTCTTCGCTCATGCGATTCAAACTCTCTTTGTCCGAATAGAGAATGCGACTGCCCTGCTTCTTTGCCTCCCGCACGATGCTCAAAATCGGGCCGTCCTTTAAGCCCTCCTGCACGTAAAGCTTGTCAACCGTCTTTCCCGCGCGAAATGCCTCCAAAACGGCATTGCGCCCCTCAATTGCGTTTTCGTTCATGCGCCTGTCTCTCCTCTTCCTCGAGCGCCGCGAGCGCCTGATTCAGCAGCGCCCGGAAGCGCTCCTCCTGCCCGCTGAGCTTCCAATAGCCGACCAGCGCCTCAAACGCGGTTGCGCGGCGGTAGTCTATCATGCTCGCATTTTTTGCCATCGTGTTCGCGTGGGCATTGCGCCCGCGGCGCACAATGCCGCTCTCCGCCTCCGTGAGCTCTGCTTCCAGATAGCGCAGAAGCTTTGCCTGGGTCTCCGCCTTCACAAAGTGCACCGCCTTGCCGTGCATGCGGTTCACCGGCTGATTTCCCCCCGCGACAATGCGCTCTCGAATATAGAGCTCATAGACCGCATCGCCGAGGTAGGCGAGCACCAGCGGCGAAAACTGCGCTGCCTGCTTTACGCTCTCTTCCACTTGACGCCCTCTTTGGTGTCCTCGAGGAGTATGCCCATCGCCGTGAGTTCCGCGCGAATCTCATCCGCCCGCGCGTAGTTCTTCTCCTTGCGCGCGGTCTGACGCTCCTCGATCAAGGCCTCGACGCGGGCATCCAGACTCTCTTCCTTTCGCTCTGCGTGAATGCCGAGCACCTCGAGCAGCTTTTCCAAAAGCTCCTTTACGCTACGGATGTAAGCGGCCGCGCTCTCCTTCGTGACCGTGATGTTGGCGCGCTTTACCATCTCGAAGACCGCGCTGATCGCATCGGCCGTGTTGAAGTCGTCATCCATGGCCGCCTCAAATTTTTCCCGCAGCGCATCGAAGGCCGCGAGCTCCGATGTCTCCGTGTCCGTGAGCTCTCTCTCCGTAGCCCCGGCGAGGCAATCGCGAAGATGATCCATCGCGGTCAGAATGCGGTCCAGGCTCGCCTTCGCGCCGTCCATCATCTCCCG